>JBKPPO010000208.1:0-16935 GCA_046733635.1 Pseudomonadota bacterium | reverse complement strand
TTCCAGCACACCTCGCGCGTTGAGCACGAGCGGGTGGTCGGGCGCGGCCGCCACGGCGCGCGCCAGCAATCTCTGCGCCTCGTCACGCTGACCCGCGGCAGCGGCCCGGTCGGCCTGCTGGATCAGGCCACGGATCAGCGTGTCGTCGGGCGCGCTCAATTCAGGACGCGCAGCACCACGCGGCGGTTCTGCTGACGGCCATCATCGGTGTTGTTGCTCGAGATGGGCTGCCGTTCGCCGTAACCACGCGACGTGAGCTTGTTGGCCGCGCCCCCATCCTGCAGGAACTTGAGCACGGTGGCCGCACGTCGCGTCGAGAGGTCGAGGTTGTAGGCATCCGACCCGCGGCTGTCCGTGTGTCCCGCCACTTCGATGGTGAGATCCGGATAACGCTTGAGCGTGGCGATCGCGCCTTCGAGCACCGGGATGCTTTCGGGCAGCAGGTCCGCCTTGTTGGTCTCGAAGACCACGCCGGGTAGTTTGATCTCGTCCTTGAACGAGCAGCCGATCGCATCGACGCGGTCGCCCTTCGGGGTATCGGGGCACTTGTCCTGGCTGTCCACGACGCCGTCACCATCGGTGTCGAGTTCGCAGCCGCGCTCGTCCACCTTCGCGCCGGCGGGCGTGTTCGGGCACTGGTCGCGGCTGTCGCCGACGCCATCGCCATCGCTGTCGAGCTCGCAGCCCACGGCATCCACCTTCGCGCCGGCGGGCGTGCCCGGGCACTTGTCGATGTCGTTGGTCACGCCATCGCCGTCATCATCCTGCGGCAGCGGGCATCCATTGGCGTCGACGGGGGTGCCGGCGGGCGTGCCCGGGCACTGGTCCAGGTCGTCGTAGACGCCGTCGCCGTCGCTGTCCACGTTGCGGCGAGCGGGGGAGCCGCCCCAGGAATATTGCAGGCCCAGTCCGGCCACGTAGTCCACGGCCTTCTCGGGGAAGTCGGTGGTCAACGCGCGTCGCGCGCCGAGGCTTCCGCGAAGCTGGAACTGGCTGCCGTCGGTCTTCTGTGGGCCCAGGTCGATGAGCACGCCTGCGCCATAGAGCCCGAGCAACCCGCTGTCGTTCGGCGTGTCGCTGAACACTGCCCGGCCGCGTGCGAGCCCGATGCTCAGGAACGGATTCACCCGGCCTTCGCGGTAGAACACGCGATTGAGCTGCACGCCGAGGCCGGGCAGTTCCAGCGACTCGCCGCCCGCACGGTCGTGTTCGGAGCCGAAGAGGAAGATTTCGGCATCCCAGTTGGTGTTCAGCGTCCGGCCGACAGCCAGGGTGGCGCCGATATCGTCATCCGCGGCGCGGGCGTCGTCCAGCCAGAGTCCGTTGATCTGCGGCGCGACGTACCAGCTCCCTTCGGGAGCCCCGGCGATCGCATCGGCACCGGTGAACGCCGTCATGGCGGCCGCGAGCATCAGGCTGCAAGTTCTTTTCATGGGATCCTCCCCTGGAAGTGGGCGGATCATAACAGCGGCCTCTCTTCAGTAGAAAAGCCGGCCGGAGTGGCTAGGGCTCCGATATCGCCAGGGCCGGATGGCGGACCTGCTGGCCTGGCTTGAGCCCGAGCCGGCGCGCCTCGCCGCCGCCGATCTCGAGTACCGCGCGAGCCGGAAGTTTGCTGCGGATGGTGTCGAGCGAGTGCGGTGTGGCGTTCTCGACGATCTCCTGGATCCGGCCTTTGGTGTCGATGACCACCATGTCGAGCGGGATGTAGGTGTTCTTCATCCACATCGTCATCGGGCGCGGCTGTTCGTGGACGAACAACATGCCTTTGAGCGGGGCGAGCGATCGCACGAACATGAGGCCCTGCTGCTGCCGTGCAGGCGTATCCGCCAGCCACACATCGAACACGTGGACCTTCGCGGCGCTGATCTCGAGTTTGGCCTGCGGAAACTTCGCGAGGTCTTCGATCGGCCCCGACTGCGCGAACAGGGGCGACGCGGCCAGCGAGGCCACCAGCACGAACACGAGCGAGATCAGGCGCGGGGTTTCAGGTCGTTTCAGGGTTCGCATGGCGGTCATCGTCACCGAATTCGACGCGGCCTGCAAAATCGAAGCTCGTGATGAACACGCGCTCTTCCCGGGAGAGGCTCGTCGCGGGGCCCATGCAGAAGCCGCGCGCGACGACGCGGTAGACCGCGCGGTCGCCGCCCAGTGTCTCGACGCGATGCTGGGTCATCGAATCCACCGTGCATTTGTCGTCGCCCTGCGTGGCGAAGATCCGCTTCTCGCCTTCGAACAGCAGCGTCACATTGGTGCGCAGCGCCTGCCCACCCGCGCCTTCGCCCACTCCGGCGATGCCGAACACCAGCCGGATGCGGCGGCCGTCGCCGCGCGCAGGGCCCGCGATGCTCACGCGCACGCCGTTGCTGCGATTGTCCTTGCCCGGTGGACGAGGCCCGCCGGCGCATTCCATGTCGGCGTCCTTCCAGTCGAGGTCGAGATCGAGCGCGCCACGAAGGCGCGCGCGCAGGTAACCCTCACCACCGGCGAAGCAGCCACTTCGTGGTGCGGAATTCGCTGACGACCTTGTCGGTGAGGCCGCGGTGACGGTCAGCGCAAGACATGCAAACGCGGCGCTCAATGCTGCGACGATGGCGCGATGAGGCATGCGTGTACGGTAGCACGGGCCCTATACTCCAAGGCCTACGAGGGACCCCATGGCCAAACGTCCAGCACGCGCAACTTCCGGTCGCTATGTGAGCCGTCTCACCAGCGGCACCCTGGCAGTCATCATGGCCGGAGGCCGCGGCGAGCGGCTCAAGGGTCTCACCGAGAATCGCGCGAAGCCGGCGACGCCCTTCGGCGGAAAATTCCGCATCATCGATTTCGTGCTGTCCAACTGCGTGAACTCGGGCATCCGCCAGATCACGGTGCTCACGCAGTACAAGGCACAGTCACTGATCCAGCACATCCATCGCGGCTGGGGTTACATGCGCGGCGAGTTCGGCGAATTCGTCGAGGTCATCCCGGCGCAGCAGAAGACGGGCAATCACTGGTATCGCGGCACGGCCGACGCCGTCTACCAGAACATCGATGTCATGCATGCGCACCGGCCCAAACACGTTCTCGTGCTCGCGGGCGATCACATCTACAAGATGGACTATGGTCCGATGATCGCCTACCACGTCGAGAAGGGCGCCGACATCACCGTCGGCGTGGTCGAAGTCCCGATCGCGGACGCGCGCGAATTCGGCGTCCTCACGGTGACCGAGTGGAATCGTGTGACGCGATTCGTGGAGAAGTCCCCGACGCCGGACCACATGCCGGGCCGTCCGGATGTGGCGCTCGCCTCCATGGGCATCTACGTGTTCAACCCGGACCTGCTCGAACGTCTGCTCATCGAAGACGCGGCGAACGAGAACTCGAAACACGATTTCGGCAAGAACATCGTTCCCGACGCCATCGAGAAGCTGCAGGTCTTTGCGTATCCCTTCCGGGACGTCAAGACGCGTGCGCAGTCCTATTGGCGCGATGTCGGAACAATCGACGCGTTCTACGAAGCCAACATCGAGATGGTCTGGGTCAATCCCGAACTCAACATCTACGACGAGGACTGGCCGATCTGGACCTACCAGGCCCAGACGCCGCCGGCCAAGTTCGTGCTCGATGAGGATGGCCGTCGTGGTGTCGCCATCAACTCGCTGGTATCGGGCGGCACGATCATCTCGGGCGCAACGGTGCGCGAGTCGCTGCTGTTCTCGGGTGTGCGCGTCGAGGAGCGGTCGAACGTGGAGCGTTCGGTGATCCTGCCGAACGTGCGCATCGGGCCTGATTGCCAGATCCGCAACGCCATCATCGACGAGAACTGCGAGCTGCCGGCCGGCACCCGTATCGGCTTCGATCGCAACGAGGACGGGAAACGTTTTCTGGTCACCGAAAAAGGCGTGGTGCTGGTCACGCCAGACATGCTGGCGCATGGCTGAGGGACGCTGGCGATCGCGGGTGTTCGCGTGTCTGGCGGCGGCTGCGCTCGCGGGCTGCGCCGCGCTACCCAAGCTCGAGGCGCCGAACCTCTCGGTGATCTCGATGAACGTCCAGAGCGCGGACATTTTTTCGCAGCGCATGAACCTGCGAATGCGCGTGCAGAACCCGAACACGCGGGAACTGTCGATCGAGGGCATCCGCTATCGCGTCGAAGTGGATGGCGCCGAGCTCGGCCAGGGCCTCACCGGCAATTCGTTCGTGGTGCCGGCAATGGGCGAGGCGGAGTTCGACGTCCAGTTCACCGCGAATCTCGCCGGCGCGCTCGCGAAACTGCTGACGCGCAAGAGTTCGCGCGACAAGCTCGAATATCGCCTCGTGGGTGAGGTGCACCTGTCGAGCGGCTTCCTTCGCCGCATTCCGTTCGACGAGCGCGGCAGCGTCAACCTGAAGTAGTTCGGTCTTCGAGTAATCCGGAAAAGAGCTTCAGGTACTCATTGGCCTGGCTCTGCCAGGAGAAGTCGCAGGCCATGGCGTTCTGGACGATCCGCTCCCAGAGCTTCGGCTGCGCATACCACTGCATCGCGGTGTCCAGCGCCCAGCCCATGGCGTTCGCGTCGAAGTCGTTGAACACGATGCCGGTGCCCCGGCCCGTGGCCGGATCGAAATGCGTGACCGAATCCGCAAGTCCGCCCGTCCGCCGCACGATGGGAACGGTGCCGTAGCGCAGCGAATACATCTGGTTGAGGCCGCAGGGTTCGTAGAGCGAGGGCATGAGGAACGCATCGCTCGCGCCTTCGATCCAGTGCGCCAGCGCTTCGTCGTACCCGCCGAAGAACCAGGCGCGGCCTCGATGTTTCTCGGCAAGGCCGGCGAAGAATCTTTCGTACTCGGGCTCACCCGTGCCCACCACCGCGACGCGTACGTCGTGGTCCTGCAGCAGCCTCGGCAACGTATCTGTTAGCAGATCGAAACCCTTCTGCGACGCGAGGCGGCTCACGATGCCGAACAGCGGCACGCGACCCGTGGCCGGTTTGAGGTTCTGGCGCAGCAGGAAATTGCGCTTGAGCTCGGATTTGGGCGTGAGGTCCTGCGCGCTGAAATGAATGGGCAGGTACTTGTCGGCGCGCGGATCCCATTCCTCGTAATCCACGCCGTTGAGGATGCCGTGCACGGCATTCCCGCGCGAAGCCAGCGCCTGTTCCATGCCCATGCCGAATTGCGGCGTCGTGATCTCGCGCGCATAGGTAGGACTCACGGTGGTCACGGCGTCGGCGTGCAGGATGCCGTTCTTGAGCGCGTTGATCCTGCCCGCACGCAGGTCGTCCTGGTGCAGTAGATAGGTGTCCGGGCCCAGGTCGAGGTCCGCGAGGTTCGCGGCGCCGAACTCGCCCTGGTAACCGATGTTGTGGATGGTCATCACCGAGCGCGCCCGGGCGAACACCGGGTCGTGCTTGTAGTTGGAGCGCAGCCACAAAGGCGCGATCGCCGTGTGCCAGTCGTGCGAGTGAACGATGTGCGGACGGAAGTCCATGCGACGACAGCACTCGAGCGCCGCGCGCGTCAGGACCAGGAACCGGCGGTGCTCGTCCGGGTCATTGGTGTACAACCTCGGCCGCGCGTACAGCTCGTCCGATTCCACCAGGTATACCGGCGTCGCCGATCCGGGCAGCGGCGCCTTCCAGATGTTCACGCGGTATGGGCGGCCACCGACGACGATCGGCAACGCCTGCAGCGTCTCGACGCGGGCCAGTTGCAGCCGATCGCGGCGGATCTGCGCGTAAAACGGCACGAACAGCCGCACATCGTGGCCGAAGGCGGTGAGCTGGCGGGAGAGCGCGCTGGCGACGTCGGCGAGTCCGCCGCTCTTGGCCAGCGGCACGACTTCGGAGGCTATGGCGCAAATGGAAAGCTTCATCGGGGCCGGCATTCTAGCCCTGCAATGCGTGCGCACCATGACCGGCTTCGAAAACCCCGGGCCTTCCACGTTCTTTGGCCATTCCTTTGGAAAATACCGCGCTGGTAGCATTGCGAGCCCATTCCAGGTCTCTCATGCGGCGCGTACTCACAATACTCACGGCGATCGTGCTCTTGACGGTGTCGCTCGGCATCGGCGTGTTCACCGCCGACCTGCCGTTCTGGCGCCGCGCGCTGCAATTGCCGCTGGCGCCGGACGCCACCTACCTACCGGTGGTGGTGCTCGATTCCTGCCCGCCGGGAATTCCGGTGGGGCGCCGGCCGACGCGCCGGCCGCGATGCCGGTCATCGCCGCCGGACCCTCCTTCGACGAACTCGTCGTCGAGGAGGCTGCCAATCGCGCGCGCGCCCTGGGATCGCGCGCACTGCTCGTCATCCACCAACGCCAGCTCGTGCTCGAGCGGTACTTCGCGGCCGATGACCAGAACTCGTTGCTGCCGGCCACGGTGATCGCGCGGCCCATCGCCGCGATGGCCGTGGGTATAGCGCTCGCGGGCGCGGGCGGGAACCGCATGAGGCTGGATGCGCCGGTGTCGACGCTGCTACAGGAGTGGAAAGGCGATCCACGCGGACGCATCACGCTGCGCCAGCTCCTCGAAGAAACCAGCGGCCTGGAAGTGGGTGGCGATCTTCGCAACCTCCTGCAGCGTTCACCGCTGCGGGACCTGGCGGAACTGCCGCGGTTCGCGACATCGCGCGGCGTCCGCATGTTGTTAGGCAACGACTACGAGGCGAGCGCGCTCAACTTCCGTCTCGAACATGAGCCGGGCGGTTTCCACCACGTGTCGCCGGCGAATACCCAGCTGGCCGCGGTGATCGTGGAGCGCGTCACCGGGCTGCCGTACGAGCGGTTCGTCGAGGAGAAGATCTGGCGCGCCGTCGGGGCGGGCAGGGCGGAACTGCAGCTGGACCGGCGTTCGGGCATGCCGGCTGCGCATTGCTGCTGGCGGGCCGGCGCGCGAGACATGCTGCGCGTCGCGGCCTTGCTTGGCGCCGATGGCATGAGCAATGGACTCCAGGTATTGCCGCCGGGTTGGGTGGCGGAGATGACCCGCCCGTCGCGCGTGAGCGCCGGCAGTGGCCTGCAGGTGAACCTGGTGCGGATCGAGGGCGAGCAGGCTTACGAACTGCGAGACGAGCAGGGCAGCGCCATCTGGGTGTTTCCAGCGCGGGGTCTCGGCATCCTGACCGTGGCCAATCCGGCAGGCCAGATCACGGGCGAACTGCGGGAACTGCCCGCCCTGTTGCTGCGCGGCCTGGCGCAGCGCTGAGCCCGGTCTTGAGCAAGAAGCGGGTCGCGGCGCGGGTCCGGCGCGCGCAGCATGGCTCCATGGACACCAACGTCACGTCGATCGACCAGGCCCGCGGTGCGAGTTTCCTCGACAGCCGTGAGTTCACCCGCATGACCCGCGCCATCGAGTACATCGAGCGCGAGTACCAGCGTCAGCCGAAGCTCGCGGAGATCGCGAGGCACGCCGGGCTCTCGGAATTCCATTTCAACCGCCTGTTCCGGCGCTGGGCAGGTCTCACGCCGAAGCAATACCTGGCCGAGATCACCAGCCGAGCGGTCAGCCGCGCGCTAGCGGTCGAACCGTCGGTCATGGATGCGGCTCATGCTGTAGGACTATCCGGCGGCGGCCGGTTACATGATCTGACAGTGACGCTCGAGGCCCTGTCTCCCGGCGAGATCCGTGCGGGAGGCCAGGGCGTGGTGATTCACCACGGCGAAGCCGCCACGCCGTTCGGCACCGCGTTCGTGGCAGACACCCCCCGGGGGCTGTGCCGCCTCAGCTTCATCGATCCGGAAAACCCCGGCGCCACGGAACTGCAGGCTCTGCGCGTCTTGTGGCCGAGGGCTGATTTCATTCGCGATGACGCGCGTGCATCCCGGCTGGTGGCCACGATATGGAATGCGGGTGAAGGCCGACGAAACACCCGTTTTCCGCTGGCCGTCACAGGAACGAATTTCCAGGTCCAGGTCTGGCGGGCATTGCTAGAACTCGAACCCGGGGAGACGGTCACATACGGCGCGCTGGCGCGAAGGCTCGGTAAACCGGATGCGGCCCGGGCCGTTGGTACGGCCGTAGGGGCCAATCCGATCGCCTGGGTCATCCCGTGCCATCGCGTTTTGAGAGCGGGAGGGTTACTCGGCGGTTACCGCTGGGGTACAGCCCGCAAACAGATGATCCGCCGCTGGGAAGAAAGGCGCGCCGGGGGGACTCAAGGCAGTTGACCCTCCTCGTGTGCCGGATGTTAGCGGTGCCATACTCATGACCCGCCAAAGAGCACCGCACACGAATGTCGCAGACGCGCAGCCTCGCAACCCCGATCAGCATCGCCGTCGCCATCGTCTGCGCCGCCTGGGCCATCTATGCCACGCAGCATCGCCCGGTCGCGGGGGCGGGCGGCGCGCCCGGCGCCGGCGGGCCTCGCAACTCGGCGCCGGCGGCGGTCACCACCGAGCAGGTCCGCAGCGAGCGCCTCACGCAGAAGCTGGAAGCGTTGGGCAATGCGCGCGCCAACGAGTCCGTCGACATCAGCTCGAAGACTTCCAACATCGTCACCGCGGTGCGGTTCCGCGATGGTGAGCGTGTGCGCGCCGGCCAGGTGCTCGTGCAGCTCGACGATGCGACGGCCCGCGCCGATGTGGCCGCTGCGCAGGCCGCCGTCACCGAAAGTGAAAGCCAGTACAACCGCAGCCGCGAGTTGCTGAGCACACAGGCCCTGTCCAAGTCGCAATTCGATCAGCTCGAAGGGACGCTGAAGTCCAACCGCGCGCGGCTGCAGGCCGCCCAGGCGCGTCTCGAAGACACCGTGATCCGCGCGCCGTTCTCCGGCCGTGTGGGCCTGCGTCGCGTCAGCGTGGGAACGTTGATCAGCCCGGGCGACGTCATCACCACGCTCGACGACACCAGCCTCATCAAGCTCGATTTCTCCGTGCCGGAAACCTACGTCGCCTCGCTGCGCGAAGGTCTCACGGTGCGGGCCACGGCGCCGGCGTTCCCCGGCCGCAGCTTCGCGGGCAAGGTGGCCAGCATCGATTCGCGTGTCGACATGAACACCCGCTCCGTTGTCGTGCGAGCGCTGCTCGCGAACGAAGACGGCGCGCTCAAGCCCGGCATGTTCCTCAACGTCTCGGTGGGACGTGACGAGCGCGAGACGCTCGTGATCCCTGAGGAAGCGCTCACGCCCGAAGCCGAGAAGCAGTTCGTGTTCGTGGTGACCGACGGCAAGGCCGTACGCCGCGAAGTCCGCATCGGCGGCCGCAGCCCCGGCAACGTCGAGATCCTTGCCGGTCTCGAAGCCGGCGAGCGCGTGATCGTCGAGGGGACCCAGAAGGTGCGCAACGGCGCGCCCGTGACCGCCATCGATCGCGTCGCCGAAGCGGACGCGCCCGACGCGCCGGCCGAACACGCGGCCAGCGCCTCACCCACGAGCCTGCGGCAGTAATCCCATGATGATCTCCGACCTCTCCGTCCGCCGTCCCGTGTTCGCGACGGTGATGTCGCTGCTGCTGTTCATCCTCGGCATCGGCGCCGTCACGCGGTTGTCCCTGCGCGAGTTCCCGGACGTCGAGCGGCCGGTGGTGAACGTCGAGACGCGATATCGCGGCGCGTCGTCGGACGTGGTCGAGTCGCGCATCACGCAGATCATCGAGAACGAGATCTCCGGCATCGAGGGCGTGGAGCGTCTGAATTCCGGCAGCCGCGACGAGCGCTCCACGATCAACGTCGAGTTCACGGTGGACCGCGATCTCGACAGCGCTGCGAACGACGTGCGCGAACGTCTCTCGCGAGTCGCGAGCCGGTTGCCGCTCGAAGCGGATCCGCCACAGATCACCAAGGTGGATAGCGGCACCGATCCCATCCTGTGGATCAACGTCGCCAGCACCCAGCGCAACATGCTCGAGATCACCGACTACATGGAGCGGTATCTCGTCGATCAATTCGCCACGCTCGAAGGCGTGGCCAACGTGCGCCTGAACGGCGCGCGGCGTTACGCCATGCGGGTGTGGCTGTCGCGAGAGGGCCTGGCGGCACGCCAGCTCACCGTGGCCGACGTCGAGAACTCCCTGCTGCGCGAGAACGTGGAGTTGCCCGCCGGACGGCTGGAATCCGCGGAACGCGAATTCTCGCTGCGCACGGACACCAACCTGCGCACCGAGGAAGATTTCCGCAATCTCGTCGTGGGCCGCGGGCCGGACGGATACCTCGTGCGGCTCTCGGAGGTCGCCGAAGTGCGCCTCGCATCCGACGACGACCGCAGCCTGTCGCGCTCGAACGGCGCGATCGGCCTGTCGATGGCGATCATTCCGCAGTCGAAGGCGAACGTGCTCGCCACTTCGAACGCAGTGAAGAAGCGACTCGAGGAGATTCAGCCGACGCTTCCCTCGGACATGAAGGTCGAGGTCAACATGGACAACGGCGTGTACATCGCCGCGTCGCTCAAGAACGTGGTGTTCGCGTTGTCCGAGACGCTGATCCTCGTGCTGATCGTGATCTTCCTGTTCCTCGGCACCGCGCGCGCGACCATCATCCCGGCCGTGACGATCCCGGTGTCGATCGTCGCGGCCGCGATGGTCATGGCCGTGCTGGGTTATTCCATCAATACGCTGACCCTGCTCGCCGCGGTGCTCGCGATCGGTCTCGTCGTCGACGACGCCATCGTGGTGCTCGAGAACATCGTGCGACGCATCGAGAACGGCGAATCGCCCGTGCTGGCATCGATCAACGGTTCGCGCGAGATCGGTTTCGCGGTCATCGCGACCACGGCCGTGCTCATGGCCGTGTTCATCCCGGTCTCCTTCATGGAAGGCGACACCGGCAGGTTGTTTGGCGAGTTCGGCGTGACCGTGGCCGCCGCCGTGGGCTTCTCGGCGTTCGTCGCGTTGTCGCTCACGCCGATGATGGCGTCCAAGCTGTTTGCGAATGGCATGCCGAAGTCGCGCATGGCAGGCGGCATCGACCGCTTGTTCCACAACCTGGACGACCGCTACGCAGCCGGCCTGCGCCGCGCGCTCGAAAATCGCAAGCCGCTGTGGATCGTCGGCGGCTCGCTGGCGTTGTTCACGGTGCTGGTGCTGCTGTTCGTTTTTGGCATCCCCTTCTCGGGCCTGCGCATTCCGAGCGAGCTCGCGCCGCAGGAAGACCGCGCGATGATCCGCATCTTCGTCACCGCGCCCGAAGGTTCGAGCATCAACTATCTCGACCGGCAACTCCGCCAGGTCGAAGAAATCTCCATGGCCGAAGTGGAGAACGGCAACGCGCGCCGCGTGAACGTGCGCACGGGCGGCTTCGGCCGCCAGGGCGACGTGAGCACGGGCTTCATCATCATCCCCCTCAACCTCTGGGATCAGCGCGACGAAAGCGCCGGTGCGATCGCGGACCGCCTGCGCCAGCAGACGCAGCACATCGCGGGAGCGCGCATCAACGTGAACCAGGTGGGATCGCCGCTCACGCGCAACAGCACGCGTCCGCTCGCCATCGCCATGGGCGGCGGCGAATACGAAGAGATCGTGCAGTGGCGCGACAAGGTCATGCAGCGCGTCGCACAGGAGAACCCGCGCATCCTGAATCTCGAATCCGACTATCTCGAGCGCCAGCCGCGCGTGATCGTGCAGATCGATCGCAACAAGGCCGCGGATCTCGGAGTCTCGCTGCAGACCGTGGGTCGTACGCTCGAGACCATGATGGGCTCGCGCATCGTCACCACGTTCGAGCGCGCCGGCGAGGAATACGACGTGATGCTCCAGGCGCGCGAGACGCAGCGCGCGAGCGTCGGTGATCTCGACAACCTGTACGTGCGCTCGGACAAGAACGGCGAACTGATCCCGCTGTCCGCGCTGGTGCGTGCGGATGAGCGGGCCGGTCCCACCGAACTGCGCCGCACCGACCGCATGCGCGCCATCGAGCTCGCGGGCTCGCTCGCGCCCGGTTACACGCTGGGCGAGGCCGTGGAATACATGGAGCGCGTGATCCGCGAGGAAGCACCCAACGCGCAGATCATCTACAACGGCGAGACCTATCAGTTCAAGAAGTCGGGCGGGGCGTTGTGGATCACGTTCGCGTTCGCGCTGCTCGTGGTCTATCTGGTGCTCGCGGCGCAGTTCGAGAGCTTCATCCATCCCGTCGTGATCCTGGTGACTGTGCCGCTCGCGCTCACGGGCGCGTTGCTGGGACTCTTCCTGTTCAATTCCACCATCAACATCTTCAGCCAGATCGGCTGCATCATGCTCATCGGCATCGCCTGCAAGAACGGCATCCTCATCGTGGAGTTCGCCAACCAGCTCCGCGACCGCGGCGTGGCGTTCCTCGATGCGGTGATCCAGTCGTCGGCCACGCGTCTGCGTCCCGTGCTCATGACCAGTCTCTGCACCGCGTTCGGCGCGTTGCCGCTCATGCTGGCGACCGGCGCGGGCGCCGAGAGCCGCATGTCCATCGGCGCCACCGTGTTCTTCGGCACGATCGTGTCGCTCGCCATGACGCTGTACGTGGTGCCGGCGCTGTACCTGCTGATCGCCCGGAACACCAAGTCGCCCGAGTACATGAGCCGGCTCATCGAGGGGCTCAAGGGGCGGCGCGAAGACACGGCCGGTGGCGAAGCCACCCCGGCGAGCCGCGCCAGCCACGAGACCCCGTAGCGAGAGGGCGCGCCGCCCGTCTCATTTGACATAGGCCGGGCCACTCGGCAGCCGCGCTGTCAACCGCGAACTCGCGGCGTAAGCCATTGATTCGGAAGGACGATCAGGGCGTTCGAGCCGGCCTCGCGCACCGCCGCTGGTAGACTGGCGGCCGTCAATTTCCCCGCTGACGTGTCGCATGGCCCTCACTCCGTACAAGCAACTCGAACAGGAATGGAAACGCCTGCACGCCTTCCGTGGCGCGATGGCGGTTCTTCGCTGGGACGCCGCCGTCATGATGCCGCGTGGCAGCGCCGACGTTCGCGGCGAGCAGCTCGCGGCCCTCGAAACCGAATACCACTCGCTGGTCACCGCACCCAAGATCACGCGGCTGCTCGATCGCGCGCAGGCCAATCTCGCCGGACTCGAAGACTGGCAGGTGGCCAACCTGCGCGAGATGCGCCGGCAGCGGGACTTCGCGATCGCGACCCCCGTCGCGCTGGTCTCGCGCCTCGCCAAGGCGGCGTCGAAGGCCGAGGCCAAATGGCTGGCCGCACGCGAGTCGGGCAGGTTCGAAGACTTCGCGCCGCATCTCGAAGAGGTGGTCCACCTGGTTCGCGACAAGGCCCAGCTCCTGGGTCAGTCGCGCAATCTTTCGCCCTATGACGCGCTGGTCGACGAGTTCAGTCCGGGCCTGACCTCCGGCGAGATCGACGCCATGTTCAAGGCGCTGGGGCGCCGCCTGCCCGGACTCATCCGCGAGGTGCTGACGCGCCAGGAACGCATGCCGCTGCTGCCCATCTCCGGCAAGTTCTCCGCCGGCAAACAACGCGCGCTGGCCGTGGAAATCATGAAGGCCGTGGGCTTCCCGTTCGATCGCGGCCGTCTCGACGAAAGTGAGCATCCTTTCACCGAAGGTGTGCCCGGCGACGTCCGCGTGACCACGCGCTTCGATCCCACCGAGCCTTTCTCGGGACTGCTCGGGGCGCTGCACGAGACCGGCCATGCGATGTACGACGTGGGCCTGCCCGCCGAATTCGCCGATCAGCCCGTGGGGCGCGATCGCGGCATGGCGCTCGAAGAAAGCCAGTCCCTGATCATGGAGATGGTGATCTGCCGCAGTCGCCCTTTCGTGAAATACCTGAAGCCGCTGCTCGAAAAACATTTCGGCGTTTCCGGACCGGAATGGTCGGAGGAGAACCTCTACGCCCATCTCACGCGCGTGAAGCGCGGCCCGATTCGCGTCGATGCCGACGAACTCACGTACACGCTGCACATCCAGCTTCGTTATGAGCTCGAGAATCAGCTCCTCGAAGGCAAGCTGGCGGTACGCAACCTTCGCGATGCCTGGAATGCCGGCATGGAACAACGGCTCTCGGTGAAGCCGCAGAACGATGTCGAAGGGGTGCTGCAGGACGTGCACTGGGCCGTGGGTTCTTTCGGCTATTTCCCCTCGTATGCACTCGGCGCGGTCATGGCGGCGCAGATGTTCGACGCGCTGAGCACGGCGGTACCCGACGTGGAGGCGCAGATCGCGCGCGGGGAATTCAGCGGCGTCATGAAGTGGCTGCGCGAGAACGTGCATGCACAGGGCGCGCGCGTCAGCGCGCAGGAACTGCTCAAGAACGCCACGGGCAAGCCGCTGTCGGCCGCGGCAGCGCTGCGATATCTGGAAGCCAAATACCTCGACGACCAGCCCGCCGTGGGCAGCGCCGCGGCCTGACGCGGCATGGCGATGCCCCACTGGCGCGGCAAACTACTGCTGCTGATCACGATCGCCTGCGTGATCGCCGCGGTGCTGCTGCCGGCGATGCCGCAGCCGCTGTCGTACCACCAGTTCGCCGACTGTCGGCCGATGTTCGGCATCCCGAACTTCTTCAACGTGGTGTCGAATCTGCCTTTCCTGTTGTTCGGCGGCTGGGGCCTGCTGCTCATCTATCGCGGCGGCGGGCACTTTCTCGATGGCCGCGAGCAGTTGCCTTATCTCGTGTTCTTCCTCGGCGCCGCGCTCACCAGTGTGGGCTCGGCCTATTACCACCTGGCGCCTGACAATCCGCGCCTGGTCTGGGATCGCCTGCCCATGACGCTGGGCTTCGCCGGACTGGTGGCCGCCGCCGTCGCCGAGCGGGTGGACAGGCAGCACGGGCTGAAGATGCTGTGGCCGCTGCTCGCGCTGGGCGTGTTCACGGTGCTCTACTGGTACGGCACCGAGCGAATGGGCGCAGGCAATGTCATGCCTTATGGCGTGTACCAGGGGTGGTCGATCCTGTTCATCGTGCTGGTGCTGCTCCTCTATCCGGCCATCCGGTACAGCCATGGTTCGCTGCTGGGCTGGGCCGCCGTCTGGTACGGCGTCGCCAAGGTCTTCGAGACCTTCGATCTCGGCGTGTACCGCCTCACGCAGGGGCTCGTGAGCGGCCATGCGATCAAACACGTGGTGGCGGCCGTCGCTGTACTCGCCATCGTTCGGCAGCTCGCGCTGCGCCGGCCGCTGGCAGCGGCTAGTATCCCGCCCGCATGAACGCCCGCCCCGAGGAACTGGAGTCGTCGCCCGAGTGGCCTTCGCAGACCGCGAAGAAACTCGGTGCGCACCTGCGCGGGCTCGTGGGCAAGGCCATCGAAGACTACGGAATGATCTCCGAAGGCGATCGCGTCATGGTGTGCCTCTCGGGCGGCAAGGACTCGTACACGCTGCTCGACATCCTGATGTCGCTGAAGCGCAGCGCTCCCATCGATTTCGATCTCATCGCCGTGAACCTGGATCAGAAGCAGCCGGACTTCCCCGAAGAGGTGCTGCCCAACTACCTGCGCTCGCTCGGCGTCCCCTTCCATGTGATCGAGCAGGACACGTACAGCGTGGTCAAGCGCGTGATCCCGGAAGGCAAGACGATGTGCGGACTGTGTTCGCGGCTGCGGCGCGGCGCGCTGTATCGCTATGCCGCGGAGAACGGCATCACCAAGGTGGCGTTGGGCCATCACCGGGACGACATCGTCGAAACGTTGTTCCTGAACCTGTTCTTCGGCGGCCGGCTCAAGGCCATGGCGCCCAAGCTCAAGTCGGAGGACGGGCGACACATCGTGATCCGGCCGCTCGCCTATGTCTCCGAGGCGCAGATCGAGCGCTACGCGCGCGCGCGCGCCTTCCCCATCATTCCCTGCAAGCTCTGCGGCTCCAACGAGAACGCGCAGCGCAAGGAAGTGAAACGCATGCTGGCCGAGTGGGAACGCGAATACCCCGGCCGCACCGAGTCCATCTTCTCGGCGTTGCGCAACGTGGAAGCCGGCCATCTCGCCGATCCCAAGGTCTTCGACTTCAAGAGCCTGGATGGCGAGCATCCGCAAACCCCTCGCTGAGTCGTACTGGGTCATCGAAGACCGCCTGCTCGCGGGCCGATATCCCGGTGGCAAGACGCCCAAGGAAACCGAGAAGCGCGTCGCCGCGCTCGTGGCGGCCGGTTTCGACGCGTTCATCGACCTGACCGAGCCGGGCGAGCTGCCGCCCTACGATCTCTATCTACCCGGCAGCGCCTGGTATCACCGCAAGTCCATCCCGGATCATGGCGTTCCTCGCGAGCCGAAGCACATGGAGGAGATCCTGATGATCCTCGACCGCGCGCTGCGGTCGGGGCGCCGGGTCTACGTGCATTGCCGCGCCGGCATCGGCCGCACGGGCACGGCTGTCGCCTGTCATCTCATCGACCATGGCGGCCTGGATCCCAGCGCAGCGCTGCTGCGGCTCAACGAGCTCTGGCAGCAGAACGAACGGGCCCGGACCTGGCCCGATGTACCCGAGACGGATGAGCAGCATCGCTACGTGCTCTCGTGGCCCGATCTGCGGCCTCCGCCTCCAGCCGTGCCGGCCGTGCCTGCGACGAGGGATGCGCCCGCAGCGCCAGCCGCGCCCACTGCTCGCGTCGCGCCTCCACCCGCCGGAGGGGAGTCCGGTGATCCGATGCAGGCGCCGGACGTGCTCGATGCCGCGCGCACCCTGCGCGATCGTTTCCAGGGCGCGCTCATGGGCCTCGCCGTGGGCGATGCACTCGCGGCGCACACGCAGTTCCGCAAGCCCGGTACCTTCGCGGCGGTGGGCGACCTGCTGGGTGGCGGTCCCTTCGACCTCCCGCGCGGCGCCTGGACCGACGACACCGCCATGGCCCTGCTGCTGGCCGAGAGCCTGCTCGAGCGGGAAGGCTTCGATGCTCACGACCAGGTGCAGCGTTATGCGCGCTGGCAGCGCGAGGGGCATGGCAGCTCCACGGGCCAGTGCGTGGGAATCTCCGCCAGCGTGGCCCGCGCACTGGCGACCGCCCAGTACAAGCGCCAGCCCTTCTCCGGATCCCATGATCCCGACCAGATGGACAAGGAGCCCCTGTGCCGCGTGGCGCCGGTGGTCCTGTTCTATTTCGCCGATGCCACAC
>JBKPPO010000207.1:0-9832 GCA_046733635.1 Pseudomonadota bacterium | reverse complement strand
TTACAAGACCGGGAAGGGGCCCGGTCTTGCCGTTCACGGATGCTCAGTACTTCCAGCGCGCTCCCAGCGAGAACGTGCGGCTGAAGAGTGTCGTACCGAAGTTCGAGACGGTCGGGTTGCCCGCGTCCGCGAACCGGTAGTAAGACTGCTGCAGGTGGTTCGTGAGGTTCACCGCGTCGAACGACACCGAGAAGTTGTCGTTGACGTCGTAGTTGAGCTGGAGGTCCAGGCTCAATTCCGGCCGGCGCCACTGGCCGATCGGGTTCGCGAAGATGCGCGCCTCGTTCGCACGCAGGAAGTCGTCGCGCCACACGTAAGAGAGGCGACCGTCGAAGCCGCCGCGGTCGTAGGCCAGCGTCACGTTGTAAGACGTGTCGGAGACGCCGAAGAAGTCGGAAGTCTCCTGGCCGATGATCTCGCCCGCGGAGTTGGTCAATGGAATGTTCTGCTCGGAGTCCAGCTTGGTGAAGCTTCCCTGCAGGCCGAAGCCGTTGAACAGTCCCGGTAGTTCGGGGAACCACAGGAAGCCCAGCTCGAAGCCCTTGAGCTCGCCATCCGAGGCGTTCACCGGCTGCGTCACCACGAACGAATCCGTGTTGAGGCCCGTGCCCGGTATGGTGATGCGGCGGGTCAGCGGCACCACGAGGCCTTCGATGTCGCGCTGGAACAGCGTTCCGAAGATGGCGCTGTCGTCGGTGAAATACCACTCGGCCGTGAAATCGATGTTCTTCGACTTCGTGGCTTCGAGATCAGGGTTGCCGCCATTACCCGTGCCGTAGCCCACATTGGTCAGATCTTCGGTCAGGCCGAAGTTCGGGTTGAGCGCGCCGAAGTCCGGCCGGCGCAGCGTCTCGCCGTAGTTGAGGCGCAGGCGGAAATTGTCGGAGGCGGAGTAGATCAGCGTGAGCGCGGGCAGGACGTCATCCACCGAGGCGTCGGCGTCGAACTGCTGTCCCGAGATCACGTCGGTGAACAGCATGTCCGTGTCCACGGTGACGAAACGCACACCGAGCTGCGCCGCGAGTTTGTCGCCGAACTTCATGTCCGCCTGGGCATAAACGGTCGACGTCGCTTCACCGACGTTGAAAGCTTCGATGAGCGTGGGATCGCCCGTGGCCACGCCATAGATCTCGCGCAGTTCGTCGCGATGCCCATTGATGTACCAGCCGTTCGCCGCGAGCCAGGTCGTGGGCACATCGGCTTCGCCATCCATGAAGCCTTCGTTCACGTAGTAGAAGTTCTCGTCGATCGTGGAGAACAGCGGGAAGCCCATGACGGAGGTCGCCACCGGGCGCGGGCTCGCCTGCGTCGACGTGCGATCGTCGTAACGCACACCGAACTCGAACTTGCGCAGCCAGCCGGCATCGGAGACTTCGTAGTCGCCATCGAGCTGGAACGTCACGGCGTCGCCTTCGCTGCGGCCGCGGTTCTGGTACATCTCGGCGGCGGTCCAGTTGGCGGGGTTCAACATCGCGGAGTCGTCGTTGAAGTGCCACGACGGAATGCCGTCACCCGCGTTGAAGTCGATGTCCAGGCGCTGGATGAAATACGCATTGTTGGTGCGCATCGCCATGAAGTTGGTTTCGAACGAGGTGTCCTGGAAGGATACGTCCGCTTCCAACTGGAACTTCTCGCCCAGATTCCACTTGCCGTTCAGTGCGTAGACGTAGGTGTCGGTCCACTCGTCGACGGCATCACCGCTCATGAAGCGGAACGGGTCGCCGATGGTGCGCGTCTTGATGACGTTGGTGCCTTCATGCAGCGTGTACGAATTCTCGGGATTCGGGCCGAGCGCCCACCATGCATCGGCGAACGTGAAGTGCAGGTTGTTGAAGATCTCGTGGCGATAGCCCTGATAGAACGCCTCGAGGGTGTACTCCGCGTTCTCGTTGGGTGAGTACTGCAAGGCGACGTTCGCGGCGGGACGCTCACGATTGCCCTTGGAGTCGGTCGCGATGAGTGCGTCGCGAGTCAGGAAATATTCATACGGGTTCCCGGCGATGGTGACCGTGGATCCCGGCTCCCAGGAAAGACCACGGTCGAGACCCGCCTGCCAGATCAGCGGCGCTGGTTGGCCCAGCAGCGTGCCGCGGCAATCGGTATTGAAGATACGCTCGAGCGGTGTGAAGTTTGCGGGGGCGGGATTCGGAACGTCATTGCAGTTGTCAGCGGCCACACCGTAACCCTGCGGCGGATTGGTGGCGTTCGCGAATGGCAACATCGCGCCTGCGATGACCGTTTGATCGCGCCATCGCGTCTTGGTGTACGACACGTTGGCCAACGCACCGAAGCGGCCGCCATTCGCGAGTTCCCAGTTGTTGCCGATGAGCGCGCTGACGGTAGGGTCCGTCGCATCGCGCTGTTCCTGGTTCGTGAAACGCGCGCTGAGCGCAGCCTGGAATCCTTCCTGATCCAGGGGACGGCGCGTGCGCACGTCGATCTGGCCGGCGAGGCCGGTCTCGAGCTGATCCGCGGAGCGCGTCTTGAAGACGTCGATGCGGCTGACGAGATTGGCGGGGATGTCCTGCAACTGGAGCTGGCGTCCGTTGGCGGTGAACACGTTGCGGCCGTTCCAGGTGGTCACCGGATCGGGCAGGCCGCGGATGTAGATGACTTTGGATTCACCGCCGCCGCGATCCGTGATCTGCACGCCGGGTACGCGCTGCAAGGCTTCGACGACATTGTTGTCGGGCAGCTTGCCGATGTCCTCGGCGACGATGGATTCGATGACCTGCGTGGATTCTTTCTTGTTGTCGAGGCCCTTGATCAGGGACTCCCGCACGCCCGAGACGACGATGGTGTCCTGCTCTTCCACGGGCGTGTCCTGCGCATTGGCCACCGCCGAGATTGCCAGCGCCGCCAGAGCGGTCGCCGATGTGATCCGAATGATTCCCGCCACGTTGATTCCCCCCAAGTAACGGCCGACCAGTTCGGGCTGCAAGCCGTACGGTTTATTACTCGGACAAATGCTAATGACTGGATTGGCGGCATTACAATGTCCACCGTGTCATCGCACGATGACCAGAAGTGTATGTATCCCTGGGGCGCGAAAAACCCCGGTGGAAACCGCCGGACATGGTCAAAGTGGTTTGGCCAGCCGATTCGGGCCTGCGGCGGGGAATCGCGCGGGCGGCAGGATTTCACCCGTTTTCGCGCTTGTTCCGCGTTCGAAGTACACAGACAATTCCTGCATGGCCTCCCGACACAACCGGAAGAAAGCGTTGCCCTCGGTCCTGGCCGCCGCCCGCAAGCCTTTGCGGCTTCACGGGTCCATCGCCGCCGACATCGGCGTGTCCATCGTTTCGGGCCGATACCGTCCCGGTCACGTGCTCGATGGCGAAGTGCAGGCGAGCTCGCGGCGGCGCGTCTCGCGCACGGCGTATCGCGAGGCGATGCGGATCCTTGCCGCCAAGGGACTGGTGCACAGCCGGCCGCGCGTGGGCACACGCGTGAGTCCGATCGCGGAATGGCACCTGCTCGATCCCGACGTGCTCGCATGGGCATTCAGCGGTGAGCCGGGGCCGGAAGTGCTGTACGGGCTGTTCGAACTGCGAGCCATCGTCGAACCTGCCGCGGCCGCATTGGCCGCGTCGCGGCGCAGCCAGGCGCAACTCGACGTCATGCGACTCGCGCTCGATGCGATGGCGGCGCATACGCTGCACGTCGAAGCAGGTCGCATCGCGGACCAGGAATTCCACGCGGCTTTGCTCGCGGCCACGGGCAACCCGTTCATCGTGTCGTTGACGCAGGGAGTCACCGCGGCGGTCACTTCGCTCACCGAGTTCAAGCAGCGCATCGCACCTCTCAAACGCGATCCGGTGCCGGACCACTTCCGCGTCTTCGATGCGATCGCCGCGAAGGATGCGGAGGGCGCACGCACCGCGATGTCCGAACTGATCCGCCTCGCGATTTTCGATATGCCCGCGAAGCACAGACCACGCCGCGCGGCGTGATGCGAAAACGCGTATGCATGCGGGCCGCATCGGCATCGCGACGCCATGTGAGTCCCCCTACACTGCGATCGTCCACAGTGGGGGGAACTCCATGAAACTGATTCGCAGACGCAAACGTTTGCTGGGCGCCGTCATGCTGGCGGCCGCCATACTCCTGGCAGGTTCGGCGGTGGCGCGCGCGGTGGATGCGGTGGCCGTGACGGTGACCATCCACGCCGACAAACCCGGCGAGACGATCAATCCCAATATCTACGGACAATTCGCGGAGCACCTCGGCGCCGGCATCTATGAAGGCGTGTGGGTGGGCGAGAAATCGAACATCCCCAACACCCATGGATATCGCAACGACGTCATCGAGGCGCTGAAGAACCTCAAGGTGCCCGTGGTGCGCTGGCCCGGCGGCTGCTTCGCGGATGAATACCACTGGCGCGATGGCATTGGCCCTCGCGAGAAGCGCCCCGTGAAAGTGAACACGCACTGGGGCGGCGTGCCCGAGACGAACGAATTCGGCACGCACGAGTTCATGGCCTTCGCCGAGATGATCGGCACCAAGGTGTACATCAGCGGCAATGTCGGTTCGGGCAGTCCGCAGGAGATGGCCGACTGGATGGAATACATGACCAGCGACACCGTCTCGACGCTCGCCAACGAGCGCCGCAAGAATGGCCGCGACAAGCCCTGGGACGTGCACTACTTCGGCATCGGCAACGAGACCTGGGGCTGCGGCGGCAACATGACGCCCGAGTGGTACGCGAATCTGTTCCGCCAGTACGCCACGTTCATCAAGACGCCGCGCGGCAAGCGCCCGGTCATCGTCGCCAGCGGCGATCGCGATGCGGGCACGGAATGGGCCGAAGTGCTGACGACCAAGGTTGAGCGCGACCTGGATGCCATCTCGCATCACTTCTATACGATTCCCACGGGGGTCTGGCAGACGAAGGGCAACTCCATCGGTTTCCCGGAAAGCGAGTGGATCTCCACGCTGCGCAACACCATGCGCATCGACGAGTTCATCGTGAACAACGTGAAGATCCTCGACAAGAACGACCCGAAGGGAAAGGTGGCGTTCTACGTCGACGAGTGGGGCACCTGGTACGACCCGGAGCCGGGCCGCGAGCCGGGTTTCCTCTGGCAGCACAACACGCTGCGCGACGCGTTGGTGGCCGGCCTCAACTTCAATATCTTCCACCGCCACGCCAAGCGCGTGCAGATGACCAACATCGCACAGATGGTGAACGTGCTGCAGGCCATGATCCTCACGGAAGGGCCGAAGATGGCGCTGACGCCCACCTACCACGTGTTCCAGATGTACATCCCGTTCCAGGGCGCGACGCACCTGCCCACGGAGATCAGCACGCCGAACTACTCGGCCGCGGGCATCGACGTACCGGCGGTGAGTGTTTCGGCGGCGCGCGACAAGGATGGCAAGCTGCAGTACGCGCTGGTCAACCTGGACCCGAACCGCGAAGCGGTGGTGACGACGAAGATCAGCGGCGCCACCGCAGCCACGGCGCAGGGCCGCGTACTCACGGCCAAGACCATGGACGCGCGCAACACGGTGCAGACGCCGGAAGTGATCTACCCGGTGAAGATCGCGGGCGAGAAAAAGGGTGGGGCGCTGGTGCTGCGCCTGCCGCCTAAGTCCGTGAGCGTGCTGCGCCTGCAGTGAATCTGCCTGTTGCCTTGCTCGCGGCCATGCCGGTCGCGAGCAAGGCAGTGCTCATGAGGAGCAATCCGGCGAGGTAGCCGTCGCCGCTCGATCCGGGAGCCACCCACAAGGCATGGGTGACGCCTAATAAACCCAGGAAGCCCGCGCAAACCGGCCAGCGCCGCCGGGCGGGCAGATATCCGAGCAGCATTCCGGCGAGTGCGAGACCCGCCAGATGGTCGAAGCCGCTGAAGGGATGCAGGGCGCCTGCGAGGAATCCCGCATCGTGGCTGTGTCCGGGATGAGCCAGCGCAAGTCCAGGCAGGCTGGCGAGCGCGAGAGCGGCGAGTGTACGCGTGGTGTTCATGGCGCGAGCCTACCGCATCCGTCGCCACGGCTGGACTGATCCAGGCGCCTATAAGTCATTTGACGCAGTGGCGCGCGCCGGGGGCCAGTATGATTCCCGGCCATGAACAACAGACCCGATGTATTGCGAGTAGGCGTGGGCGGACCCGTGGGTTCGGGCAAGACTGCGCTCGTGGACAACCTCTGCAAGCGCATGCGCGATCTGTTCAACATCGCCGTGGTCACGAACGACATCTACACCAAGGAAGACCAGGAATTCCTGATCCGCAGCAAGGCCCTCGCGCCGGAGCGCATCCGGGGGGTGGAGACGGGTGGGTGCCCTCACACGGCCATCCGTGAAGATGCCTCGATGAACCTGGCCGCCATCGATCAGCTCATGCACGACTTCGACGGACTGGATCTCATCATCGTCGAGAGCGGCGGAGACAACCTCGCCGCGACGTTCAGTCCCGAACTTTCGGATCTCACGCTGTACGTGATCGACGTGGCGGCCGGCGACAAGATTCCCCGCAAGGGCGGTCCCGGCATCATGAAAAGCGACCTGCTGATCATCAACAAGATCGATCTCGCGCCCCATGTCGGGGCGTCGCTGGAAGTCATGGATCGCGATGCGCGCAAGATGCGCGGCGAGAAGCCCTTCGTGTTCACCAATCTCAAGACCGGGCAGGGGCTCGACAAGGTCATCGAGTTCATCGAGACACAAGGGATGCTCCGGCACTGAACTCGAGCTGGAACTCGTCGCTGCGCGGGTAGTCGGACAGGCATGCGACATCGGATCCTCCTCGGTGGTTTGTTAGCGGCGTCGGTGGCCTGGCAAGCTGTGGGACAGGATGTGCCGGCGGCAGCGGGCGAACCCCTCGAAGAAGTGGTGGTCACGGGCGAATACCCGGGGCCGGGCGTCTGGAAGGTGACTCGCGCCGACGATGCCTCGGGACATGTGTTGTGGGTCGTCGGCGATCCGTGGCCGCTTCCCAAGCGCATGAAATGGAAGTCGCGCGAAATCGAGGCACTCGCCGCGTTCTCGCAGGAGATCCTCCGCGAAGCCAGCGTCACGATGAAGCCCGACGAAAAGATCGGTTTTTTCCGTGGGATGACGCTCGTGCCTTCCATGCTCAAGGCGCGCAAGAATCCCGACGAGGCCCGGCTCGAAGAGTTGCTGCCGCCCGAGCTGTACGCCCGCTGGAAGGTGCAGAAGAAGCTCTACCTCGGTCGCGACGGGGGTGTGGAGAAGTTCCGGCCGCTGGTCGCGGCTTTCAAGTTGCGCAAGGAGGCGTTCGATGACCTCGGCATGCGCGAAGGCGGCGCGGTCTGGGACGTGGTGGGCGAGATCGCGAAGTCGCGCAAGATCCCGGTAACGCAGCCCATGATCACTTTCACGTTCCCGCGGGATCAGGTGCGCGACAAGATCAAGGAGTTCTCCAGGGAGTCGCTGGCCGACATCGAGTGTTTCTCGCTGACGCTGGACCTCACCGAAGCGCTGGCTCGGCGCGACGTCGAGGATCAGCGTGCGCGCGCATGGGCCACGGGTGATCTGGCAGAGCTCAAATCGATGCCGCCGCTGCCCAATCCCTCGCTCTCCTGCGCCATGGCCGTCCTGAACGCGCAGGCAGCCCGCGAGATGTTTCCCGACGACATCCGCCAGCAGGTCTTCGATCTGTGGATCGCGTCGGCAGAGAAGAGCCTGGCGGCGAACCGGTCCACGTTTGCCGTGGTGCCGTTCAATCGCCTCACGCAGCCGGAGGGTTACCTCGCCGCGTTGCGCGCGAAAGGGTATGTCGTCGAGGAGCCGCGCTAGCTACTCCGGCAGCGGCTGTCCGGCTTTTGCCACGTTCAGTGCTTCGAGCGCCATGCGCGACCATTTCGCGAAGCCCAGCCGCATCTCGTGCGCATTGGTGACGCGGTTCGCGAGGCGCATCTCGTTCATGCCGTAACGATTCTGGCCTTCGAACACGATCACGCGGCCGACGAGCCGATTGCTCGTGGAATCGCGCAGCTCGCCCACCACCTGCATCTTCACGGGGCCCGGCGTGAATTGCTTGAGGCCCACCGCACTTTCGGTGTGCGGCGCCGGTATGTCGAGGTCCACGATGCGCGGGACGATGAGCAGCACATCGGCCCCGGGCGCTTCCGCGAACTCGTAGGGTCCGTCTTCGATGACGACGCGAGAGAATTCCTCGCGGAACAACTTCACGGCTTCCCGTTCGAGGCGTGTGATCTCGCGATCCGACACTTCCTTGTGCGTCTTGCGCCAGTCCTTGACGTATCCGACGGTCGGCGGCTCGAGGATGATTCGTTTGTAGGGCGAGAAGTCGATGCCCGGCGCGCGATAGACGCCGCCTTCGGCGCGAGAAGGCACGCGCACGAGTCCGTCGTCCGTGCGTTCCTCCGGACCTCGCGTGTGGCCGCAGCCCGCGAGCAGGCAAGCCACCAGGATCATGCCCAAGCCGTACTTCATGGGCGGGCATTCTGCGCCTTCGAGTATCAGCGCGCGAGGGCCCTGACCGCGCGCGCGGCCGCGGAGGCGCGGTTTTCCACGCCTAGCTTCACGAATATCTGCTCCAGGTGCTTGTTCACCGTCCGCGGACTGATGGCCAGGATCTCGCCTATCTCGCGGTTTGCCTTGCCGCGGCTGATCCAGAGCAGCACTTCGGATTCGCGCGTGGTCAACGAAAGGGTCTGCTGGAGCTGCATCTCGTCGGCGGTCGTGCTGAGCTCGGTGAGGCGGAACAGCAGTTCGTCGGGACCGATGGGCGCCATGACCGAGATCTCCACCTTGCGTCCGTTGACGTCGAGCAACAGCCGGGCCTGGGCGCCGCTGCCGTCGGAACGCAACTGCATGAGCTGCGTCATCACCCCGCGCGGCACGCTGGCTTCGCCCGGACCGGGAAAGAGCTCGCCGAGGAGTTGGCGTGCCTTGGGCGTGCACCAGAGCAGGCGGCCGCTGCGATCGGCGGCCAGCAGGAAACGGCCGGTGGCGTCGAGTGCGGCGCGCGATCCGGCGGCGACGCGTGCATTCGCGAGATGCACCCGGATCCGGGCGAGTAGTTCGTCGACCACGAGCGGCTTCGTCACGTAGTCCACGCCGCCCGCGGCAAGGCCCTGGAGGACGTTCTCGGTCTCGGTGAGACCGGTCATGAAGATCACCGGCAGATGCGAAGGCATCTTGTCGCGTTTCATGCGACGGCAGGTCTCGAATCCATCGAGACCCGGCATCACGGCGTCCATGAGCACGAGATCGGGCGTGATCTGGTCCAGGAGCCGCAGCGCGCTCTCGCCATCGGTGGCCACGAGCACGGTGAATCCCGCGTGATCCAGCGTGTCCATGAGGAAGCCCAGCGTCTCGGGGGTGTCGTCCACCACGAGGAGGGTGTCGCGGCGGCAGTCGGAGTCAACCATGTTTGCGCATTCCTTCCAGCACGTTCATGTAGCGCTTGAGATCGAAATTCGCGACCAGCGTGCGCATGTGGTCGGCGAAAGGTTTGTTGGTGGGATCGCTTTCCATTTCGCGCAGCTTGGCCTGGATGCCACGTACGTGACCGATGAGGCCGAGCTGGTAGAGGTCATCCACATGGTGGAGCGAGTGCGCGGGCAGCGCGCGTTCGGTCGAGGTCGCGCTGCGCGGTTCCTCCGCATGGGTCCACTGGAGGTTGAGTTGCGTTCCCAGGCATTCGAGCAGCCGCTGGATGTCGATCGGCTTGATGAGGAAGCCGTCGTGCGTGGCGCCCGTGCCGCCCGGCGAATACTCATGCGCATTGGCGGATACGATGATGATTCGCACGGCCTCGAGGCCTGGCGTGGTGCGCAGCGCGGCGGCCACTTGCCAGCCCGTCATGCCCGGCATCGACAGGTCCAGCAGCACCACGTC
>JBKPPO010000206.1:0-20912 GCA_046733635.1 Pseudomonadota bacterium | reverse complement strand
GTGCGCGCGGATCTCGAACTACCGCGCGCAGGCGCATATGCCACCGCATTGCAGTGGACGTCTTCGAACCCGGCCGTACTTGATCACCGCGGGCGCGTCACGCGCCCCGGTCGCGACGAACCCGATGCCCACGTGACATTGACCGTCACGCTGAGCCTGGAAGGTGTGTCGACGACGCGCGTGTTCGATGTGCGCGTGAAGTCGCTGGCACCTCCGGTGCCAGTCGCCGCGTATTCGTTCGAGGACAACCTCGACGAAGCCACTGGCGCGCGCGCTCCCGGCGTGGTCACCGGTAATCGCGTGCACTTGCCGGGTGGCAGCGTGAGCTACTCGACCGGCGCCGTGGGCCGCGCGCTGGTGCTGAATGGCGCGACCGGCGTGCGATTGCCGGACGATCTCCTGCGAGACCGCAGCTACTCGATTTCGATGTGGCTGAATCCCTCCGCGGCGACGCAGTTCACCACCGCGTTCTTCGGCTGGGCCTCGGACTCGAGCTGGATCAGCCTGGTGCCACGCGGGCCCGGCGGACTGCAGCACACCATGTGGTGGTCGGGCACACAGTGGTTCGATGGCACGTTCAACTCGTCGATTCCCACCGGTAGTTGGTCCCACCTCGTCATGGTCGTGAACAACGGCACGCTGCAGCTCTATCTCGATGGCGCGCTCGTGAACACGATGACGAACTTCCCGGACGTGTTCACACCCGCCGTGACCACGCAGTTCGCGATCGGCGTGAACCATTGGGACATGCCGTACAACGGTCTCGTCGACGAGCTCAAGCTCTACGACGAACCCCTCGCGCTCGAGAACGTGCAGCAGCTCTACGGCCAGCGCTGAACTTCAGGCATGAAAAAGGCCCGGTCGCTCACGCGGCCGGGCCTTTTTGTTCGCGGCAGATTACTTCTGCGATTCTTGCGGCGCGCCCACCGGCACGAGCCCCGCGTGATCGCCCGAGGGCTTCTTCGGCGATTCCGCCGTGCCCGCGAGGACCTCGACCGGCGTGCCGCGCTTGCGCTGCCAGGCTTGCGGCCGGGGCTTGAAGCCCGCGGGAATCGCGAACCCGGCCAGACGCGCCGCCTTCTCCACCGGATGCTCGCGCGGAACGCCGCGATTCTGGACCAGCCAGATCGCGAGCCGGAAGAAGAAGCGCAGGAACAGCAGCGTGACCAGCGCCTCGCTCACGGTGACCAGGAAGGCCAGCAGCGGGTTGTAGAGCGCCGAGCGCGCATGGAACTTCAGCGCCGCGCGTTCGCGGTTGATCTCGATGCTGTCGTAGAAGCTGGGCACCACCAGCAGCGTGAGCATGGTGGAGACGATGACGCCACCGATGATGGCGAGCGCCATCGGCCGGTAGAACTCGCCGCCTTCACCCACGCCGATCGCCACCGGCATCATGCCGGCCACGAGCGCGAACGTGGTCATGAGGATGGGACGCAGGCGCACGCGGCCCGCATGCATGAGCGCTTCCTCGCGATCCACGCCCTGCTCTTCTTCCTTGCGTGAGCAATCGAGCAGCAGGATGGCGTTCTTGGCCACGAGGCCCATGAGCATGATCACGCCGATGAGGCTCATGAGGTTGATCGTGCTGCCCGCGACGTTCAGCGCGATGACCACGCCGATCAGCGACAGCGGCAGCGAGAGCATGATGGCCACGGGCGCGGTGAACGAATTGAACTGCATCACCAGCACCAGGTACATCACGCCGATGCCCATGAGCAGCGCCACGCCCATCTCGCCGAACACCTCGTTCTGATCGCGCGACGAACCACCGAGGCCCAGGCCGAAGCCCGCCGGGAAGTCCAGCGTCTTCGCAATCGCCATCGCCTTGGTCGTCACCGTGCCCGGATCCACCCCGGACACGTTGGCCGACACCGTCACCGTGCGCTTGCCGTTGTAGTGCTGGATACGCGCCGGACCCTTGTCCAGCGTGATCGTCGCGATCTGCTCCAGCGGCACCATCATGTTAGAGCCCGCGACCGCGATCGGCAGGCGCTCGATGCTGGTGGCGTCGAGGCGATCCTCGCGCGCGAGGCGCACCGCGACGTCGCGCGACTCACCCATCGGATCCACCCAGTCACCGACCTCGATGCCGGCGAAGGCCACCCGCAGAGTCTGCGCGGCGTCGTTCACCGAGATCCCGAGCTGGTTCGCGAGGCCGCGATCGAGCTCGATGCGCAGTTCGTCCTTGGGATCCTGCTCCGAGAGACCCACGTCCACGGCGCCCGGGATCTCGCGCATCTTCTCCATGAACTGGTTCGTGATCTCCATGAGACGGCGCGAGTCGTCGCCGTAGAACTGGATCTGCACCGGCTTGCGCGCGCCGTTGTTGAGATCGTCGAGCACGACGTATTCCGCGCCGACCAGCGACTTGAGCCGGCCGCGCAGGTCCTGTGCGATGTCGGCGAGCTTGCGATCACGCAGGTCCTTGTTGCCCACGTCCACCCAGACACGGCCGCCGGTGGCATTGACGCGGCTGTCGGTGTGTTTGGTCTCGGGCATGCCGCGCGCGATCTCCGCCGCGCGCTCGACCTTGCCGCGGGCGTATTCGAGGCTGGTGCTCGACGGCGTGCGCACTTCGATGGCCAGCGTGCCGTAGTCGGACTTCGGCACGAACTCCATTCCTCCCGCCATCACCTGGTAGGCCAGCGCCACGACCAGCATCACCACCGAGCCCCAGGCCATCCACTTGCGATGGTGAAGCGCCCAGTCGATGACGTCGCCGTAACGGTTCGCCTGGTGATCGAACCACTCGTTGAAGCGTTGCAGGTGGCGGCTGATGCCCGTGCGTGGCTTGGTGTTGTGATCCGGCGGATCGCCCCAGTACGCGGACATCATCGGGTCGAGCGTGAAGGAGATCAGCAAGCTGACCATGACCGACGCGACCACGGTGACCGCGAACGGCCGGAACCACTCGCCCGCGACGCCGCCCATGAACGCCACGGGCACGAACACCGCGACGATGGAGAACGTGGTCGCCGCCACGGCGAGGCCGATCTCGGCCGTGCCGTTGCGCGCCGCGGTCATTCGATCCGCGCCGCGTTCCATGTGCCTCACGATGTTCTCGCGAACGACGATGGCGTCGTCGATGAGCACGCCGATGGCCAGCGACAGGCCGAGCAGCGTCATGAAGTTCAGCGTGAAGCCACAGAGCCATACCGCGATGAACGCGGCGATCGCGGACGTGGGCAGTGAGAGGCCGGTGATCAGCGTCGAACGCCAGGAATTCAGGAAGGCGTAGACCACGAAGATCGTGAGGCCGGCGCCAAACACCAGCGCGTGCACCACGTTGTTGAGGCTGTCTTCGGCATCTTCACCGCGATCGTTGGTGATCTCGAGCTTGGTGCCTTCGGGCAGCGTCTTGTTGATCTCCTCGACTTCCTTGCGCAGCGTCTCGGCCACGGTCACCGTGCTCGCTTCGCGCGAGCGAACGACCGAGAGGCCCACGTTCGGCAGGCTGTCGCGCAAGCTGAAGCTCGAGGGTTCGGCGAACCCGTCCTCGACGGTCGCGAGCTGGCCGAGGCGCACGACTTCGTTGCCCTGACGCTTGACGACGATATCGTTGAACTCGCGGGGCGTCTCGATGCGGCCGACGAGGCGGATGTTCTGCTCGTCGAACTCGCCTTTCACGCGACCCACGGGGGCGTTGGTGTTCTGCGCGCGCAGCGCGTTCACCACCTCGCCGGCGGAGACGTTGTACTCCCGCAGCTTCTGCGCGTGCAGCAGCACCGAGAGCTCGCGGCGCAATGCGCCATCGATGTTGACCACGGCCACGCCGTCGATGCCGCGGAAACGGTCCGCGAGCACGTCCTCGGCCAGGCGCGAGATCTGCGCGTGCGTCTGCTTCGACGACGACAGCGACATCTGCACGATGGGCTCGGCCGCGACGTCGCGGCGATACAGCACCGGCTCGCGCATCTCGATGGGTAGTTTGTAGCGCACGCTCGCGATGGCGTTGCGCACCTCGTCACCCGCTTCGGACATGTCCTTGCCGAAGTCGTAGATGATCGTGAAGTTGGCGTTGCTCTCCGAGGCGGTCGAGTGGATCTCGTACACGCCCGGGATGCTCTGCAGCGGCCGCTCGACCCGGTTGATGATCTCGCGCTCCACCGTCTCGGGCGAGGCGCCCGGATACGGGAAGTTGATGCTCATCACCGGCGCTTCCACGTCCGGATTCGGATTGACGCGCAGGTTCTTCAGCGCCAGCAACCCGAGGCACATCATCACGATGATGATGGCCAGCGTGGTCACGGGCTGCTTGATGCTGAAATTGGAAAGGAACATGGGGAGACTCCCTGGCCCGCTCGCGCGGCCTTATTTCTCAGCGACCACCGCGGGCGTGGCCGAATTGTCTGCCTGCACCGTCTGACCTTCCTTGAGCGTGGCGTTCGGGAACCGCACCACGCGGTCGCCGTCGGCCAGGCCGGACTTCAGCGCGAAGGCGCCCGTGCGCGCATCGCGATCGCCGAGTTCCAGCGCCACCTTCTGCAACTTGCCGTCGTGGATGCGCCAGGCAAACGTGTTGTCACCTTCGCGCACCACCGCCATGCCGGGCACCGCCAGCGTATCCGTGCTCTGGGTTTCGACGCGGCCCTCCGCGTACAACCCTGCCACGTTCGGCTGCTTGCTGCCCTCGTCGAAGCTCACCAGGACTTCGACCTGGCGCGTCGTGACGTTCGCGGCCGGATTGACGCGCGTCACCTTGCCGGTGAAGTCGCGTTCGCTGAAGCCATGGATGCGGAACCACACGGCCTGGCCGGTGCGGACTTCGCCGATGAAATCGGCGGAGACCAGGCCCTCGAAACGCAGGCTCGAGGGGTCGATGACCTTGAGCAGTTCCTTGCCCACGGCAGCGGTGTCACCGGCGGAGACCTTGCGGTCGCTGACGATGCCATCGAACGGCGCGCGGATTTCCGTGCGATCGAGCTGCTGACGCGCGGTGACCATGCGCGTGCGCGCGGCTTCGCGTTCGCTCTGCGCGGTATTGCGGCGGATTTCCACGTCCTCGAGCTGCTGGGCGGACACCACGCCGGTGTCGCGCAGGGTCTTCATGCGCTGGTACTGACGCTCCGCCTGTTCATAGGCCTGGCCGGCCGCGGTCATCGAGGCTTGCGCCGCCGTGAGGCTGTCGCGGATGGAGGTCTGGTCGAGGCGCACGAGCAGGTCTCCGCGCTTCACCGGATCGCCGTTCTCCTTGAGCACCGCCAGGACCACGGCCGAAACCTCGGCGCGCAGATCCGCGCGGCGCTCCGGCTCGATCGATCCCGTGATCGACGGGCCCGAGTTCATCGCGCCGTTCTTCACTGTCACGAGGTCTTCCGCGGAGAGCAGGAGCGGTGGGCCGTTGTCGGGCGCCTTTTCGGCAGGACCCTTGCCGCAACCCGCGATCAGGAAGAGCGACAGACCGAGGAGCGAGACAGCAAACGCGTTACGGGTATTGTTCATTCTTTGCGCCACGATGACTTCCTTTGGAGACCCGATTAAGACGTTCCAAACGCTTTTCGGGTTGCACGCCGGACGAGCTAAATAAGTGTTTCTGCGGGAATTTTCTGGAGCGGGCCGTCCCTGCGCGCTCCACCCGGGAGGGTGCGAGGGCGCGAAGTGTAGTAAGCGTCTGATTAGTTTGGAAGTGACACCGGTCATGCGCGCGCCAGGCCGTGCGCCGAGTCGAACGGGCCCGGGTATGCCTGGGAAACCCGAGATCGACACTTATATGTAGTGCCGCCAGCGCGACGATCATGACGCTCCCCGTTTCGGGGCGGCGGGCGCCGGCCCGGCGGTTCAGCACCCGAGCAACGCGTCCATTCCACGCAGGATGGCCTTCAGCTCGCGGCCGATGGTTCCGGCCGCGGGGACGCATTCCGGGGATCTATTTCGGCGCGAGCTCGCTCGTGAGGCGGGCCGCGATCGTCCGGGCGGCGGGGCCAACGATCACATGCCACGCGCGGGCCGTCCGAACGGCGCCGCGAAAGCCCGCGGCGTCGATGGCCGCCCCGTTCACCCGGGCGGGGTCACGCACTTCGATGAGCAGCCGCGTCGATACGGCCGTCACGTTCTGCAGGTTCTCGCCACCGCCGAGCGCGGCCAGCAGCTTGCCGGCGTCGCCGGGCGGGATGCTCGAGCTCGACTCCGGCAACGCCGCGGTCACGGGCTTGGGCGCTTCGCGAGGTGAGTCCTGCGGCGCCTCGAGAGGCGCGCCGCGTAACGCACCGCGGATCTCGGCCGCGAGCTGGTCCGCGATCGGTCCGACGACCACCTGCACGGCTCCGTCCGCGAGCTTGAGCACCCCACGCGATCCGAGTGGTTTGATGAGCGCTTCATCGATCTTCGCCGGATCGACGACGGTCAGCCGCAGACGCGTGGTGCAGGCTTCCACGGCGCGCAGATTGCCGGCGCCGCCCAGTCCGCGAATCCAGGCCAGCGCGCCTTCACTGCCGCCGCCGCCCGCCTCACCCGCGGGCGCGCCCACGTCATCGCGCTCGCGTCCCAGGATCTTGAGATCGAACTTCAGGATGAACCAGCGGAACAACACGAAGTACAACGCGAAGTACGCCAGGCCCACGGGGATCAGCAGCAGCGGCTGCGTGGACAGCGAGTAGTTGAGCACGTAGTCGAACAAGCCGGCCGAGAAGCCGAACCCGAGGTGCACGTTCAATGCATGCATGAGCACCATCGCGACGCCCGTGAGTACGGCGTGCACGGCGAACAACACCGGCGCGAGGAACATGAACGTGAATTCGATGGGCTCGGTCACGCCCGTGAGGAAGGAAGTGAGCGCCATCGAGAACAACAGTCCGCCGACAGCCGTGCGTTTCTCGGGAAGCGCCGTGCGGTACATGGCAAGGCACGCGCCGGGCAGTCCGAACATCATGACCGGGAAGAATCCCGACATGAAAGCGCCCGCGGAAGGATCGCCCGCGAAGAAGCGCTTCAGGTCGCCGGTGACGCCGTTGAAATCGCCCAGCAGGAACCAGGCGATGTTGTTGATGATGTGATGCAGGCCGGTGACGATGAGGATGCGGTTCAGCAGCCCGTACGTGAACAAGCCGTATTCCTCGGAGGCGAGCACGGCCTGGCTGGCGACGTCCATGCCGTGCTCGAGCGGCTGCCAGAAGAAGCCGAACACCAGCGCCACCCCGAGGCCGGCCACGCCGCTCACGATGGGCACGAAGCGCCGGCCGCCGAAGAAGGCGAGGTAGCTAGGCAGGCGGATGTCGCCGAAGCGGTTGAAGGCCCAGCCGGCGATGAGGCCGGAGATCAGGCCCACGGGCACGCTGAGCTTGCCGAGTTCCTTCGCGAGGAACGCCTGCGTGGCCATCGCCTTGTACGCCTCGGGCACGCCGGCCGTGATGTCCGCCGGGACGTCGATGAGCACCTTGGCGCCCTGCGTCGCCACGAGATAACCGACGATGGCGGCGAGACCCGCGGCGCCATGATTCTCTCGCGCCAGCCCCACCGCGACGCCGATCGCGAACAACAGGCCGAGATTCGAGAAGATCGCGTCGCCCGCGGCGGCAATGGCCGGCACGTCGAGCAGATCGGGTTGCCCGAGCCGCAGCAGCAGCGCGGCCACCGGCAGCACGGCGATGGGCAACATGAGCGCACGGCCCATGGGCTGCAGTCGGGCGATCAGCTTCTTCATGCGCCCGCCTCGCGCGCCAGCGCGCGCACCGCTTCCGCGGAATCCAGGGTCAGCGCCTCCCGGGCGAGCGCGCGGCAAGCCGTCAGCGTCATGGACGACACGCGGGCCTTGAGCTGCGGGATCAGCGTGGGCACCACGGAGAGCTCGCGCACCCCCAGGCCCAGCAGCAATGGCGCGGCGACGGGATCGGAGGCAAGCCCGCCGCACACGGCGACGAGTTTGCCGTGACGCGCGCCGGCCTCGCCGACGCGCGCGATCAGCGCGATCACCGCGGGATGCAGACCGTCGATGCGCGGCGCAAGCTCGGCATGACCGCGATCCATGGCCAGCGTGTACTGCGTGAGATCGTTGGTGCCGATGGAGAGGAAGTCGACGTCGGCGGCGATCTGGTCGGCGAGCAGCGCGGACGCGGGCGTCTCGATCATCGCGCCGATCGGCGGCAACGGACCGTCGCCCGCGATCTCGCGCAGGCGATCCCGCACGGCCCGGATCTCGGCGCGTTCGGTGATCATCGGCAGCAGGATCCGGCACTGTCCCGCCGGCTGCACGCGCAGCAGCGCGCGCAACTGCACTTCGAGCAGGTCGGGCCGCCAGAGGCTGGTGCGAATGCCGCGCAGGCCCAGCGCCGGGTTGTCTTCGGCGGGCAGCGGTAGATAGGGAATCGGCTTGTCCCCGCCGATGTCCATCGTGCGGATGATCAACGGGCGTTTTCCGAGCACGCGCGCGACGTCCTGGTAGCAACGGAGCTGCTCGTTCTCGTCGGGCGCGGTGGACCGGTCCAGGAACAGGAACTCGGTGCGCAGCAGGCCGCAGCCTTCCGCGCCCTGCGTCACGGCGAGTTCGGCATCACTGACGGTTCCGGTGAGGTTCGCGAAGATCTCGATGCGCTCACCACTCGCCAGATGGCAATCCTTCTGCGCCAGCGCCCGCGCGAGATCATTGGCAGCCTGCCGCTGAGCGACGAGGGCTTCGGCGCGCGAGAACGCCGCGCCATCCGGCGCGGTATGCAGCAAGGCGGACTCCGCATCCAGGATCACTGGCGTGCCGGCCCGGGACTCGAGCAAACCCGGACCCAGCGCCACCAGCATCGGCACGCCGGCCGCGGCCGCGAGCAGCGCCACGTGCGAGGTCGGCCCGCCCGCCGCGAGCGCGATGCCCGCGAGGCGGCTGGCGTCGAGCTCGATGAATTGCGAAGGAGTGAGGTCGCGCGCGAACAGGATGGCGCCCTCGGGAATCTGCGCGTTCGTCGCCGGAGCGCCGCCGAGCGCCAACAACACCTGTTGCTCGAGATCGCGCAGATCGTCGACGCGCTCGGCGAGACGAGCGTCACCCGTGGCCTCGAGCGTGGCGGCGCTGGCGCGCAGGCTGGCGCGCCAGGCGAAGGCGGCGCTCTTGCCCGCCTCGATATGGGTGCGCGCCTCGGCCATGAGCTGAGGATCGTCGAGCAGCTCGAGGTGCGCGGCCATGATCTCGCGCACGGTCGGCGCCGCCGTGGACGACAGATGCGAGAGGCGCGCGCGTACGGCTTCACGTGCTCGCTCGAGCGCGGCGGATTCGGGGGCGGCGCCCTGCCCCGTTTCGTTCACCGGGATCTGCGCGCGCAGTAGATAGAATGCCGGACCGGCGGCGAAGCCACCGCTGGCGACCACGCCGCGCAGCTTGCCCGGCTCGGGGCTCGACGCCGCGGTCGCGCTCACGGGCGCGGCGTGCGTCGGCGCGTCCTCGAGCTCGCGAATCACCTTGATGATGGCGGCGACACCCGCGGCCGCCGCGGGCTCGAAACCCGTCACCACTACTTCATCGCCGCCACGAACACCGAGCGACATCAGCGCCACGGCGCTGCGCGCATCCGCGCCGCGCCCGCGCGCGCGAATCTCGAACTCGAAAGGCAGCGCCTTGGCAGCGCGCGCGATCAACGCCGCCGGCCGCGCATGGATGCCATGGGCATGCTGCACCACTACGGATTCCGACACCGCGGGCTGCCGCTCTCCGGCCGCCTTCGGTGCAGCGGCCGTTCCGATCTCCTCGATCTCGAACAACCAGTCGCCGGCGTTCACGCTCCGGTTCACGTTGAGCCGCGTGATGCGGAACCGTTCCCCATTCGTCACGATGATCGGCGTCATCAGGCTGGGTGCGCCGCGCGCGACGCCATCGATGTCGAAGCTCAGCAGCAGATCGCCGGTGCGCACGCGATCGCCTTTGCGCACCTTGAGGTCGAAGCCCTCGCCCGCGAGTCCCACCGTGTCTATGCCCACGTGCACCAGGATCTCGGCGCCCGATGCGGCGCGCAGCGCCACCGCGTGGCGCGAAGCCGCGATCGAGATCACCTCGCCATCGCAGGGTGCGTGCAGTTCACGGCCGAGCGGATCGATGGCCGCGCCCTCACCCAGCAATGCCCGCGCGAACACCGCGTCGGGAATCTCCGCGAGCGGCGCGCTCCAACCGGCGAATGGCGCGTGGACGATCGTGGGCATTTCAGCGTGCGACGAGCTCGACGCTGCCGATGACCCAGATCGGGTCGATCTTCGCGCGGGTGAATCGGAAGCACACGTCGCGCTTGCCTTTCTGTTCGCCGAAAGACAGCGGCGGCAGCACGGTCTGCGTGTGGCTCTTCGTCGCCGGCGTCAGCGGCGTGGTGTCGACGGGACCGCCGTCGCAGTTGTCGAGGCGCACTTCGAGCTCGCCGTCCTTGCCCGCGGGTTTGAACAGCGGGATGCCGGCGGCATCCTTGCCGATCTGGAAGTTGAACGGGATCTGCCCCACGGTGACCTTCACGGAACCGAAGCGATCGAGGTCCGCGCCCCTCCAGATCCAGCAGGGGTTGGTGATGTTCACCAGGAACACCGCACGCTCGCCTTCGAGCGGCGCATCGTCCTCGAGGGAGAGTAGATAGCCCTTGCCGCACTGCTCGAGGTCGTGGCTCACGCGGCGGATCTCGCCAGGCTTGATCTCGACCTCGCGCGCATACCGGATGCCGAGCTTGTCGTAGCGCGGAAGCTGGACTTCGAGACGCTTCTGGAAGTCCTGCCAGTCGATGCGCGCCGGCGCGGACCAGCCCACCTCGGCCAGCGCGGCCGCGCGTGGATAGGCCATGTAGGTCACGCGGTCTTCCGTGCGCATCATCTCCGCCCAGAGATTGCCTTGCACGCCGAGCAGGTGTTTGTGCTGATCGGCCGGGATCTTCTCGGGCGTCGGATTGAACTTGTAGACCATCTCCAGTGACAGCGTGTTGCTGCGGCCGGGCGAGAGATCGCCCGAGCTCTGCCAGTGGTCGAGGTACAGATCCGGCGCGGGCGTGAGCACCGTGTCGTGGCCGGCGTTCGCGGCGGCGATGGCGCCGTCGATGCCACGCCACGACATCACGGTGGCGTTCGGCGCCAGCCCGCCTTCGAGGATTTCGTCCCAGCCGATGAGCTTGCGCCCCTTGCTGCTGATGAACTTCTCCATGCGCTGGATGAAATAGCTCTGCAGCTCGTGTTCGTCCTTGATCTCGCGGCCGTCCGCGAACTTCAATTCCTTCATGCGCGCCTGCACGCGCGGCGAGTTGTGCCACTCATCCTTCACGGCCTCGTCGCCGCCCACGTGGATGTAGGGGCTGGGGAAGATGTCGATGACTTCGGCGAGCACGTTCTCGAGGAAGGTGAACGTGGACTCCTCGACATTGAACAGAGTCGGGAAGATGCCCCATTCCTCGGGGATGGCCGTGGGCGCCTTCACCCCCGCCACACCGAGCTGCGGATACGCCACGACGGCGGCCGTCGCATGCCCGGGCATTTCGATCTCGGGCACGACGGTGATGTGGCGCGCCGCGGCGTAAGCCACGATCTCGCGCGCCTGTTCCTGCGTGTAGAAACCGCCGACCACGCGCGGTTTGCCGGTCTTGGGATCGATGTTCGCGCGCGCGGCCGGGCCCGCGGGTACACGCCACGCGCCCACCGACGTGAGCCGCGGGTACTTCTTGATCTCGAGGCGCCAGCCCTGGTCATCGGTGAGATGCCAGTGCAGTGTGTTCATCTTGTGCAGCGCCATCCAGTCGATGAACTGCTTCACGTACTCCACCGACTGGAAGTGCCGCACGGAATCCAGCATGAGCCCGCGCCAGCGGAAACGCGGCGCATCGGTGATCGCGAGCGCGGGCACGTTCACGCCGATGCCCTGCGTGGGCCTGGCGGTGCCGAGCTGCCACAGCGTCACGCCGCCATAGAAGAGTCCCGCGGGATTCGCCGCCGTGATCGTCACGCGATCCGGCGCGGACACCAGCTCATAACCTTCCGCGCCGAGATGCGCCTTGTCCGGCGCCAGCACGAAGTTCACCGCGCCCGAGCGGGCCTCGGCTTCGCGCGGTGGAGTCAGCCCCAGTGTGACCTGGCGCTGCATGAGATCCACGAAATAGTCGGCCGCTTGTTTGGCCGCCTCGCCGCCCGAGTACACGACGTCGGTGCCGGCATCCACGCGCATGTTTCCCGTGCCACGAACGATGTCGCGCGGCGCCGGGATGACGCCCGTTTCCGCGGCGGCGATCGACGCGGGCTTCGGCGGCTCCGTCGGCTTGGGAGAGCCGCAGGCCGTGAGCAGGGCCACGGCGGAAGTGACTACGAGCCTGGACAGGAAATGATTCATGCGGATCCCCTCAACACATCAGGACTGCTGAAGAAGCCGATCCTGCCTGATAACTGCGCGCAAGCAACTCACGGCTCATGGCGAAGGCGACGGCCCGCCGGAAGTCGCCCCTGACGGCGAACTCCCGACGGGCCACCGCTGCGGAGGCCGCGTTGAAGAAAGCCCGATCCCGGCCGGGATCGGGCCGTTCGATCAGAACTTCGCTCGCAGGTTGAGATAGAACTGACGACCGTTCACGTAGAACGCGGTGGGGGCAGTCGCGCTCTGGTAGTACTTCAGTTCCGGGTCGTTGAGATTCAGGGCATCCAGGCTGAGGCTGAGCCAGTCGGAAGGCTTGTAGCTCAGTGTCACACCCAGCGTCCCGAAGTCATCCTGATAGTACGGGTTGGTGCCCGACAGTCCGATGAGGAACGAAGTGCGATAGGAATAGTTCACGCGCGCCGAGAACTTCGCATTCTCGAAGTAGGCGCCCACGTTGTACGTGTCCTTCGACGTGCCCACCAGGTTGTTGGTGCCGTCGGCCCAGGTGTGCGCGGTCTTGCCGTCCGCGTACGTGTAGTTGGCGTTGAAGCCGAACGACTCGCCGATGGGCTGCTCGTACACCAGCTCCAGGCCCGTCACCGAGCCGTTGGAGTTGACCGGCACGGAGACCTGGTATGTCTCGAGCTGGTTGGTGAGCTCGCTGAACAACTGACGGCTCTCGGTGCCGAACGCGACGTAGTCGTCCAGATCCATCGAGAACGCGCCGACGGACACCAGGCCGCGCGGCATGAAGTACCACTCGAGGTTGCCGTCGAAGTTCGTGGAGGTCACCGGCTTCAGGTTCGGGTTGCCGCCGCCGCCCGTGCGGTTCAGGTCCGAACCCCAGCTCGACGCGCCCAACGCCGAGAAGTCGGGCATGGTCATGGTCTGCGAGGCGGCGAAGCGGAACACGACGTCTTCCGTCATGTTGAACTTCAGGTTCGCGCTCGGCAGCACCTTGCTGTGCTCGTTGTTGGTGTCCTGGTAGATCCAGTTGCCGAACAGACTGCTCACGTCGGCATTCGCCGGATTGGCGACCGCCTGGTACGAATTGATCTCCTGGTCGACGTCGACATAGCGAAGACCGAAGTTGCCGCTCCAGGCTTCACCGCCGAAGTTCGCCTGCACGTAGGCGGAGAGATTCGTCTCGCTGACCTTCCACTCGCCACCGTAGTTGTGGCGGCCGGTCGGGCCATCGTTGTCCGAGAGCCAGGTGGAGTTGGCGAGGATCGCTTCGCGCATCGCGCCTGGGGTGAAGTACCAGAAGTCGCGCGGGAAGTTGCCGCCGATGCCGCTCGCGAAATCGCCCGGGTACGGGTTCGTCGCGCCGTTCTGCAGGTCGGACCAGATGTCGCCGGGGCTGGCGCCTTCGGGCGACTGCGTCTCGCGCTCGTGATCGGCATAACGCGCGCCGAAGTCGAGCGAGGACAAGAGTCCGGCATCGAGATCCTTGCTGAAATCCAGCGTGATCCAGTCTTCCGAGTCGATCGCGGTGACTTGCTGGTTGCCCCAGGTGCCGAAGCTCGTCACGCCGGTGGGCGAGCTGTCGCCGCCCACGCTCCAGTCGATCGGCGCGTCGATGCCGTGCGTGGTCCAGCTCGCGCCGCCGCCACGGTTCGTCGTCACTTCGGCGATGAACTGGCGCGCCGTCGAGCCTTCACCCTCGGTGGTGCCCACCTGGGTCTTGAGGTTGAACGAGTCGTTGATCTGCCAGTCCGCGTCGAAGGTGATGTAGTTGCTCTTCGCGGTGGCTTCGCGCGAGATCATGTCGTACACCGCGTAATCGCGGCCGGCCACGCCGGCATAGGTCGCGCTGGTCAGCACGCCGTTCTCCACCGTGTAGCCCGGGTTCGGCGCCTGCGCGCGCGCGAAGCTGCCGCCCCACAACATGAAGTTGCGGTTGTAGTTGTTGGCGTCCATGTCGGACAGGAAACCGCTCAGGCCCAGCGTGAGGTTGTCGGAAGGCTTGAACTGCACTTCCAGCAAACCGCCCTGGCGATCGCGGACCATTTCGAACAGCGTCGCGCCGATGAGGCCGGGGATCTGCACACCGACCAGCGACGGGTTCGCGATGCCGGCCGGATCGGTGGCCGACAGCGTGAAGAAGCCGCCCGGAATCTCCTGCGCATCGCGGCGCAGGGAACGCTCCTGCTTGAAGACCTGCAGCAACACGCCGAAGGTGCCGTTCTCGTTCTTGTAGTTGAACAGGCCCGAGAGCTGCGGATCGTACGAGTCCGCCTGATCGGAATACACGCTGCCCAGCGAGGCTTCGAAGGTCAGCGACCTGTCGAACTGGAACGGCTTGCGCGTGATGATGTTCACGGTGCCGGTGGTGCCGCCTTCCTGGAGGCGGGCGTGCGAGGACTTGTTGACCTCGACCGAACTGACGAGCTCCGCGGGCAGCAGCGAGTAGCTCACGCTGCGGCCGACGTTGTTGCCCTGGCTCAGCACGAACCAGTCGGCCGAGCCCACGCTGTGGCCGTTGATCAGGGTCTGCGTCAGACTCGGGCTGGTGCCACGCAAACTGACACGATCGGATTCGTCGAAGCCGCCTTCGTCGGCGCTCGACGAGCTGATGTTCACGCCGGGCAGTCCGCGCAGGGCATCGGCCACGTTGCGCGCCGGCAGCTTGCCGACATCCTCGGCGGTCACGACTTCCAGGCGCGCATTGGCTTCGCGCTTCACTTCGAGAGATTGTTCGAGACTGGCGCGGATGCCGGTGACGATCACTTCGTCCAGTTGCTCCGCCGAATTGGCGGCCGCATCCTGCGCAAACACCGGCGCCGCGTGCTTGGCGAGTGCAAGCGAGATGGCGGCGGCAATCAACGTCGAACTTCTGGTGCTCATAAAACAGGTTCCCCTTTGGTTTTCGTGCAGACCACTATGGGGCCAATATAGTACCAATGCACGCAGGAACGCCAGCCTCTTGCATACCACTGACTGATCAGAGTCGTTTATCGCGCAAAAACAGAGCGTTATAACAAGAGAACGCCTCATCAAGGTTCATAGTGGTATTGCATTGGTTCTATGCCAGTGGCATGTTGGGGACACACGCGGCGTGAGTCGCGTTTGCAGGGGGACAGAGAATTGCCAACGCTTCAGCAGGTTTTGCCGCCGCTCGATGAATCGAGCGCACAGCCGCTCTATCAACAACTGCAGCGCGCGCTGCGCGAGGCCATCGAGAACCGGGTGATCGCTCCCGACGATGCGCTTCCGCCGGAACGCGACCTCGCGGAGATGCTCAGCGTCTCGCGCATCACCGTGCGCAAGGCCATCGACGAGCTGGTGGAGGAAGGCCTGCTGATCCGCAAGCAAGGCTCGGGCACCTTCGTCAGCAACCGCGTCGAGAAAAACTTTGCCAAGCTCACATCGTTCTCCGAGGACATGCGCGCGCGCGGCCGGGAGCCACGCAGCGTGTGGATGAACCGCGCCGCGGGCACCGTCACGCCGGAAGAATCGCTCACGCTGCGTTCCAGTCCGGGCACGCCGGTGTTCCGGTTCCACCGCATTCGTTACGCCGACGACGCACCGATGGCGCTGGAATACGCCACCGTGTTGTCCACCTGCCTCAGCTCGCTCGAATCCGTCGAGACTTCGCTGTATGAAGCGCTCGAGAAGACCGGGAACCGCCCCGTTCGCGCCTTGCAGCGGCTGCGCGCGGTGCTGCTCACCGCCGAGCAGGCCAAACTACTCAAGGCGCAGGAGCGCGACGCGGGCCTGCTCGTGGCTCGCGTGGGGTATCTCAAGGACGGGCGCGCCGTCGAGTTCTCGCAGTCCTTCTACCGCGGCGACATCTATGACTTCGTCGCGGAGCTGAGCGCGGCATCGTGAGCAGCCGGATGTTCAACGAGGCCGCGCAGGCGGCCGACGTGGTGCGCACACAGCTCGATCGGAATGCGCTGCAGCTCGCGACGCTGGGCGCACGCCTGCGCATGAATCCGCCGCGCGCGGTGATCACCTGCGCGCGCGGCAGTTCGGATCACGCCGCCACCTACGCGAAATACCTCATCGAGGCGCACACGGGCGTGCTCACCTCCTCGGCCGCGCCGTCGGTGAGCTCGATCTACGACGCGCAGTCGGATACACGCGGCGTGTTGTTCATCGCCATCTCCCAATCGGGAAAGAGCCCCGACCTCCTCACGGCCACACGCGCCGCGAAGGAAGGCGGCGCCCTCACCGTGGCGCTGTCCAACACGCAGGACTCGCCGCTCATGCAGCTCGTCGACGTGGCCGTGCCGCTGCATGCGGGGCCCGAGACCAGCGTCGCCGCGACCAAGTCCTATATCGCTTCGTTGTCCGCGATCGCACAGCTCGTGGCCTGCTGGTCCGACGACCAGGAGTTGCTGCGTGCATTGCGCGGGGCACCGGAACTCCTCACACGCGCCTGGCACTGCGACTGGTCGCCCGCCGTGGAAGCACTGCGCGAGGCCGTGAACCTGTTCATCGTCGCTCGTGGCTTCGGGCTGGGCGTGGCGCAGGAAGCCGCGCTCAAACTCAAGGAAACCTGCGGCCTGCACGCCGAGGCGTTCAGCTCCGCCGAGGTCAAGCACGGGCCCATGGCCCTGGTGCGCGCCGGCTTCCCCGTGCTGATGTTCACGCAGCGTGACGACACTCGCGCCGGCATCGAAGAGCTTGCCGCCGAGTTCGCGGCGCGCGGCGCCCGCGTGTTGCTCGCCGGTGCGCAGGCCCGCGGTGCGATTCCGCTGCCGAGCATCGAAGCACACGCGGTCATCGAACCCATGCTCGCGATCCAGAGCTTCTATCGCGCGGCCGAGGCGCTGGCGCGCGCACGCGGCCTGGATCCCGACAGCCCGCCGCATCTCAACAAGATCACCGAGACGCTCTGATGCTGCTGGCGTTCGGCAACGGGAAGATCCTCACCGATCACGGTTTCGAAACCGGCAAGACGCTGCTGGTGCGCGACGGCCGCATCGAAGCGCTCGTCGGCGCAAGCACGGTATTGGGGGCGGACCGCGTCGTCGATCTGCAGGGACAGATGCTCGTCCCGGGCTTCATCGATGCCCAGGTGAACGGCGGCGGCGGCGTGCTGTTCAATGCCGCACCCACGGTCGAGAGCATTCGCGCCATCGGCGCGGCACATCGGCGCTTCGGCACCACCGGGTTCCTGCCGACACTGATCAGCGACGACCTGCATGTCGTCGAACAAGGTATCGATGCGGTGAGCCGCGCCATCGAACAGGGCGTGCCGGGCGTGCTCGGCATTCACGTCGAAGGTCCGTTCCTCGCGCACTCGCGCCGCGGCATCCATGAGGCCGGCAAGCTGCGCGAGCTCGACGACGAATCCATCGAACTACTCACCGCGCCCACCGGCGGCGTCACGCTGGTCACACTCGCACCCGAGAAAACCACGCCCGAGAACATCCGCGCGCTGGCGGATGCCGGCGTCATCGTCTCCGCCGGTCATACCGACGCCACCTATGCCGAGCTGCAACCGGCGCTCGCCCATGGGCTGCGCGGATTCACGCATCTCTTCAATGCCATGTCCGCGTTGCAGTCGCGCGAGCCCGGCGCCGTGGGTGCGGCGCTCGCGAGCGACGCGTGGTGCGGGATCATCGTCGATGGTCACCATGTGCATCCGGAGACCCTGAAGATCGCACTTCGCGCCAAGCGCCGCGATCGCTTCATGCTGGTCACCGACGCCATGCCCAGTGTGGGTGCGGACACCCACTCCTTCGAGCTCCAGGGCAAGAACATCACCGTGAACGGCGACAAGATCGTCGATGAAGGCGGCCGGCTGGCTGGTGCGCATCTCGACATGGTGGGCGCCGTGCGCAACTCGATGATGCTGCTGGGCCTGGAGCCGGTCGAAGCGTTGCGAATGGCCAGTGCGCATCCGGCTGCGTTCCTGGGCCTGTCGGACCGCGTCGGGCGGATCGCTCCGGGACTGCGCGCGGATCTGGTGCTGCTCGACGATCAGTTCCGCGTGTCCGGAACCTGGATCAACGGACGCAGCGAATGACCACCGCCGACGCCGCGGAACGCGGCGCCGGCCGGCGGGTAGCTAGAACTCCTGCCACGCAGCGTCGCCCGCGTCGTTCGCCACGCGGCGAGCGCGTTCCTCGGCAGGCTCGCCGGCTACGGCATCGGCCTTGGCCGCAGCCGCGGGCTTGGACCATGGCCGCCCTGCCTTGCGGCGCTCGGCCGGCGGCGACACCGCGGCCTTGACCGGAGCGGCGCTCGCCTCACCCGCGGGTGCGCCCGATACGTTCACGCGATACCGCTGCATGGCCGCGTTCAGCGCATGCGCCTGTTCGGCCATCGCCTCGCTCGCGGCCGAGGTCTGCTCCACCAGCGCCGCATCCTGCTGCGTGAGCTGATCGAGGTTCATCACGGCCTTGTTCACCTGCTCGATGCCCGCGGACTGTTCATGCGAAGCCGCGGCGATCTCGGCGACGATGTCCGTCACCTTCTTCACCGCGCTCACGATCTGCTCGAGGGTGGCGCCGGACTGGGTGACGAGCGTCGAACCCTCCTGCACCTTGTCCACGCTGTCCTGGATGAGCGCCTTGATCTCTTTCGCCGCGTTTGCCGAGCGGCCCGCGAGGTTGCGCACCTCGGTGGCCACCACTGCGAAGCCGCGGCCCTGCTCGCCCGCGCGTGCCGCTTCCACGGCCGCATTGAGCGCGAGCAGATTGGTCTGGAACGCGATGCCGTCGATGACGCCGATGATGTCGGAGATCTTCTTGGAAGACGAATTGATCTCGCCCATGGCCGTGATGGCCTTGGAAACCACCGCACCGCCCTTCTCCGCATGATCGCGCGCGGCCAGCGCAAGCTGGTTCGCCTGGCCGGCGTTGTCGGCGTTCTGCTTGACCGTGCTCGTCATCTCTTCCATCGAAGAAGCGGTTTCTTCGAGCGAGGAAGCCTGCTGCTCGGTGCGCTGCGAGAGATTGGCGTTGCCCTGGCTGATTTCGTCGGCGCCCCGGCTGACTTCAGCCGAGGCCTGCTTCACCTGCGAGACCAGCGAGGCCATGTTCTCGGTGAGATCGTTGATACCCGAGCCGATCTCCACGAGCAGGCCCGGGCGTCCCTGCGTCTCGATACGCTTGGTGAGGTCGCCGTCGTTGGCCGCGGCCACGAGCCCGCGGACTTCCGTCACCACCATGCCGATGGTGTCGACGAGTTCATTGATGCCGCGCGACAGCGTCAGGAAGAAGTCGCGCTTGCCTTCGAGCGAGATGCGGTTGTCGAGATTGCCGGCCGTGACCGCGCCGATGACGGCTTGCAGCTCGGTTTCGGTGGCCACTTCCTGCGTGCGATCGAACCACTCGATCACCGTGCCGAGGCGATGGCCCGTGGCGTCCTGCATGGGGCTCATGATGGCCTTCATCGAACGGCCACCGATCACCTCCTGGCGCGTGACCGGAGTAGTCAGGCGCTCGACCTCGCCGCGCAGTGCGGCCGGCTCGCGCGTCATCGACTGCAGGCTCGATCCCAACAGCTTGCTCGCGTCGAACGCCGGCAGGTCCTTGCGGAACGAAGGCTGCGCGCGGCCCAGCATGCGCTCGGCGGCCGGGTTCACGAAGATGATGTTCATGTCCTGGTCGGCAGCCATGACATTGGCGTCGAGCTGGTTCAGCGCGCCGCGGAAAGCCGCGTTCAACAGCGCTTCCTGACGTTGCCGCGTGACGTCGCTCAGGTAGGCCACGACCTTGAACGGCTTGCCGTCGGCGTCGACGATGGGGTTGTAGACGCCCTGCAGCCAGACTTCGCGCCGGTCGAATGCGATGCGACGGAATTCGCCCTGGCGGCTCTCGCCGTTTTTCAGCGCCTTCCAGAGTTCCTGCGAAGCCGCGCGCTCGTCCGCCGGCAGGAACATCGAATGGTCCTTGCCCTTGACGTCGCGGAGTTCGTATCCCATGAGACGTAGATAGACGTCGTTGGCGCCGATCACCTCGCCTTCCGGCGTGCATTCGATCACGCACTGCACCTTGGCGATCGCATTGATCTGGCCCTCGTAGTCGAGCTTCGAACGCAGCAGGCTCTCCTTCATGAGGCGCAGCGCGCCCATGAGACTGACCTCATCGTGTCGGCTCGCCGGCATGTCGAACTGCAGATCGCCCGAGGCTACGCGTCGCGCGACATCGGAGGCCTTGGCCGGATCGGCGCCGAGCTTCTTCATCGCGCCGCGGATGATGAACCACGCCAGCACGAGCGAGAGCAGCGCGCCGCCGCCCAGCATCATGATGCTGTGCTTCATCGACTGCTTGTAGTTGGCGTTGGCCTTGTCGAGGTCGAGATTCGCGGCCGTGAGCTGCATCTCGATGAGCTTCTTGAGGTTGGAGGCGCCATCGACCAGTGCGGGGCGTAACGTGTCGTTGCGCCAGCTCGCGAGGTCGGCCACGTCATTGGTTTCGAGCTTCTTGAGGAGGCGGCCGATCTGGATGTAGGCCGCATCGAGCATGGGCGTGGTTTCGTCCGCCAGCACCTGTTCGGCCTCGATCATGTCGCCGAGGAAATAGTTGTCCCAGTCGTCGCGCGCCTTGTCGACGGCTTCCTTGATGAGGGTGTGCGCTTCCTCGGCGGTCTTCTTTTTCTCCGCGACGTCGAGCGAAGCCTCGAGCGACAGCGAGAGCGCATCGGCGACGCCCTGGATCGACTGGCCCGACAC
>JBKPPO010000205.1:0-6377 GCA_046733635.1 Pseudomonadota bacterium | reverse complement strand
ACGCGAAGTGGATGATGGTCTACCTAACGCGCTTGTATGCGCAGGGTGAAAGTCCGACACTCGCGTTATGAAGCGTTTGCGCACGCTGGTCGTGATGCATAAAACGCTGGTCCCACCCGATACCCTCGATGGGCACAGCGCGAAAGAAATCGAAGAATGGCGTACCGAGTACGACGTCGTCTCGACTCTCAAGAAATCCGGCCACGAAGTCCGCTGCCTCGGCATCTCCGATTCGGTGGAAGAATTGCGCTCGGTGATCACCGAGTGGAAACCCGAGATCGTCTTCAACCTGCTCGAGGAGTTCGACGGCATCGTCACCTACGACCAGCACGTGGTCGCCTTCCTCGAACTGCTGCGCCAGCCCTACACGGGATGTAATCCACGCGGGCTGCTGCTGTCGCGTGACAAACCGCTGAGCAAGCAGCTCCTGTCTTACCACCGCATTCCTTCACCGCAGTTCGCGGTGTTCCGCCGCGGCATCAAGCTTCGCCTGCCGCGCAAGATCAAGTACCCGTTGTTCGTGAAGTCGACCACCGAAGACGCCTCGCTCGGCATCTCGCAGGCCTCGATCGTCTCGGACAAGGCGCAGCTCAAGCAGCGCATCGAGTTCGTTCACGACCAGGTGCAGACCGACGCGCTCGTCGAGGAATACATCGAGGGGCGCGAGCTCTACGTGGGCGTGATGGGCAACGATCGCCTCACGCGCCTGCCGATCTGGGAGATGAAGTTCGGCTCGCTCGGGGAGACTTCCGCCGGCATCGCGACGCGCCGCGTGAAGTGGGACAAGAAGTATCAGAAGAAACACGGCATCGATACCCACGAGGCCAAGGACATCGAGCCCGCGGTGCTCGCGCGGCTCGACAAACTATCGCGGCGCGTCTACCGCAGCCTGGGGCTTTCGGGTTGCGCGCGCATCGACTACCGGATGAATGCCGAAGGGCAGATCTACGTGATCGAGGCGAACCCGAATCCCAACCTCTCGGCGGAAGAAGATTTCGCGCAGTCGGCGCTGGCGGCGGGCGTGAGCTACGCGGACCTGCTGGAGAAACTCCTCACGCTGGGCGCGGGATATCAGGCAGAGTGGCGCGCCTATTACGGCTGACGCGAGATCGAGATGACCGTCAAAACAGTTCTCCAGTCGCTCGCAACCCTTTCCCTCGCCGGACTGTCGCTGGCCGGATGTGTGAGCCAGGAAGTGAAGAACAAGGCGCTGCTCAGCCAATTCCGCGACAACATCACCGGCACCTGGGTCAGCGATGCCGGCGCCCGGCTCACCATCATGCCGGTGCGCGCGCGCATGGTGACGGACGAGGCGATTTACGTGGAACGAGTGGATGCCAGCGGCGCAGTGTTCGGGCGCCTGCTGAACATCGAAATCTCCGAAGACGGCAAACGCTTCGTGCAGCGCGCACTCACGTTCACGCAGGAGAACCAGTGGCGCAACCTGCGCGAGACGCCCGAGTTGTTCACCGCGTTGCTGCCCAAGGACGTGAAGCCGGCGGGCACCTGCGACATCAAGGCGTCCGCCGACGCCAACTCCGTCAGCTACTCCTGCGGCGGTTCTGCGCCGGAGTCTTTCCGGCGCGATTGATTCGAAGGGCGGGCTTGCCGTCCCGGATCGCGAACTCCACCTTGAGCTCGAGGCGGCTACCTCGTGTGCTCATCCAGCCAGTCGAGCACGGTGTCGTACCAGTAGATGCTGTTGGCGGGCTTGAGGATCCAGTGATTCTCGTCGGGGAAGTGCACGAACCGGCTCTTGATGCCGAGGCGCTGCAGGGCGGTGAACGTGGCGATGCCCTGTGAATACGGCACGCGGAAGTCCTGTTCACCGTGCAGCACGAGCATCGGCGTCTTCCACTTCGTCACGTGCGCGGAGGGGTTGAACTTCTCGTGGATGTCGGGCTCGAGGTAGTAAGGCCCGCCGTTCTCCCATTCCGTGAACCACAGTTCTTCGGTGGTGTAGTACATCGAGCGGGTGTCGAAGATGCCGGCATGGTTCACGATGCATTTGAATCCATCGGGCCACTGGCCGGCGATCCAGTTCTGCATGAAGCCGCCGTAGGAAGCGCCCAACGAGCAGGCGCGGCTGCCATCGAGCCACGGATACTTCACGAGCGCCGCGGCCAGGCCCTTCTGCAGATCTTCGAAGGGTCGGTCGCCCCAGTGCTGGCTGATCGAATCGGTGAACGCCTGTCCGTATCCCGGCGATCCGTGGAAGTCGATGAACACCACGCCATAGTCGCGCGCGGCGTAGGTCTGCGCGTTCCAGCGCCAGTTCCATTGATTGGCGAAGCTCACCTGCGGGCCGCCGTGCACGATGAAGGCAATGGGATATTTCTTGCCCTTGTCGAAGCCGGGCGGATTCACGACGTAACCGTACACCGTCTCGTCGTTCCAGCCCTTGAAGCTGAACTGCTCGAAGCTCCCGAGTGAGCGCGCGCCGAGCAGCGCCGCGTTGACGTTCGTGAGCCGGCGCGGTTCGCCGTGGCCGATCAGATAGAGATCGGGCGGCGAGGCGAGGTCGTGCCAGATCGTCACGATGCCGTTTTCGCTGGCGGAGAACTCGGCGACGTTGCCGGGACCCGAGAGTTTCGTGACCTTGTTGGACGCCACGTCCACGGAGAACAGCGGCGTCTGTCCGAGGTCATTGGCGGTGGCGAGCAGCGTACGGCCATCGCGCCTCACGCTGAGATGCGCGACCGAGCGATCCCACTGCGGCGCTACGTCGCGGACCTTGCCGCCCTGACGGATGCGGATCCGGAAGCGATCCGCCTCGAAGCCCGGGTGCTCCATCGCAAGCCAGGCGAGGTCGCCATTGCGCAGGAACACCGGCTGCGTATCCCAGGCCGGGTTGTCGGCGGTGAGGTTCCGCAGCGGTGAGTCGCCCGTGACCGAGGCCTCGTACAGATCGAAATTGGTGGACCAGGATTCGGCGCGTCCGGCCACGCGCGCGCTGAACACGATGTGTTTGCCATCGGGATCGAACGCGAATTCCTCATCACCGCCGAACGGCTTCGACGGCACGTCGGCCTCCAGCGAGCGGCTGACGTTCACGGGCGTGCCGGCACGGCCGTCGGGATTGAGCGGCGCGACGAACAGGTTGTTGCGCGTCCCATTGCTCCAGGTGTCCCAGTGCCGCATGAACAATGCGTCGAAGCTGCGCGCGGAGACCTTGCTCTTGCTGCTCGCGTCGAGTTTCTCGCGGCTGCACGCGAGGTCCGTGCATTCCTTGAACACCCCCATGCTGACCGCGATGAATTCGCCTTTGGGCGAGAGGCGGAACGTCTCCACGTCGAGTGGATAGTCGGTGATCTGCACGGCCTCGCCGCCGTTCAGTGGGAGCCGCCACACCTGCGCGCTTCCCGTGCGCGTCGACAGGAAATAGATGTTCTCGCTGTCATTGGACCAGCGGGGCAGGGAGTCATTCGCCGAGTGCTGGGTGATGCGTCGGGGCCGTGCGTCCGTGCCTCCGAGATCCACGAGCCACAGATCGGTGCGGCCGCGATTGGCTTCGAGGTCGGCGTCGCGCTGAACATAGACAGCGCGTTTGCCATCGGGTGATACCTGCGGATCGCTCACGCGTGCGAGCGAGTTGAGGTCCCGCGGCGAGAAAGCACGGGGATTCTCGGCAGCCTGCGCCATGCAGGGGCCGGCAATCATCAGTACCGCGAGGCGCAAACCGTTCTTCATGATGTCAGCTCCGTTCAACGTCCGATCTCCGACGCTTCGATGATCCAGCTCTCGGCGCCGGCGGCGGCCAGCCAGTCGCGCATGTGCGCATCCGCGAGCACCGTGCCCATGTATTCATTCGTCGACGCGCGCACGCTGGCGCCATACGTGCGCAGCCTCAGCACCACGGGCGCGTACATGGCGTCCGCGACGGTGTATTCGCCGAACAGCCAGGGCCCGCCCGCACCGAAGCGCTGGCGGCACTCGGACCAGAGATCCTCGATGCGCGCCACATCGGCGGCGCGTTCCGGATTGGCGGCCGTGCGGCGTCCCAGGGCGCGCGCATTCATGGGCCATTGTGACCGCAGGATGCTGAATCCGGCATGCATCTCGGCGCACGCGGCGCGCGCCACGGCGCGTGCGGCTCTGTCGGCGGGCCAGCCGCGGCCCGCGAGCTCGCATGCGTATTCACAGATGGCCAGGGAGTCCCAGATCAGCAGCGAGCCATGCTGCAGGATCGGGACGCGGCGCGTCGGGCTGATGGCGCCGATGTCGCGCGCGAACTCGGGCGTGTCCAGCGGAATGAGCCGCTCCTCGAACGACAACCCGAGATGCTTCAGCAGTATCCAGGGCCGCAGCGACCACGAGGAATAATTCTTGTTGCCGATCGTCAGCAGAAGTTCGCTCATGCGTCCCCTCGATTAGCATTGGCCCATGAACCGTGCCGCCGTACGCGCGATCTGCTTCGATCTCGACAACACGCTCTGGGAGGTCGAGCCCGTACTGATTCGCGCCGAGCGCATTCTCGCCGATTGGCTGAGCAGCCGGTACCCACGCATCACCGAAACTTTCTCGGCCCAGCAGATGGTGGAGGCGCGCGCGGCGCTCATGCGCGAGGAACCGCATCGCGCACATGACTTCACTTATCTGCGGCGCGAATCGCTGGCGCGGCTGGCGGCCGCATCGGGCTATGAATCGGCGCTGGCGACCGCCATCGCGCACGAGGCCTTCTCGACCTGGCATGACGCGCGAAATCTCTGTGAGCCCTACTGCGATGTCGTGCCGGCGCTCGACGGGCTGCGCGCTTCGTTCCGTCTCGCGACGCTCACCAACGGCAACGCCGACCTCGGACGCATCGGGCTCGCGCACCATTTCGAAGTGAGCCTGCACGCGGGCGCACTGGGATGCGCCAAGCCCGACGCGCGCGTGTATCACGCGCTGGCCGACGCGCTGACACTGCGTCCGGCGGAAATCCTGTTTGTAGGCGACGAACCGCACGCGGACGTCGTCGGCCCGAAGGCCGTCGGCATGCAAACTGTTTGGGTGAATCGCACGGGTGCGACGTGGCCCGAAGCCTTGCCGGCTCCGGATGCCGCCGTCACCGACCTCGACGGGCTCGTGAAGCTGCTCACGTAGTTAGCAGTGTGCCGCGCTGGCTGCCAGCACCTCGCATCCGAAAAACGCTGCGCACGTCACGGAACCCTTTCGATCCCGGGCGCTCAATCAGAGAGGGCGCTTCATGAACGAGAGAGCGCTGCCGATGACTTGTCAGGAGTCCTTGCGCGGGGTGAACACATGGCGATATTGCCGGTTTCGAACCTGAAAGAGTTCTTCAAGGACGCGTTGCACGACGCGTTGTCCCATCAGCACGTGGCGGTCGAAGGCGAGACCGAGCACTACGTGGTGAATCTGCTCACGATGTTCTCCGACGCCGACGCACTTTATGAGCGCGGCCCCGGTGCGCCATCCAACGGTAGGCTGAAACCGCTCGTCGTGATGTTGGGCGAGGCACTCGAAGCGCCCACACCGCAGGAGCGCGCGCGAGGCCTGCAACGCCTCGGTGACGTGTCGCTGTTCATCGCCGGATTTTTCTCCGCCGGTTTCGCGCGCAAGCTCGTCGACGTCGATTACCACATCGCAATGGGCGGCCGCGCCTATGGGACCCTCGCGGAAACCGTCCCTGCCGCCCGCGGACGCACGCTGCGCCAGGTGTTCGCGGAGCTCGCCGCCAAGTTCCAGCCGATGGTCGACGCGCTCAATGAGATCAGCGAGAGCGCCTATCAACACACCGACCAGGACCGGCTGCGCCAGTATGAATTGTGGGTGAAGACGGGAAGCGAACGTTCGCGCCGCATCCTGCGCAAGCTCGGCATCGAGGCCGCGCCCGCAGCCCAAAGCCTGCTCGTCAACTGATGGCCGGCGCCACGCTCGCCTCACTGCAGGACGTGCTGGCGGAAATCTACGATCTGCCGGCAACCCCCGACGTGCGGGATTTCCTGCTGACGGATCGCGCGCATCTCGCGGCCATTCCGGCGGCGCGCGCCTGCGACGAACAACTGCTCGTGGCCGAGGAGGGCGACACCCTGTCGATGTCGCTGTTCATCGATGCACGCGTGCTCGATCGGCTGGACAGCCAGGACCCGCTCGCGGCGCTCACGCAGGACAACCTCGCGGATTACCTCACCGTCGCCGAGGGCCTCAGCCATTTCGTGTACGTGGCGTGGAACACCGGCTTCGACAAGCCGGTGACGCTGCTGGAGCTGGAGTTGCAGGCGGAGGTGGACAAATACGTGCTGGGGGCGTGGTTGCTCCGGCGGCAGAACGGGGGCCGTTTCCCGAGCGAGCTGCATCGGGCGCTGTTCGAGAAGACGCGCGTCGATCCCGCGGCCGCGCAAGACAGGGTGGGTCTCTACGAGACGGCCTCGCGT
>JBKPPO010000204.1:0-11476 GCA_046733635.1 Pseudomonadota bacterium | reverse complement strand
GCGCTCCTAACCTGTCAGCGGGTCCAGAACGAGGTGCGACATGATCCTCCGGGATCGGAAGTGGTTGGTGAGTGCGGTGCTGGCATGTGCGGCGCTGACAACCTCCGCCATTGCGAGAGCGGGTGAAGCGGCCTTCCGCGTCGCCGCCATCGCGCCACTGAATCTCGCCCACACCGACGACCTGGCGCTCCAGCATCACGCGCGGCGCCGTGCGCGCGGTAATGGCAACTTCGAATCCACCGCGCTGCTCGATCCCGAACCCGGTCTGCAGCCCGTGCGTTGGCCGCGCAACAGCGACCTGCGCGCCCGTTTGCTCACACCCGAGCTGGAGCGCACGCCGCTCGTGGGCTGGATCGCGGCCAATCTCTACCGCAGCAAGAAAGAGAGTGGCTGGTGCCTGGAAGTGGATCCGGGCGAAGGTGAATACCTGGTGTTCTACCGGCATCACCTGCGCCGCTGAGTCGCGGCTAACATGCGGACCAGCCGGATCGTCTCCGGGGGAGTCTGCGATGCCAAAGTGGATGTGTCTGGCCGCGAGCGTCTTGCTGTTGGGCGCCATGCCCGCGCGAGCCGAATCCCCAACTACCGGTTCACGCCCTAAAACTTGCCTGGTGCTCGGCGGCGGCGGTGCACGCGGCGCCGCGCACATCGGCGTGCTCGAGATCCTCGAGCGTGAACGCGTGCCGATCGACTGCATCGTCGGCACGTCCATGGGTGCCATAGTGGGAGGCCTCTATGCCAGCGGTTATTCCGCTGACGACATCGAACGCGTGCTCAAGGGCATCAATTGGAATGAGGTTTTCAAGGACGACCCGATCCGCGGGGAACGCCCCGTGCGCCGCAAGGAAGACGAGCTGCGGTTCGTGGGCGGCGTGGAGGTCGGGCTCGATGCGGGCGGCATCGCCCTGCCCCAGGGATTCGTTCAGGGCCAGCAACTGCTGTTGCTGCTGCGCCGGCTGTTCCAGTCCACCTGGCAGGTGGAGAGTTTCGACGAGTTGCCGATTCCGTTCCGCTCGGTGGCCGCGGATATCGTGAGCGGCGAGAAGGTGGTGTTTTCTGATGGCGACCTTGCCACGGCCATCCGGGCGAGCATGTCGGTGCCGGGCGCCTTCGCGCCCATCAAGGTGAACGGCCGGCTGCTCGTCGACGGCGGCATGGTCGACAACGTACCCATCGAGGAAGCGCGCAACATGGGTGCCGAGCGGCTGATCGTCGTCGCCGTCGGCGCCAATCTACTCAAGGAAGACGAGCTGACTTCGCCCTTCGCGATCGCCGACCAGATGCTGACAGCGCTCATGCAGAACCGTTCGCGCGCGCAGATCGCGACGCTCGGGCCCAACGACCTCTTCATCGAACCCGAGCTCGGCAACTTCGGCTCCGCGCGATTCGATCTGGCGCCTGATGCCATCAAGATCGGACTCGCAGCAGGCGAGGCAGCCGCACCGCGGCTTCGCGCTTTCGCGGTGGACGAGCCGCGGTACGCGCAATGGCAGGGGCGCCATGAGCTGAAGTCTTCCCCGGCGCCGCGCATCGACTTCGTTCGCGCGCCCGGCGTGAGCGAACGCGCGAACACCTACGTGACGCACCGCTTCGAGCAGCAGGTGGGCAAGCCCTTCGACGCCAAGGCGTTCGAGCGGGACATCGCGGTGATGTACGGCGAAGGACGCCACGAATCCGTGTCCTGGCGTCTCGCCAGAGAAGATAGCCAGACCGGCATCGAGATCCACGCCGTCGAGAAACCCTGGGGGCCCAACTTCCTGCGCTTCGGCCTCGAGCTCTCGGACAATTTCAACGGGCGCAGCGCCTATCAGGCGCTCGTCCAGGCGCGCTTCACGAAGATGAACGAGCGAGGTGGCGAGGGGCTGGCGCGGCTGCAATTGGGCCGGGTGCTCAACGCGCGCACCGAGTTTTATCAACCCTGGGGATGGGATGGGCAATTCTCGGTATCGCCCTATCTGCAATACCGCGCCTTCAATCTGCCCTTGCGCGCAAATCCGAGCGACGAGACTTTCCTCGCCGAATTGCATCGCTCGGAATTCGTGGGCGGCGTGGAGATCGGCTGGAACCCCAACAGCCACTGGCGTCTGTCAGCGGGCATCGAGCGCGGCGAAGAAGAAGCGCGGTTCCAGATCGGCGATGAAGGTGTGAGTCCCATCAGCGGCAACGTGGGGCTGGCGCGCGGCCGCATCCAGTACGACACGCTGGATTCGGTCACCTTCCCGACTTCGGGGCTTCGGCTGGACCTGTCCACCGAGGTGTACAGCGACGATCTCGGCTCGCGTGAATCCGCGGATGTCACGCGCCTCGCGTTCGACGGCGCGTTCGGTGGCCGACGCGATCACCTGCTGCTCGGCCTGCAACTGGCGTCGTCACATGGCGGCGGCAACACCATCGGGGTGGTCAGCAAACTCGGTGGTCTCGCGAATCTGTCCGGCTATCTGGCGGATGAGGTGCTGGGCAACCAGGTCGCGCTGGCCCGGCTGATCTACTACCGCAAGATCAGCAACGACAGCCAGATCCTGGGACTGCCGCTGTTCGCGGGCGCGAGCCTCGAGCGCGGGGGATTCTGGACGCATCGCGACCTCGTGGACTCGGACGATCTCATCACCGCGGGCAGCCTGTTCCTCGGCGCGGACACCATCCTCGGGCCCATCTTCTTCGGATACGGGCGCGCCGACACCGGCGTGGATTCGTTCTATCTGCGCATCGGCACGCTGTTGCGATCGGACCTCAGGCTCTAGCTACTGGCAGGCGCGATACACCTGCGCCACCGAACGCACCCTGCCCTCCTGCGCCTCGATCGCGGCCTCGGCTCGCGCGAATCGTTCCGCATCGTCGCCGCAGAGGCGGCGCGCCAGCGCCGAAGCTTCCGCCGGCTCGAGGCTGCGCAGCGTCTTCACCGCGAAACAACGACCGGGTCGAGTCAGCGCCGGGTCGATGTCGGTGACGTTGGGCAGGTTCGTTGTGAAGATCATCTTTCGCCCCTGCGCGCGCGCAATGCCATCCGCGATCGTCAGGAAGCGGTGCATGTCCTCGTTCCCGCTCGTGCGTGCCCTCAGCAGGTGATCGGTGTCTTCGATCACCATCGCGTGGTGGCGGCCCGTGATGAACTCCACGAACATCTCGTCGCTCGCGAGCACACGTTTGTCCGCGGTGTAGAGCACCTCGGCGTTCTCGCCCTTCTCATGGCTCATGGCTGCGAGGATGGCGCGCACCAGCCGCGTCTTGCCGCCGCCCGGCGGCCCGAGCAGGATCAGCACGGACTCCGGCGAGGCAAGATAACTCGCGATGAACTGGTCGACGCCGCAGCCGAGCGCCGGATAGGCCTCGTCGAGCAATCGGTCGTTGGCCACTTCCTCGAAACTCGCGCCGCGAAGTGTGTTGCCGGCCAGGAACTGCCAGTCGATCACGAAGGTGCGATCCTGCAATCGCAAGTCGCCCGACAGCGCCCTGAGCTTATGTTCCACTTCCTGCGCACGCGTCTTGCTCTCCGCCCAGACCTGGAACACGCAGGAGCAATAACTCTTCTTCTCGTGACCCTCGGCGGCGACGAACACCCCGGGCGCCGAGAGCAACGCGCTGCCGGCTTCCATGCGCTGCGAGTTGAAGGCGGAGTCGCTCGCGATGTCGTCGAAGACATCGTTCACCTTGCGATGCACCGACCAGCGCAACAGCCGGTAGATCGGCAGCGAACGCGTGGCCAGGTCCATGGCCCGCACCGCGCGGGCACGCAGTACCGAACCCGCGAGGTCCCAGAGTTCCGAGGTGAGCGCGACGTGTACGCCAGCGGTTCCGCCGTCGCGCGACTCGCGATCCACCTGAAGTTTGTGAAGAGTCATTGCAGTTCCAAACGAAGAGGCCCCGGTGGGCAACGCCTACCGGGGCCTCTTGAAGATGCCGGTGGGCAGCCGAACGCCGCCCTCCGCAAGTGGGCTAGCAGATCATGCAGGCATGGCGCGCGCGCGGCGGGGCCGCGAGTGCGCGCATGGATCGATTGCGTAGGTAGTTAGTCAGGTACATTGGGGCGCGCATTCTAGGCGCGAATGCCGCGCTGTCAAGCGCGATTTGACGGTGGCGCGGAACCCGCGCCGAATCAGGGTCCGATCCAGCGCGTCGGATCGCGCTGCGGCACGCCGTGCTGAACCAGCCACTGGTACACCGCTTCGGTCTGCGCCTTGTCGATCCACTGCTTGCCGTGGATATACATGGCCGTCACGCGGTCGCCGCTGAAGATCTGCACCTGGGCATGGCGGCCCATGCTCTGCAGCGCCACGCCGTCCATGTTGTGGAGCTTGAGCTGCAGCTCGCTCATCAGGTGGCCGTCTTCGAGGCTGAAGAGGTTCAGGTCTTTCTCGGTCTGGATGTACACGCAATCGAAGAATTCGGGCGGGTCGTCCGTTTCGACCACGGCCGCGGAGCACTGTTTGCGCATGTAGGCCTTCGACGGCTCGACGCCCGCGCTCTGCAGGAGTTGGTCGTCGTTCACGGCGCGGGAGATCTCGCGGTAGTTGGAGCCCACGGCCAGGGCGGTGACGGTGGCGAGGAAGATGAAGAACACGTAGCGCATGGGCGCTGTTATCCAACGCGGCGCGGGGACGGAATGTCAGTGCTCATTACCTCGCGGTGTCCGGAAACGACCGGCGTCTGTCCGGTTTCGCCGCCTCGGCGCGCGGTACCCTGGGGGGATGAACCTGCTTTCAATGGGCCGTTTTCTGCTGGCCGGGGTCGTGGGGCTGCTCGGCGCGTGCGCTTCGGCGCCATCGGACCCCGCGCCCGCGGTTGTGATTGGTCACGGCAAAGGCAGTTTCACGATGGCGGGCGGCGGCCGCAATGCCGGGCAGGTGATCACGGTGCATTACTACCGCCCCGCGAATTTTTCCCCGCACTCACCGGTGCTGATCGTGCTCCCCGGCGCCGGGCGCAACGGCGACGCGTATCGCGACGCCTGGGTCGGTGCCGCCGATCATGCGGGGGTGCTGATCGCCTCGCCGAGTTATCCCGAGAGCGGCTATGACGCCGCGGGCTATCAAATGGGCGGGATCATCGAAAACCTGCAGGTCGGCGACCCGCAGCCGGGGAGTACGGCGAGCAGCCTGTATCTACGGGACGAGGATTTGCGCTTCGATGTGAACTCCTGCCGCGAGGATTGGCTGTTCGCGGACTTCGACCGCCTGTTCGATCTGCTGAGGCGCGCCACGGGATCGAAGCAGCGACAGTACGACGTGTTCGGTCACTCCGCGGGCGGGCAGCTTGCTGCGCGGTTGGCGTTGCTGCATCCCGGGTCGCGCGCGCGGCGCATCGTGGCCGCGAACGCGGGGCTCTATACGTTGCCCGATCTCGTGCGGCCGCTGCCGCTGGGACTCGCGGGTCTGGGCGTGGACGAGGAATCGTTGCGCCGCGCGTTCACGGCGGACTTCACGCTGTTGCTTGGCGAGAACGACAACGATCCGGATCGCGGCGGCTCACACATCCATACGCCACTGCTCGATGCGCAGGGACGTGACCGGCTGTCGCGCGGTCGGAGCTTCTTTGCGTTCTCCGCCGAGCGTGCGAAGGAGCTGGGCACGCCTTTCCATTGGAAGCTGCAGACCGTGCCGGGCGTGGGGCACGACTTCCGCGGCATGTCGCAAGCGGCGGCGAAGCTGCTTTACGGCGTCGAGCAATGAAATGGGGCCCTCCTCGATTCCCGCTTCGCGGGCAAAATGGGTCAGACCCCCGCTCAGCGCATCACGGAACGCACCCTGACGAGGTCTGACCCCTTTTGCTAGGAATTGGGGAGTGGCCCCATTTCATTCCCCGGCGCAAAAAAAAACGCGTACGGGCCCTTCCGTTCCCGTACGCGTCTGTCCAGCAAAAAATGTCTCACGAGGGGGGAGGAGAACATTCCGCAGACGATCTAGATAAAGCAATCGCCGTGCCAACTCGGTCCTCGTGAATTCATGCGCACAGGCTCGCGATTGGGCGGATGACAGCCCGTCTGGTTAGTGACATGTGTCGGCCGGGTGCACGCGCGTCGAAAACGCTTCGATCCGGTGCAAAGCGGGGGCAAACCCCGGGTCGTTACTGGATCTGGACGCGGAACTGCACGCTGAACGAGGGATTGCCGCTGCCTGCCGCGCTCATGACGCCCGCGGGCGCGATCCGGACCGCACGCACCGCCGCATCGAAGCCGTTGGCATCAGCCACGGGCGTGTAGCCCCAGGGCCCGCTCACGCCCACCGTGGAATAGCTGACATGCGATGCATGGACGAACGTGAGCCCGCTCGCGGTGCTCCCGTTCGTGAAGACCACGGGGGACGCGCCGCCCACGTACATCGCCGTCTCCGCCGGAATTGGATCGGTGATCACGAGCGTGCCCGCGTCGACGGTGCCAGGTCCGCTGTTGGTCACCGTCACGTCATACGCCACCACCGCGCCCGGGATGCGCTTGGGGTTGGTAGTCAGATTCACGGGGTCCGAGATCACGCTCGAAGTCTTCAGGATGGTGAGCGACGGCTGCGGGATGACCACGGTGAACGTGCCGACCCCGAGGTCGGTCACGCCTTCCACGCCTTCGTATCCCGTCACACGCACCGTCCAGTTGCCGAGCGGCGGCGATGAAGCCGGGACGGTGAACGGGTATTGATAGACGCAGGTCGCCGCCGTCGTGGAGTTGCAGGTCGCCGGCGCGCCCTGCGCCGTCATGAGCTGGTCGTTCACCACCACGTTGTTCGACGGATCGAGGATGCTGACGCGCGCACTCGAGATGTCGAAGCTGCCGAACGGATCGCTGATGAGCGCGCGCACGAATACGCTGGCGCCCGGATAGAACGTCGTCTGCGCCGCGCCGCCGTTGAATGCCGCGTTCCAGGTGGTGACGCTGTCGACATGGATGATCGTCGCGCTGTTGAGATCCACGCGCGAGAACTGTGTGCCGGTGTACGGCGTGACCGTCACGGACCGATTGGAAGAATTGTTGCTGTTGTTGTTCACCACGAGCGAGAACGTGGAGCCCACGGGCGCGGTGATGCCGGTGGTATTCAGCGTGAAGGTCCGCATCGACACCGTAGTCGAATTGAACGACTGCGACGCGCTCGCGATGTTCCCGAGCGCCGAATTCGTCAGCGTCACGGTGACGGTGCGATTGGTGTTGACGAGGTTGCCGGTGCGCGCCAGCAGCAGGTTCACGGTGAAATTGCCGGGGTTCAACGTGAGCGCGGTCTGCAGCGCGGGATTCAACGTGAACGTCACGCTCTGGTTGTTGCCGTTGATCGAGATCGCGTTGTGCGTACCGCTGGGCTGCACGCGCGACAGCCGCTGCGCATTGCTCCAGAGATAGAGCTGTTTGGTGCCGCTGCCCGGGATCTGCGAAGGCGAGACCTGCACGGTCGGCGCGGCCGGCGTGGCATCCGGACCATTCGGATTGTTCACGGCTGCTTCGTTGTCGATGTTTGCGCCGGGCGAGACGTTCGCCACCACCACGTCGAACACGAGGGTGCGCGAGCCATTGGCCGGCACGCTGATGTTCGACACCGTGAGGATGCCGTTGTCGTTGTCGCCGTTGGGCGGCGCCTGAAAACTGCTCGTGGCGCCGGCAGGGATCGACACGATGCTGCCGAATGTGACGTTCGCCGGGATGTGATCGGTGACGCTCACACCGCCCGCCGCGAGGCCCGCGGATTCCGTGAGCGTGATCGTGTAGCGCAGCGTGTCGCCGGGGTTGGCTTCGCCGCCGTTCAGGTCCTGAACCGTCTTGGTGGAGGTAGATAGATTCGGGAACACGATGCTGGTGACGTCGCTGACCGTGTTGTTGGCGGCGTTGAGCTCGAAGCTGGGCGTGCTCACGGTGGCCGTGTTGGCCACGGACGTCGCCGCGGTCTCGAGCACGTTCACCGTGATCGTGAGCGGCGGGAATGACGCGCCGACGTTGAGCGGCGCCGCGTGCGTACAGGTGACCACCTGCCCCGCCGCGCCGCAGGTCCAGCCGGTGCCGGCCGCCGAGTTGAATGTGAGACCCGGTGGCAAGGTGTCCGTGACCGTGACGGTGTTGTCTTCTCGCTCGATCAGCGCCGCGCTCGAATTCGACACGGTGATCGTGTACTGCCCGGTGCTGCCGGCGACGAAGTTGCCGCTGTGGGTCTTCGTGATACCCAGGTCGACACCCGGGTCCGACGTGGCGCTCACGATCTGCGCCATGAGCAGCACCAGGTCCTCGCCCGAGGAATACACCGTGGTGCCCTGCGTCTGCCCCGGCGAGAGGAAGGCGCTGATGTTGTACTGATCGACGTCGATGCCCCAGCTCGTCTGGATGCCTTGCGTGTTGATCGTGCCGTCGAACTGCTGGACCGTGGGATCGCTGCCCGCGACGTTGAGGCCGTCGTCGAGCAGGTTGCCGTTGTAGCGCAGCGCTTCGCTGACGCCGTCCATGGAGCCCGAGTTCGCGGGGTCGCCCTCGAGCGTGAAGATGGCGATGCGTCCGTCGATGTTCGTGTTCGGCACGCGGAAGCCGCGCGGCGTCAGCGTGATCTGCCGGCCGCGGAACCAGTCGAGGCCGTCGTAGAGGTTCACGGCGCGCACGCGCTCGTTGGGGTTCTGGTAGATGACGATCAGCGACCAGCCGCTGACGACTGCGCTCACGTCGCAATGCGGGTTGCCGACGTTGACGGCGAGTCCGCTGAACGAATTGTTGCCGTTGACGTTGACGATGTTGCGGCTGGTGATGTCCGCCATCGCGCCGAAGAACGGCAGGCTGGGCGAGACGCCCGAGTAGGTAGTCGAGAACGTGCGGTTCGCGGTGACGGTGGCGCCGTTGAAGATCACGGAGTTGTCGAGCGATCCGGACCCGCCCCAGTAGAGATAGGCGCCGACGATGGTGGTGCCGGGCGTGGTGGGGACGCCGGACAACATCGTGGTGCTGGTGCCCGTGACCGAACAGGTATTGGCGGAGCTGTTGCGCAGGCTCCCGCCGGTGGTCACGAAGTTGATGCGGCCGGTCTCGCGGACGAACGGGTCGGTGCCGATCTGCGCAAAGGCACGGCCGCCGCCCAGAAGCAGCAGAACACCCACGCACAACAGGAGAAGGCGCCCGAGGGCTCTCTTCCCCCGGGCGCCGGTGACCGACGGCACTCTCATGGAATTGACTTTAATTACCCGCGCTGCAGCAGGACGGGCCTGGCTCTCATAATCCGGGCGGTTCCGGGCGCCGGATTGAGAACGGAATCACAGGGTTTCGAGACGACCGCGAAAAAAGACCTTCAGGAAAGCGCGCCAGGGCCGTTAACGCGCGACACCCCGTCGAACCGGTTATTCCAGGCGCGCCGTCATGCCCGGAAGCGCGATGCTCCTGCGGCTAAGGTTGGTAAGCGCGGTAGTCGAGGAAATCCGCGGAGGTCCTGAACATCGCAGCACCTCCGATGCCGCGCGCGTGGGTCGAGTCGGTTGCCTCCAGCAATAGCCGGCCATTGACGTACCCCCGAAGCTGATTGCCCACCGCCTCCAGGCGCAGCGCATACGAAGCGTCCGCGGCCACCGTCATCGGTACGGTGGCCAGCACGGTGATTGCGCCATTGGTCAGCTTGCGCAGTGAGACCGTGTTGGAGCTGCGCACGGTCAAGTAGTAGTAGTTCGATGCGTCCACGTATCGCGCCATCACGCCGAACCAGCGGTCGTTGCCCGCCGCGTAGCTGCGCGGGATGACGTTCAACTGCACCACCTGGTCATCGGTCGGCACGCCGACGGCGATCCGGGCGTCGCCTGCCAACGAAGTCTGTCGGAGGCCGAAAGAATAACCACCCCCCAGGTCGTCGAATACCGGCGCGATCCAGGTGCCGGTGGGAGTTTCGTCCCAGTCGGTGCTGTCGAAGTTGTGGAACCGGTCTGCGTAGATCGACGTGGATGGCGAAGGGGTCACCACGACATTGTCGAAATCCGCTTGCGCCCGGTAGGTGATGAGCGCGGCGCGGCCATGAGTGAGTGCGGAGTCGTGGGCTTCGAGCACCTTCACGCCATTGGCGAACACACGCAGCCGATCGCCCGCCGCCTCGAGGCGCAGACGGTAGTTGGTGTTGACCGCCACCGGAAACGGCGCCGAGGCCAGATCGCTGAACGCGCCGTTCACCTTGCGCTTCAGGACGAGATTACCGGAGCTGCGCGCCGTGACGTAGTAGTAGTTAGCGGCATCGACGAAGCGCGTCGCGAGACCCACCCAGCGATCGCTGCCGGAGAACTGCCTGGGACGGACATCCGCCTCCACGGCCTGACTGGTCCAGTCGGAGTTGTTTAAGGTAGCAATGGCTTCGCCGGTGACACTGCTCTGGCGGAAGACCCAGCCGGGATTGCCGCTGCCGGTCTGCGCAGGGGCGGTCGCAAACTGTCCCGACATCCCTGTCCAGCCGGCGGCATCGGCGTTGAACGTGCTTTGTATGACGGCGGGTGGTATGGACAGCGTCGCCGGTAGTTCGATGTAACTCACCGGGCCGTTGCCATGGCCGATCAGCAAGCGCCGCCCGCTGCTGGCGAAATCGCCAGGACCGGCGCTTTCGCCGCCCTTCGGGATGACTTGCGCCGCATGCCAGTAGCGGCCGTTCGAATCCCGCTGGAAGACGTCGACCAACATTGATTGGTACGAGTCCCCGTAGTTGACCGTGAACACGAGATTGCCGTCGACACCGGTTCCCTCGACGTAGTTGTCGGAAGTCATGCCACTCAGGGTCTGAATATGGCTTTGCTCCCGCCACGCGCCGCTGACATCGCGATCCAGAACATGGATGCCCTGGCGTCCGGATCCTGACAGGAATGCATTGGTTCCACTCAATATCACCCCGCCAGTCCAGCTGTGTCCCGCCGGCAGGTTCCACATCGGCACGGGTTCCCACGTAGTGCCGCCGGTGCGACGGAACAAGCCACCGCCGTACACCCAGGCGAGATCGCCGGAGAGTTCGACCGGGCCGCCGCGGTATTCGTCGTCGCAGCCGTCCTTCGGTTCGCCGGGAAGGGTGGTGGCGTATTGCCATTGGTTGTTAGCCGCGCTGAATTCGAGGATGACGCCATTCCAGGCGCAGTCGCCGGCACCGAGCAGGATGCGCCGGTTGCTGATGCCGATGTCGCTACCGAGGCCTTCCCCGGAGCTACCGGTGTTTCGCGCGACATAGTCGTTGCCGCTGAGTTCAAATATGTACAGCCCGCCCAACATGACCACGGCGATCCCTTCTTTCATCGCTAGGCCAGTGGCACCGGGGTAGTCGGCGTGAGTTTCCTGTTCGACCAGCTTTCGCTGATATACCCAGCGCGTGTTCACGCGACGAAACAGGAATGCGGCCCGCGTCATGGCGGAGTATTGGTCGTCAGGGTCGTCCACGCGTTCCCCGGTAACGATCGCCCAGTCGCCATCGATGGCGATGCCGTTGCCGAAGTGGTTGTAGGTGGGATCGGGAGAGGGAATGGTCTCCGTGCTTTGCAGAATGACCGGCCGAGCCCAGGCAGTGGCACCGAGCAGGAG
>JBKPPO010000203.1:0-6765 GCA_046733635.1 Pseudomonadota bacterium | reverse complement strand
GCAACGGGGCGCAAGCCAAATCGCTGGCGCTGGAAATCACGCGCGTGGACCGCGCGCTGCTCGCGGATGTGTGGTCGCTGCTGGCGCTGGAGGCGACGGTGCCGCAGCTCGCCGACGTCCAGGGCGGCGAGATCGTCAGCGGCAAGCTCGATCTGCTGCCGACGGTCGACGACTCCGGCCGGCGAGCCGTGAATTGGCAGCGCTCGCGCGGAATGCTGATGCTCGCGGGACTGGCGAGCGCGATCGACGGCGCACCGGCGTTGGCCGGGGCGGAGGGCACGCTCGAATTCTCGCGCACCGGTACGCGGCTGCGGCTCACCACCGGTCGGCTCGAAGACCTGCAGCTTTCGGAAGCCCGTGTCGACTGGCCGCGCCAGGGCGCGCCACGATTGCGCGCGTCACTGCAAGGGCCGCTCGAATCGACGCTGCTCCAGCGTGTGTTTCGCGAGCAGGGGCTGGAGCAGCTCAAAGGTTCGGTGACGCTCGACGCGGAAGCGCGCGGCGACGCGGAATTGCGTCAGCCGGAAAAATGGCGCGTGACCGCGAAGCTGGCCGATGCGTCCATCCCGCTCGCCGACGACGTGCCGGCCCTCGAGGGGCTGTCGGGGACGGTGCGTTATGCGAATGGCGAATTACGCGGTCTCGCGCTGCGCGGCAGTTGGCTCGGTGGGCCGGTGCAGATCGAGTCGCGCCGCGCCACGCGCGGCGGACTGGTGGCGACGATGGCGGGCACGGCCGATGCGGCGCCGCTGCTCGAGTTGTTAGGCGAGTCCGGAGCGGGCGCCGGTCTGTCAGGGCAGTTCAGCTGGAGCGGCACGCTGGACCGGCGACCCGAAGCCGGCGAGTGGCGCCTCGCGCTCGCCAGCAATCTCACCGGGCTGGAGAGCCGCCTGCCTGAACCTTTCGACAAGACGCGTGCCCGTGCACTGCCGGTCACGGCCACTGTTCGCATCGATGGTCGCGGCCTGCGCGAATACCACGTCGAAAGCGGCCGCGACTCCTTCCACGGCTTGATGGAGCAAGGCCGCCTGCGCGCCCGCTTCGAAGTGCAGGGAGTCGCCGGCGAAATCCTGGGTTCGTCCGAGGCGGCCGGCGAGCCGCGGCTCGCACTGGAGCGCATCGAACTCAAACGCGCGCCGCTGGTGCTCGCCGCGGCCGGCGCGCTACTGCCGCGCGATGGCGATCTGCAGGTGGACATCGCGGACTTGCGGCAGGCCGACAATCCGCTCGGCGCCATGGCGGCCCGGTTGTCGCGCCGTGATGCGGGCATCGAGTTCTCGCTCGACTCCGCGGCCGGCGCGCCGCACCAGCTTTCTGCGAATGGCAGCTGCCTGGAGCAGGAGCAGCGTTGCCGCATGGATTTCAGCGTGAACACGCGTCAGCTGCCGGCTTTGCTGGAAAGCGCGGCCCTGCCCGCCGAGTGGCCCACGCGATCCTTGCGCGCGAGCGGCGAGTTGCAGTGGCGTACCGACGACACGCGCGATCTCGTGCGCGGCCTCAGCGGCGCCTTCGACCTCGAAACCCAGGGCGACGACAGTCATCACCAACTCGCTGCGAACGCATCGTTGTCCGACGGGCAGATCGAACTCGTCAACGTTCAGGGCAGCGGGCCTGAGCCCGATCAGGTGTTCCGCGGCCAGGGGAGAGTGGGCCTGCTGTCTCGCACCTACGATCTCACCGTGGATTACGAGCAAGTGTCGCTGGCGGCTACCGCGGTGCCTTCGCCCGCGCGCAATCGCATCGCCCGCGCCTGGACCGTCCTCCGCGGATCCGCCGCGCAGCGCGGCTGGGCGGACGCCGCGCCGGCGCGCCGCGTGCAGTGGCACGGTGGCTGGGACGCCCCCTGATCGGTGGTAGATTGCCGGGATGCGCGTAGCCGCCATCCAGATGACCTCCAGCCACGAGATCGAAGCGAACCTCGCCGCTGCAGAGCGCCACCTCACCGAGGCCGCGCGCCTCGGCGCGGTGCTGGCAGCCCTGCCCGAGAACTTCGCGTTCATGGGCAAGGATAGCGGCGACAAACGCGCCATCGCCGAGCCGGATGGCGCGGGCCGCATCCAGAACTTCCTTGCAGACACCGCCCGCCGCCTCCAGATATGGATCGTGGGCGGCACGGTGCCGCTTCGGCAGGGCGAGGATGGCCGGGTGGCGGCGGCCTGCCTGGTGTACAAGTCCGACGGCCAGAGGGCCGCGCGTTACGACAAGATGCACCTGTTCGACGTGGACGTGCCGGGCAGTACGGAATCGCATCGCGAATCCGCGCACACGGCGCCCGGACGCGAACCCCGGGTCGTGGACACGCCCGCGGGCAAACTGGGACTCGCGGTGTGCTACGACATGCGTTTCCCGGAGCTGTTCCGGGTGTTGTCGCGGCAGGGCGCGGAGATGTTCGTGGTGCCGTCCGCCTTCACGGTGCCCACGGGCCGCGCGCACTGGGAATCCCTGCTGCGCGCGCGGGCCATCGAGAATTTCTGCGGCCTGATCGCGCCGGCCCAGTGGGGCGTGCATGCGAACGGGCGCGAGACTTTTGGCGATTCGATGATCATCGATCATTGGGGAAGGGTGCTGGCGCGCATGCCGGATGGCACGGGATGCGTCGTGGCGGACATCGATCCGGCCGGGCGCGTCGAGGCGCGCGCGCGTTTCCCCTCACTCGAGCATCGCGTCATCTACAACACGTAGTGAAGGACCAGGAATACATGAACGCCGTGAAGACCTCCGAATCGCTGACCATCGCCCGCGATCTCATCCTGCGCCCGGGTGGCCTCGATGATTCGCGGCTCGACCGGGCGCTGGCGCAGGTGATGTCCAGCTCCGTGGACTCGGCGGATCTCTACTTCCAGCTTTCGCGCGAGGAAAGCTGGGCGCTCGAAGACGGCATCGTCAAGGAAGGCAGCGCCAGCATCGAACAGGGTGTGGGCGTGCGCGCGGTGGCGGGCGAGAAGACCGGCTTTGCGTACTCGGACGAGATCGTGCTGCCGGCGCTGGAAGAGGCCTCGGTCGCCGCGCGCGCCATCGCGCATCGCGGCCAGGACCGCCGCGTGCAGTCCGTGCTGCCTGCCATCGGCCACAGCCTCTATCTACCCGTGGACCCGGTGTCCAGCTTCACCTCGAGCGAGAAAGTGGCCTGGCTCGAACGCGTGGATCGCGAGACGCGCAAGCTCGATCCGCGCGTGAAGCAGGTCATGGCGAGCGTGGTCGCCGTGCACGAGGTGGTGTTAGTCGCGAACTCCGAAGGGCATCTCGCCGCGGACGTGCGGCCGCTGGTGCGGTTCAATGTGTCCGTGATCGTCGAGCAGAATGGACGTCGCGAGCAGGGATACGCCGGCGCGGGCGGGCGCATCACGCTGCCCGAGCTCGTGGCCGGTGACAAACCACTGGCGTTGGCGCGCGAAGCAGTGCGCCAGGCGCTCGTGAACCTCGAAGCCGTGCCCGCACCCGCGGGTCCCATGACCGTGGTGCTGGGTCCCGGCTGGCCGGGCATCCTGTTGCACGAAGCCATCGGCCACGGGCTCGAAGGTGACTTCAATCGCAAGGGCACCTCCGCGTTCGCGGGGCGAGTCGGCGAGCGCGTCGCGTCCGAGCTCTGCACGATCGTCGATGACGGCACACTTTCCCGCCGGCGCGGCTCGCTCAACATCGACGACGAGGGCACGCCCACGCAGTGCACGACGCTCATCGAGAACGGCGTGCTCAAGGGTTATCTCCAGGACAAGATGAACGCGCGGCTCACGGGTACTCGCTCCACGGGCAATGGCCGCCGCGAATCCTTCGCGCACATCACGCTGCCGCGCATGACGAACACCTACATGCGGCCGGGCAAGACGCCGCCCGAGGAAATCCTCGCGTCGGTGGAGAAGGGCATCTACGCCGTGAACTTCGGCGGCGGCCAGGTGGACATCACTTCCGGCAAGTTCGTGTTCTCGGCGAGCGAGGCCTATCTCATCGAGAACGGCAAACTCGGCGCGCCCATCAAGGGCGCGACGCTGATCGGCAACGGCCCGGACGTTCTCACGCGCGTGAGCATGGTGGGCAACGACCTCAAGCTCGACGACGGCGTCGGCACCTGCGGCAAGGAAGGCCAGAGCGTGCCCGTGGGTGTGGGTCAGCCGACGATTCGCGTCGATGGCCTCACCGTGGGCGGCACGGGCTGAGCCCCCCGGGCCCGCGTCACTCGGCGAGGAACACCTCCGCCTTGAGCTTGCGCAGCTTCACGCCCGTGAGGGTCTGGACCAGCGTCACCGTGTCCTCGCTGACCGTCTTCAACGTGACGTTCGCGCCCTGGATCGTGAGGCTGCGGTTTTCGACGTAGCTGACCTCGCTCGTCCAGGGGTGCAGCCAGTCGCGCTTCACCGATACTTCATCGAAGCGCACGTTCATGTCGTGAGGCAGCTTGCCGAGCGCGGTGACCACCACGCGTGTGAGCTCGCAGAGTTCCGCTTTCCCGCCGTTCGTGTCCTGGCCGCCCTCGGTGCTGTGATCGACGATGTCCACTTCGAGATCGTCGTGCAGCATCGCGCAGACCGCATCCGCATCACCTTCACTCATGTGTGATTCCATGCGTGTGACGAAGCGCATCGCGCCGGACTCGCCCAGGGTGACGAGGCCAATGCCGTAGGCGCTAACGAGTGCGAGCAGCGCGAGCGTGATGATTCTTTTCACGAGTCCTCCCGGGAAATCAGTCCCGCGAGCTTGCAGGGGAATTCCTTCGCGATCCCGTGAGAATTCACGATATCGGGCAAACGAAGCCCCGGCGCACTATCACGATGCGCGGACGACAGGGATGTCGTCAAAGTGCGTCAGCATTTTGTAGCGAAGGAATCGCACCGCGCCTACACACCAATCAGACGCGAACATAATGAAGTTCGCTTTTGGCGACATTGGAAACAGTGTGAATCGCGGCACATCATGCCTGCCATATGCGCCAGCAAACTGTTCCCACGTACCCGGCGGCTTACACACAGCCAGCGTCAACCACCGAGCGGAGCACTCCGACAATGCGAAACGACAACTCAGCCACCGGCGAATTCCGGATCAACCTTCCGCCGGACGTGGTCGCGGAAATGCGCCGTGGGAACAACACGAATTCGCGCTCGGCCATGCACGTGGATTTCCAGCCCGGATTGTTCGGCCGCCTGATCGGTTTGTTCACCGGTCGCCGCCGCTAAGGCAGGTTCAACGACAAAGGCGCGTGGGCCTCGCGGCTCACGCGCCTTTTTCATTGGGTCGTCGATTGCCGAGGTGGCGGCGGCGAGCGGCGTTATCGGGCCTCGGCCGTGTCCGGCGGCACGTCTTCGTCGGCGTCGGCTTCTTCGTTCGCCGCATCCACTTCCAGTCGCGGAAGATCGTCGTGGGTGTCCGCCATGTGCTGGGCGGATTGATCGTCGACGTACAACATCTCGTGCTGGCCCATGCTCACCACGTCGCCGTCGCGCAGCGTGTGCCGACGCACGCGTTTGCCGCGCACGACGATGCCGTTCGTGCTGTTGAGATCTTCGATGACGGTGATGCCATCGCTGCCGGTGACGAGCTGACAGTGGTGCCGGCTGATGAATTTGCTGTCGATCTGCAGATCGTTGTCCGGCGTGCGGCCGATCACCTTGCGACCGGGCACCAGGTGGAGCTCGCCGGTGGCGCGGCCATCGGTCGACAGCACGAGCTTGGAGAGCGGCTTCGCGGGGCGGTCGGCATTCGCGTAAGCAGGCTGGTTCATCGCGCGCGCGGCCATAGTGCTCGCGATCGAATTGGCGCGCTGGGAGAACTCCACCCACTGCAGCTCGGTGACGGCCGATGAGACGTCCTTGAGCGTGACCACGTCGCGGTCCTCACCGAACGCCGCCATCATCGCGGTGTCGCACAACGTGTTCACGAGGCGCGGCACACCCCCGGAATACTTGTAGAGCTCGGCGTAGGTGTCTTCGGCAAAGATGTCGCGGCCATCGGCGCCGGCGACGTCGAGACGATGGCGGACGTAGGCGCGCAGGTCTTCGCGCGACAGCGCACCCAGGTGGAAGCGCAAGCGAACGCGCTGCGCCAGCTGCACGAGTTCCGGGGAGTCGAGCTTCTCGTTGAGCTCGGGCTGGCCGGCCAGGATGATGCGCAGCACCTTCTCCTTGGTGGCCTCGATGCCGGAGAGCATCCGGATTTCTTCGAGCACCTTGAGCGAGAGGTTCTGCGCCTCGTCGATGATGAGCAGGACCTTGCGACCGGCGGCGTATTGCTCGATGAGGAAACTGTTGAGTGTCGCGATCAGCTCGGCCTTCTTCATCTTGAAGGGCGAGAAGCCGAACTGGACGAGTACGGACTGCAGGAATTCGACGGCGTTGACCTGCGTCTGGTTGATCTGCGCGATCACCACGTCCGAATCGAGCTGACGCAGGAAGCTTTCGATGAGCGTGGTCTTGCCCGAGCCGATTTCGCCGGTGATGACCACGAAGCCATCCGTGAACCAGATGGTGGACTCCATGTACGCCTTGGCGCGCGCATGGGCCCGGGAGAGGAACAGGAACTGCGGGTCCGGGCTCAGCCGGAAGGGCAGCTCGCGAAGTTTGAAGCTCTCGATGTACATCCCTGCGCGGGATATTACGGTAAAGGAGGGCCCTAGGGCCTAACGGTTCCTTCCGGGGTCACCGAATTGCGAGGTAAGTCTCTCGATCCACTCGGGAAAGCAGCTTCAGGGCACGCCGGTTCCGGGCCGCGGCAGAGGCCTCGCAGATCGTCAGATGACCCAGCTTCCGGCCCGGCCGGGCGGATTTGCCGTAGTCG
>JBKPPO010000202.1:0-8570 GCA_046733635.1 Pseudomonadota bacterium | reverse complement strand
CGCCTGCTGCGCTTCCGGGCCGGGCGCCGCAAGCGCTCGTGGAGCCACAACGTGATCGCGGTCGGGCTCGCCAGCGGGTTCCTCGAGCCGCTCGAATCGACCTCGATCTATCTCGCGCAGATGGCGATCACCTATCTGATCGAGCTGTTTCCGCTCGAGGGCGCGATCGATCCGCGCGACCGCGCCGAGTTCAACCGGCTGGTCGACATGGAATACGACCGGGTGCGCGATTTCCTGATCCTGCATTACCACGCCACCGAGCGTGATGACGCCGAGATCTGGAACTACTGCCGCACGATGGCGATCCCGGACAGCCTGCGCCACAAGATGGAGCTGTTCCGCGAGCGCGGCCGCGTCGTCACCTACAAGGACGGCCTGTTCCTCGAACCGAGCTGGCTTGCGGTGTACTTCGGCCAGCGCGTGATGCCGACCGGCCATGACCCCATGGCGGACGCGCCCGCGGCCGCCGAGGTCGAAAAGGCGCTGCGCGCGGTGCGCGAGCGCGTGCAGAACGCGGTCACGCGCATGCCGGATCACGAGTCGTTCCTGAAGCAGTACTGCCCCGCGAAGCCCCCGCAGGGAGCGATGGCATGACGAAACACGTCGCCGTCGCAGGATCGGGCGCCACCGCCTGGATCGCCGCGCTGGGTCTGGCGCGCGCGTTCCGTTCGCGCGGCCTGCGCGTCACGCTCATCGATACGGGCCCCGACGCGGAGGCGCCACGCGGCCATTCGACGCTGCCTTCGCAGCGCGGAATCCACGGCCTGCTGGGCATCGGCGAACCCGAGCTCGTTCGCCGCGCCGCCGCCACCTACAAACTCGGCAGTGAACACGCGGGCTGGCAGGGTGAAGGCAGCAGCTTCGTTCATGCGCATGGTGAGATCGGCCGGCAACTCGGCGATCTGCCGTTCTACAATTTCCTGCTCAACGAACAGTTGGCGGGCCGCGCCGAGTCGCCCGAGGTGTATTCACTCGCGGCCACAGCCGCGCGGCTCGGGCGTTTCGCGCACCCGATGGGCAGCGACGACGCTTTGACCGCGAGCTTCACCTATGGCTTCCACATCGAGGAGGCCGGGTACGTCGCGCTGTTGCGCGAGTCTGCCCAGCGCGCTGGCGTGCAACGTGTCGAGGGCGCCTCGCCGGTCGTCACGCGCCACGAGGATGGCCGCATCGCCTCATTGCAGCTTGGGCCGGATCTCGAGGTCGCCGCGGACCTGTTCATCGACTGCACCGGCCTCGCCGCTCGCGTGCTGAGCCAGATCTCCGACGGCGCGCGAGAGGACTGGAGCGCGAACCTGCCCTGCGACCGGATGTGGACGGCCGTCGCGCCGCCCATGGCCGATCCGCCCGCGGCCACGCAGACGCGCGCGACCGGTACGGGCTGGACCTGGCGCCTGCCGCTGGTCAACTCGACGCTCGTGGGCCAGGTGTTCAGCGGCGCCCTGCAGAGCGAGGATGCCGCGAAGGCGGAATTGAGCGCGTTGGCGCCGCAGCTCCGCGACTTCGCGCTTCGCCGCTGGTCCACCGGCCGTCGCCGGCGCTTCTGGGAGCACAACTGCGTCGCACTCGGATCGGCCGCGCTTCAGCTCGAACCGCTGGCGGGCGCGGATCTGCATTTCGCGCAGCTCGGGCTCGTCACCTTGATCGAGCTGCTGCCGCTCGATGCGCGCAGCCGCGTCGAGTCCGCGGAATACGATCGCGTCATGGGCGAACACGCAGCCGCGCTTCGTGATTTCACGCTGGCGCATTACCGCGTGGGCCGCGCGCCTGCGGGCGAGTTCTGGCAGGCGGTCCGTGGCGCGCCGCTTCCCGATCGGCTGGCGCAACGCCTCGATCTGTTCGCCGCCAACGGCCGGCTCGTGATGCAGGACTTCGAATCCTTCGAGGAGCTCGACTGGGCCTGGCTGCTGCTGGGCGCCGGCGTGAGGCCGGACGCGCTCGAGCTGCAGATCCGCCAGCGCATGGACGCGAAGTCCGCGCGCGAATTCGCGCCGCTGCGCGAACAGGTGCGCCAGCTCGCGGCATCCATGCCGCGGCATCTCGATTTCCTCAAGCGCGTCGCGAGCGCCCAGCCGCGCGGGGCTTGAGTCATGAACACGCGCATCAGCCGCATCGTGATCGTGGGCGGAGGCACCGCGGGGTGGATGACGGCCGCAGCCCTCATCAAGAACCTGCGCAATGGGCGCTACAGCGTCGATCTCATCGAATCCGAGGAGATCGGCACCGTGGGCGTGGGCGAGGCCACCATCCCGTCGATCGTCGAGTTCAATCAGTCGCTGCAGATCGATGAAGCCGAATTCATGCGCGCCACGCAGGCGAGCATCAAGCTCGGCATCGAATTCGTCGACTGGACGCGTGTGGGCCACACCTTCCTGCATCCTTTCGGCTACTACGGCGTGCAGATGGAAGGCGTGTACTTCCACAACTTCTGGCTGCGGCATCGCGCTCGCGGCGGCCAGCACCCCTACGACCACTTCAATTCCAACAGCGCCGCCGCGATGGCCGGCAAGTTCCAGCTTCCTTCGCGGACGCCACCTTCGCCGCTGCCGCCGCTGGGTTATGCCTATCACTTCGATGCCGGGCTCTATGCGCGCTTCCTGCGCGGCTATGCCGAAGCGCGCGGCGTGAAGCGGCACGAAGGCAAGGTGGTGCACGTCCAGCAGCGCTCAAGCGATGGGTTCATCGAATCGGTGAAGCTCGCCGATGGCCGCGTGATCGAAGGCGATCTGTTCATCGACTGCTCGGGATTCCGCGGTCTGCTCATCGAGCAGGCGCTGCAGGCGGGGTACGAGGACTGGACGCAGTGGCTGCCCTGCGACCGCGCGATGGCCGTGCCTTGCGATCGCGTGGCGGTGACGACCGTGGCCACACGCTCCACCGCGCGCGAGGCCGGCTGGCAGTGGCGGATCCCGCTGCAGCATCGCACCGGCAATGGCTACGTGTACTGCAGCTCGTTCCTCTCCGACGATGAAGCCGCGCGACTGCTGCTATCGCGCCTGGACGGCACGCCGCGAGCCGAGCCGCGGCCCCTGCGATTCGTCACGGGCCGGCGCAAGGAAGTGTGGAAGAAGAACGTGGTGGCCATCGGGCTCGCGAGCGGATTCCTCGAGCCGCTGGAATCGACGAGCATCCACCTCATCCTCTCGTCGATCGCGCGGCTGCTGTTCCTGTTCCCGGGTGAGGGCATCTCCGCTGCGACGGTGTCGGCGTTCAATCGCGCGGCGCGCGACGAGCTCGAAGAGATCCGCGACCTGCTGGTCATGCACTACAACGTGAACGAACGCGACGAGACGCCGTTCTGGCAGCACTGCAAGACGATCCAGCGCCCGGATTCACTGGAGCAGCGTCTCGAGCTCTATCGCGAGAACGCGACCATCATGCCGCGGCTGCCGGAGATCTTCCGCGAGCACAGCTGGTTCGCGGTGTTCGCCGGCCAGAACGTGCAGCCGCGTTCCTATCATCCCTTTGCGGATCTGCCGGCGGAGGCGGAGCTCGAACGGCGCCTGAACCTCATGGCCAGCGACGTGCGGAAGCGCGTGTCGTCCTTCCCTACGCACGATGACTTCCTGCGCGAGTATTGCCCCGCGGAGACGATGACGTGATCGCGCCCACTCGGCATGCCCAGGTGGATGGCCACGACCTCTACGTGTTCGACGGACTCGTATCGGTCGAGGAGTGCGCGAAGTACTTCCGCGCCATCAAGCAGGCTTCCTTCACGCGCACGGAATCCGCGCTGCCGGGCGGGGAGCCGCGTCACTGGGTCTGCGAAATGCCGCTCGAGAACCTGGCGCGGACCAGTCTGGGCCAGGCCACCGAGGCGGCGATCCGGCAGGTTCGACCGAACGGCGGCTTCAAGCCCTATCGCGTGTACACCAACTTCGCATCCTTCGGCGACCTGCTGCTCTCGCACTACGACGCCTTGCCCGGCACGCGCGAGCTCACGGCGCTCTGGTACCTCTGCGAGGAATGGGACCTGGAGTGGGGCGGCGAAACGGTGTTCTTCGACGAGAAGGGCGATACGCAGATCGCCGTCGCGCCGCGGCCCGCACGCCTGCTGCTGTTCGACGGACTCATCCGCCATGCCGGCCGTCCGCCGAACCGCAACTGCCCGATCGGCCGTTACACCTTCGCGATCAAGAACCGCGCCGACTGACGTTTCGTTCCGCTAGTCGCGGAAATTCTTGAACTGCAGCGGTCGGTCGAGCTCCTGCTTCTTCATGAGCGCCATCGCCGCCTGCAGATCGTCGCGCGACTTGCCGGTGACGCGGAGCTGGTCGCCCTGGATCTGCGCCTGCACCTTGAGCTTGGATTCCTTGATCGCTTTCTGCAGCTTCTTGCCCGTGTCCTGGTCCACGCCATGGCGCAACACCACGTCCTGGCGCGCCTCGGCGAGATTGCTCACCGGGTCCTTCTTCTCCATGCAGCGTGAATCGATGCCGCGTTTGCCCAGGCGTTGCGTGAGGATGTCGAGCATTTGCTTGAGCTGGAACTCCGACGGCGCCTTGAGGCTCACCGTGAAGTCCTTCTCCTTGAGTTCGAACGTGGCGCCCGTGTCCTTGAAATCGAATCGCTGCGTGAGCTCGCGATTGGCCTGGTCCACGGCGTTGGTGAGTTCGTGACTGTCGAGTTCCGAAACGGCATCGAAGGAAGGCATCGTCTTGACCTCAGGCGCGCAGCGTCTTTTCCAGCTTGGAGACCACGTCCGGTCCCACCTTGGATTTCAGGAACTCGAGTATCACGGGCACGAACTTCTTGGCATGGTCGGCCGTGAGTCCGAGTTTGCTGAAGCCGCCGAGGACGGTGGTGATCAGCGCGGCGTTGCCGCCGACGGCGCTCGCGAGCCCGCCCAACATGCCACCGAGCCCGCCACCCGACGCCGGCGCCTTGCCGAGGAGGTCGCCGATGCCGGGCAAGCCGCCCAGTAGTTTGTCGAACTCGGCGCCGCCGAGTTTGTCCTTCGCCGCCTTGAACAATACCGCCGCGCCGCCTTCGGCCTGTGGGCCGGAGACGCCGAGATTCTTCGTGAGCAGATCGACGAGTTCCTTCATGTCACTCCCCTAATGAACGGGCGCGGGAAAACCATCGGCGCCCTTGCGCCAGGGCGCCCAGACCAGCGCGACCTCGCCTATGGCGATATCCGATTTGCGCGCCGGCACTTCGACGGAACGCAGCGCCACGCTGCTCGAGTCCAGCGTGTTCTCGAGTGCGGCCACTTCGGCCTCCACCTGGCGCTGAGTATCCGCCAGCCGCTGGCGCAATACGTCGATGTTTTCTTCCGCGCGAGCGACGTCCTGCGATTCGCTGCCCCAGCGCGAGGCCGATCGCGCGGCCGTGCCGGCGCGGCCGATGCTCGTCGCGGAAATCGCCTTGCGTCCGAACAGCGCGCCCAGGATGGTGGTGCCGACGTTCACGGCCGTCTGCATGCGCTGCTGCGTGAGCTGGGATTTCTCGCGTTCGTGTTTGTCTTCGGCGCGGCGGATCTGGTCCTGGAGTTGCAGCACCTTGGCCTGCCATTTCTGGCGCAGCGCCGCCACGGCGGCATCGCGCTTCTCGCGGGTGGCCAGCGTCAGTCGCGCGCGGAAATCGCCTTCGCTCTCGCCCGCCCTGGACGCCATCTTGAGCGAATCGGCGTAGAACACGTTGGCGCGCGCCGTCTCATATAAATGAGACTGCAGGCTCTTGCCCCAGGACGCGTAGCTCGCGGCGCGCAGCGCGCTGCCCGGTAGTTCGGCGTAGTCAGCGTCGGGAACGGGGCTGGCAACCAGCCGCGACTTCAACTGGGGATCGCGCACCGCGTCTTCCCACGAGGCGTTGCCGCCGCCGTCGTCGAGCGGCGCCAGCCAGCCAGCCGTCTGCCATTCGTCGAGCGAGAGTTTGGCGTCCACGAAGTGCAGTTTGCCGAAACCCGCGATCATGGGCTTGTAGAGCACGGGGCCCGTGCCGCGGGCAGGTTGCAGGAAGTACTCGTTGATGCCGGCGCCGACGGCGGGTCGGCCGGTGCGCGCGGCGCCGGGCGCCGGAGATGAGCCTGCAGGCGAAGTCTGTGAGGCGGTCGACGCGCCCGACGCGCCGGCCTTGCGACTCGCCATCACCTTCGCGATCTCGGGTCCGGTCAGCGGGCCGCGTAGATAGGACAGCGCCCAACGCGTCTTCATGAGCAGCGGCGCATCGTCGTGCACATTACGCATCAGGAACACGCGCTGGGTGAGATTGTTCATGAGCGCTTCGAGGTTCGCGTCATCGCCGCCCGGCAGCGCCGATTTCAGGCCCTCGATGACGCGCAGCTTGTCGCGTTCGGTCTGCAGCCTGCCGATGAACCAGGTGCCGCAATTCGCGAGACCCTTGTAATCCAGGTCCACGGGGTTCTGCGTGGCCAGCACGCAGCCGAGACCGAAGGCACGCGCCTGCTTGAGCAGCGTGAGCATGGGTTGTTTGGAAGGCGGGTTCGCCGTCGGCGGGAAGAACCCGAAGATCTCGTCCATGTAGAGGATGGCGCGCAGGCTGCTGGTGCCGGACTGACGACGCATCCAGGCGATCACCTCGTTGAGCACCAGCGTCACGATGAACATGCGCTCGGCGTCGTTGAGATGCGCGATCGAGATGATGGCGACGCGCGGCTTGCCTTCGGGTGTGTACAGCAGCCGTTGCGCGTCGAGCGGTTCGCCCGTCATCCAGGTCGCGAAGCCCGGCGAGGCCAGCAGGTTGTTGAGCTGCATCGCGAGCTTGAGCCGGTCCTTCGCGGGGAAGAAGGTCTCGAGATCGAATGCGCCGAGCTTGTCGAACCCGGGCTTCTGGACGGCCTGGATGAGGCCGGTCATGTCGAGCGAGAGACCCTGACGCCATGCGCTCTCGAGAATGTTCGCGAGCAGGATGTGTTCGCGCGAGCCGATGGGGTCCGCTTCGATGCCTAACAAGCTGAGCAGGCCGGAGACGACCGATCCCACGCGGTCGCGCAGCGCGCCGGCATCCGCGAGCAGCTCGGGAGAGGGCGCGGTGAACGACCGCAGCACGGAAAGCGGGATGCCCGTTTCGGCGCCGGGCGTGTAGATGGCCACGTCCGCGGCAGCGCGCAGCCGGGCGATGCGATCCGGCGTCTGCGCCCACTCGGCGAGGCCGCTGCGCCATGTCTCGGCGGTCTTCGCCGCGAAGTCGGCGGGGGCCAGGCCCTTGCGCGCGGCTTCGCCACCATCCACCCAGGGCTCGAAGTCCTTCGCGAGCAGATCCGGGAACGTGAGCATGAGATTGCCCAGGTCGCCTTTCGGATCGATGCAGATGGCCGGCACGCCGTCGATGGCGGCTTCTTCGAGCAGCGAGATGCACAGGCCCGTCTTGCCCGAGCCGGTCATGCCGACACAGACGGCGTGGGTGGTGAGGTCCCTGGAGTCGTAGAGAACGAGGTCGTCCTGGAGCGTATTGGCGGCCGGATCGAACTCCCGACCGAGATAGAACGCGCCCAACTTTTCGTAGTCCGACATTCCCGTTGCCCTCGTCAGCAAGGGGCTGATCTTTTCCCGTCCACGGAAAACAGATCTGTCCCCTCCCGCCCTATTTCTTGCGCCTGGCCTTCTTCGAAGTGTTCTTGACCGCAACCTTGCTCTTCGTCCTGGTCGCACGGTTGGCCGATCCCGCGCGTTTCCGGCGAAGCGCCGTCACTTCGATCTCGATCTTCATGCGCGGATCGGTGAGTCCCACCACCATGACCACGATCGCCGGCCGGATCGTGCCGAACACCTTGCCGACCACGGGCCAGCACTTCTCGAAATCCTCGGCCTTCGTGATGAGGTAGTGCACGCGCACCACGTCTTCGAAGCTGGCCTTCGCCTGCTTCAGCGCGGCCTCGATGTTCTTGAGCGTCTGTTCGCATTGCGCCACGACATCGTCTTCGATGGTCATGGTGGCGTAGTTGAAGCCGGTGGTGCCGGACACGAACACCCATTCGCCATCCACGACGGCGCGCGAATAGCCGATGTCCTGCTCGAACTTCGAACCCGAAGAAATCAATTGCCGCGACATTCATCCTCCTCGCGGCATCTGCCGCGCGGGGATTCTACTGGAGCGCGATGGCGATGCGGCCTTCGCAGAGCACCCGGCCGCCGCCGGCGACGCTGAATTCGTACAGCGAACCTTCGCGCTGCGCCAGCCGCCGCCGCGCATGGACGGTGAGATCACCCGCCACGTCATGGATCTGCCGCACGTGCAGCCGGATGTCCCGCAGCGCCGCGAGCATCCCCGCCTGGGGCCGGCCTTCGGCGGCCAGCGCGCCGTGTGCGGCCATGGCCTGGGCCGCGTATTCGACGAGATGCAGCGCGGACAGCATGCCGCCGCGCCGCAGTGGATTCGCCGGATCCAGATGCGAGCACGTCGCGCAGCGGATCTCGGACTCGGAGTATTCGAGCACGCGATCGAGCAGGCACATCGCGCCCGCATGCGGAACCAGCCGCAGCAACTGCTCCCGGGAGAGCGGCGCGGTCACGGGGAGAACACGTCCACGGCCAGGTTTCCGCCATTGGCGGCCGGCAACACCACGCGGCCGGGCGAGCCCAGCGCGAGGCGTCGCAGCAGGGGTAGTG
>JBKPPO010000201.1:0-5575 GCA_046733635.1 Pseudomonadota bacterium | reverse complement strand
ATTCCGCCCAACTCCTTTGCGCTGGCGCGCACCGTGGAATATTTCCGTATTCCGCGCTCGACGCTGGTAGTTTGTCTCGGAAAATCGACATATGCGCGTTGCGGGATAATAGTGAACGTAACGCCCCTGGAGCCCGAGTGGGAAGGGCACGTCACGCTGGAATTCTCGAACACCACGCCGCTGCCGGCGAAGATCTACGCGAACGAAGGCGTGGCGCAGATGCTGTTCTTCGAATCGGATGAGACCTGCGGCACCTCGTACAAGGACCGCGGCGGAAAATATCAGGGTCAGCGCGGCGTGACGTTGCCGAAGACCTGAGGGGCGGGGTGGTTGGGCGGCGCCGGGAGGTCTGACCCCTTTTTCCAGCATTTGGGGAGTGACCCCATTTCCTATCTATCCAGGGACTCGATCTTGAGCGTGAACTCCACCTTCTTCCCGCGCATCCGCTCGGCCCTGACGGGTAGATAGCCCAGCGCCGGCGCGACCCAGGTGCGCGTGACGCGGTCGGAGCCCGCGCGCTTGCTGGTGTAGATCACCGTGTCGAGTTCGCCGAGCGCGGTTTCGACGCGGGCAGTGCCCTCCTGGCGAAGCTCGTATTCCTTGAGCTTGTCGCTGTCGATCATCCACACGGTGGGGGCCACCTGGTTGGCGGCGAGGCTGCGCAGCGTGGCGATCTGCAGCGACATCGGGTCCTGCGCGCCCGCGGGCAACGCGAGATCCACCTCGTGCTCCTTGGCGACGCCCGTGACGCGCTGCGCGTTCCAGTCGAAATTCAGATCGATGGGCCGCTGCTTGTCGTCGGTGCCCTTGAACGACAGCGGCTGCACGGCCCCGTCCTGCAGACGGAACGTGCTCGTCTGCGTGAGCGCATCGGGAAACGCCAGCCGGAACATGCCGCGCGCGTTGTTGACCGACGTGTAGGTGAACGTGTCCCCGCCGGCCTTGCGCAACTCCAGCGTGGAGGCGCCGGCAGTCATGCCTTTCCATTCGGCCAGGTAACTGGCCTTGAAAGGCTTGAGGTCCACCGCGTCGGCCAGGGCGACGTTGCCGGTGACGAGGCTCATCAACGCAATCAGCGCGATCTCAGGCAGCCGCATCGTTCTCCTCGATGAGTGGCGAAGCCAGGAGCTTGCCATCGAGATACACCGAACCCGCGCGGCAATCCAGTCGGCCGGCGCCGATGAGTGAGCAGACATGGGGATAGATGATGTGTTCCAGCGCATGAACGCGCGCTGAAACCGTCTCGGGCGTGTCTCCCGGCAGCAGCGGGAGCCGGCCCTGCATGATCACCGGCCCGCCATCGAGCTCGGCGGTCACGTAATGCACGCTGACGCCGTGATGCGAATCACCGGCCGCCAGTGCGCGCGCGTGGGTGTCGAGCCCCTTGTACTTCGGCAGCAGCGAGGGATGGACATTGAGCAGTCGGCCCTCAAAGCGGCGCACGAATTCTTCCGAAAGGATGCGCATGAAACCGGCCAGCGCGATCAGCCGGGCGCCGGAGGCATCGATCTCGGCTGCGAGGGCGGCATCGAAACTCGCTCGATCGGGAAACGACTTGAGAGGGACCACGCTCGTGGGAATGCCCAGCGCCTGGGCGCGGGCGAGACCGCCCGCGGTGTCGCGGTCGGCGATGACCCTAACTACCTTGTAGGAGCTGTCCGGCCGGAGTGCGGCCCGGGCGATGGCCTCCATGTTGCTGCCGCGCCCGGAGATGACCACCGCGACCGGAAGCGTCATCCCTCGATGACCACGCCACGCGAGCCGCGCGCCAGGTTGCCGATGATGCTGGCGGTTTCGCCGGACGCCGCGAGCGTCGCCAGGGCCGTGTCGACGTCCGAGGGCGAGACCACGACGACCATCCCGACGCCGCAATTGAACGTGCGATACATCTCGTCCGGAACGACCTTTCCGGCCGCGGCCAGCCATTCGAACACCGGATCGCGCGGCCAGGCGCTGCGCTGGAGCACCACTTCGAGGCCGTCGGGGATCACGCGCGGGATGTTGTCGGTGAGACCGCCGCCCGTGATGTGCGCGAAGCCGCGCACCTCGATCTTCTGCGCGAGCGCGAGCATCGACTTCACGTAGATGCGCGTGGGCGTGAGCAGGCGGTCGAACAGCGGCTTGCCGTCCACCATCGTCTTCTCGTTGGCGCCGGCCACGGAGATGAGCTTGCGGATCAGTGAATAACCGTTCGAGTGCGGGCCCGAGGAGGTGAGGCCGATGACGACGTCGCCGGCCGCGGTCTTCGCGCCGTCGATGATGCGGTCCTTCTCCACCACGCCCACGCAGAATCCGGCGAGGTCGTAGTCATCGCCGTGATACATGCCGGGCATCTCGGCGGTTTCACCGCCGACGAGCGCCGCGCCCGCGAGTTCGCAGCCCTCCGCGATGCCGCGCACCACGGACTCGGCCACGTCCACTCGCAATTTGCCGGTGGCGTAGTAGTCGAGGAAGAACAGGGGCTCGGCGCCGGAAACGGCGACGTCGTTGGCGCACATGGCCACGAGATCGATGCCGATCTTGTCGTGACGGCCCGTGTCGATGGCGAGGCGCAGCTTGGTGCCGACGCCATCCGTGCCGGAGACCAGCACCGGCTTCTTGTAGCGGTCGAGCGGCACTTCCACGAGCGCGCCGAAGCCGCCGATGCCGGCCAGCACTTCCTTGCGCATGGTCTTCCGGACCACAGGCTTGATGCGTTCGACGAGTTCATCGCCCGCGTCGATATCGACGCCGGCATCGCGATAGGTGAGTCCGGTTTCAGTCATTGTCGGGTGTGGTATTTGCCGGCGGCAGGTCGGGAAAAAACGTGCGATATTGTAGCCAATGCGCTTCTCCACCGTCAGTTTGGTTGCAATGGTGCTAGCCGCGAGCGTGGCCAATCCCGCATGGGCCACGCGCCAGGTGCGCGTCTTCGAAACCAACGTCTCCGCCCAGACGGATGCGGCCGTGCAGGCCCAGTCCGCGTTGCGCACGGTGCTGGTCCGCGCCACCGGCTCTCGTGACGCCGCCAACGACCCCGCGCTCGCGAGCGTGCTCGCCCAGGCCCAGAGCTATGTGATCGGCACGCGACCGGCCTCGGGCGGCGCCGTCACGGTCATATTCGATGGCGCGGCGCTGGAGCGCGACATCAACGCCGCCGGCCGCACGGTCTGGGGAGTCGAACGTCCGTTGCTTCTCGTGGTGCTCACGGGTGGCCCGGCTGCTGGCGCCTTCGAATCCCGGCGCCAGGTGGAAGGCACCTTGGACTCGGCCGGTAATCGCCGCGGACAACCTATCAATGTGGTGAGACCCGAAGTGGTGGGTCTGCCGGCCGTCGGCGACATCCCGCCGGAAACCGCGCTGGCTGCCGCGCAGAAGGCGCGCGCCGATGGCGTGCTCGTGGGTTATGGCGACGCGGTGCCGAACGGAGGCGCCTGGCGATGGACGCTCTACGCACCCGGCATCAGCGAATCCTGGAGCGGCTCGCTAGATGAAGGCGTGAACGGCGCGGCCGACGTCTTCGCGCGCAACGCCGCCGTGTTCGCGGCGATGCCGGAAACCTCCATCCTCGTTGAGGTGGAGGGCGTGCCCACGCTGCGCGAGTACGCGCGCGCTTCGGACCTGCTCGCCGAAGCGCCTGGCGTGCGCGGGGTACAGCTCGCGGAGGTCTCGGGCACCCGCGCCACGTTCGCGGTGCTCACGCGCGGCGGCTCGGACGCGCTGCTCGGAGCGCTGAGCAACAACAACCGACTGGAGCGGGTGGATCCCAAGGCTGGCGGCATGCTCGCCTTCCGCCTGCGCCCCTGAGATACGCCCGCGCAAACGGAACGTCGATGCGGCACATCCCCAACCTCATCTGCCTGCTGCGCATCGCGCTGATCTGGCCGACGATCGACGCGTTGTATGCCGGTGACTACTGGGCGTCGCTGCTGCTGGTGTTCATCTGCGCGGTGTCCGATGGCCTCGATGGCTGGCTGGCCAAACGTTTCAACTGGCAATCGCATCTCGGGAAGATCCTGGATCCGCTCGCGGACAAACTACTGCTCGTGGCGCTGTTCCTCGCCGCCACCTGGATCAACCTGCTGCCGTGGTGGCTCACCGCGGTGGCCGTGGGCCGCGACGTCATGATCGGCTTCGGCGCGGTGATCTACCGGTTCTGGTTCGGACCATTACATGGCCGGCCCACCCTGATCAGCAAGATCAACACCGGCATGCAGCTCGCGGTGGCGCTGGCCGCGATCCTGGGCGCCGCGGCGGGCATGCCGACGCCCGAGATGGTGACGGCGCTGGCCATCGTCACGCTGGTCACCACGGTGATCTCCGGCGCCGACTATCTATCCGTGTTCACGCGCCGCGCACTGACCAGCTGACCGATGAAACAGCTGATGCTCGGCGTGCAGTTGAAGGAGCGCGCCACCTTCGCGAGTTTCCTGACGGCGCGCAACGTCGAGCTGGTGGCGCACCTGCGTCATGTCGCCACGACGACCACGCCCGGGGCCACCTGGATCGCCGGTCCCCACACGGCCGGAAAATCCCATCTGCTGCAGGCGGTCTGCGCCGCCGTGCCGGCGGGCAAACGCGCCGCCTATCTGCCGCTCGAGACGCTGCTGCCTTTCGGACCGGGCGCGCTGGACGGCGCCGAGAATCTCGATGTGGCCTGTTACGACGACGTGCAGGCCGTCGCGGGTATCGATGAATGGGAGCAGCGCCTGTTCTCGCTGTGGCAGCGCGCGCACGAACGCGGCACCACGCTGGTGTTCGCGGCGCGCGAGAATCCGGTGCAGGTGACATTTTCTCTCGCGGATCTGAAATCGCGGCTGGCGTCCGCGTCGGTGTTCGCCGTGCGCGAGCTGAACGACGAGGAGCAGTTGCAGGCGCTGTACCTGCGCGCGCATCTGCGCGGCTTCGAACTACCGCCCGAGACCGCGAAGTTCCTGCAGCGGCGTTATCCGCGCGACATGCGTTCGCTGTGCGAAGTACTGGATACCCTCGACGATGCGGCGTTCGCGGAACAGCGTCGCATCACCGTGCCCTTCATCCGCGATCTCATCGAGAGAAAAAAGCTTTGATGCGCTGATCGCGGGGACTATCGGCGAGCCGCCTTGCCCGCGGCCAGGTTGGCCGCCACTTCCGCCACCCGTTTGCCCAACGCCTGCGCCAGCGTGATCTCGTCGTCGGACAAGATGCCCGGTTGCGCCGCGAAACCCGCTACGTGCGTAGCGCCGTAAGGCGTGCCGCCCGTTCGCGTGTGGTTGATCGCGCGTTCCGTGAACGGCAATCCCACGAGCAGCATGCCCTGGTGCAGCAGCGGAATGGACATCGTGAGCAACGTCGTTTCCTGTCCGCCGTGCAGCGTCTGCGACGACGAGAACACCGCGGCCGGCTTGCCCGAGAGCGAGCCATCCAGCCACAGCGACGAGGTGCCATCGAGGAAATACTTGAGGGGCGCGGCCATGTTGCCGAAACGCGTCGGGCTGCCTAACAAGAGCCCATCGCAGCGCCGCAGGTCCTCCAGCGTCGCATAGGGTGCGCCCGCATCGGGCACGGCCTTCACCGGTCGTTCGCTTTCCGCGGAGACCGGCGGAACGGTGCGTAA
>JBKPPO010000200.1:0-17713 GCA_046733635.1 Pseudomonadota bacterium | reverse complement strand
TCACCGATCGCGAACTTGATGGGCTTCGACAGCAGCTCTTCGGTGGTCACGCCCAGCCAGTAGACGAAGTAGATCGTCAGGCCGATGGGCAGGATGGTGACCAGCCCCTTGAGCAGGATGCTGCCGAGTTGCTTCATCATTTACTTCTTGGGCTTCACGAAGCGCAGCGTCATGCGGTCGGATTCACCGATGGCGTCGTACTTGGCGCGATCGAAATCCGCCGCAGCCGGCGTCTGCGCGTTCGCCGAAGACTGGCGCACCGGCGGCAGCGTCCACACGCCGAAGGGGTGATCCTTTGTGTCCTTCGGATTCGCATTCACCTCGGATTTGCCGTCGAGTACGAAGCCCGCCTTGGTGGCGGCGTCGATCACGGCCTGTTCGGTGACGTAGCCGGCCTTCACGGCAGGATCCTGGCCGGGATTGCCGCGATGCTGTTCGATGGCCAGCACGCCACCCGGCTTCACGGCCTGGAAGATGTTCGACAGGTTGGCGTCGACGCGGCCCTGGCCAGCCCAGCCATGGAACACACGCGCGGCGAGCACGAAGTCGAACTTGTTAGCTGGCAGCGGCGCGGCCTTGGGACCCCAGTTCAACACGTTGACCTTGCCGTACACGTTGGCGTCGGCGTATTTGGCTTCGAAGTCCGCTCGGCCCTTGCGAGCGCCTTCGGAAATTCCGGGATCCGACAGGTCCGAACCCGTGGCGTAGAACTCGCCCTTGTTGGCCTTGGCGTAGGGCGCGAGGATCTCCGTCCACCAGCCGCCGCCAGGCTGCACTTCGAGGATCACTGCGCCGGGCTTGAGGCCCCAGAACGTCAGCGCTTCCGCGGGATGGCGGTACACATCGCGCGACTTGGCATCGGCGCTGCGCGAGCTGCTGGCAACGGCCTGCTCGATTTCTTTTGCCGGCTTCTTGTCGCTGGCAGCAAAGCTGGCGACAGACAGGGTCACAGCGAGTGCGGCGGTCGCAATCGTCTTCATGGCTTTCATCTGGGAATCCCCTTCGTTGAACAAGCGGGGGTGAATCGTACAAGAAAACCCGATGGTTGATCCGCCACGACGGCCGGTCACGTTCGCGTGGCGCTGCAGACCGCTGACTCACGAATTTCCGTTAGCGACGGGATCGCCCATCGCGAGGACACAGGTCCGTCGCTCGCTACGCCGGTGGCGTCCGCTTGATAGCGGCCTGCCGCCACAACCACCAGCCGATGAGCACACGCCCCAGCGGCTGGATGGCGGGATAGGCCCAGTGGAGCGCGGATTCCGGCAGCACCTGGACACCCAGTTGCGCGATGAAGATGACGAGGGTGAGTAGACAGGCTGCCCACAGGAATCCCGCGATGACGCGCGCGGACCCGGCGCCGTTCCACATCGCCGCGGCGAGGCAGGCGTTGCCGATGGCAAAGCCGATCAGCAACAGCATGTACATGCCGTCCCAGAGGCCGTCGTACATCGCGGCGTTGATGCGGATGGCTTCTCGCGCCGCCGCGTCCGCGGTGGCCCAGGCCCCGCGCCAGCGATCGAACGCGAACAACGTGAGTGTTTGCTGACCGGCCTCGTTGAAGGCCCATAGCGCGAAACCCACCATGCCGGCGATGGCCAGCACGGGTGCGCGGCCTCCCACGGCGAGAGCCAGGCCCAGCGCGGCGGTGAACACCAGGAACGGATGCAGTAGATAGACCCAGGCGCGCAACTGATACGCGCCTTCGTGGATTCGGCCCATGCGCCCTTCGAAGTCGCGCACGTCGGCGAACCAGTCGGGCAGGAAGATCAGCAGCAGCGTGGTGACCGCCGAGATCAACGAGCACAGGGCCGCCACACGGAAGAATCGGACATCGATGTTCATGATTTCTCCAATACGGCCGCGAGCCGCACCCAGAGCAACCGCTCGCGACCGTCGATGCGCCGCAGGAAGAACAACACTTCGTCATCTGGCGAGAGCGCGGGTGCGGTCTCGAGCGCCGGCGTGCTCGCGGCTTCCAGGCGTCGCGCATTCGACCAGGCCCCGCTCACCTTCCGGCTGAACCAGAGGTCCGTCTTCCCCAGGCTGCCGTCGCGCGCCGAGGCCCAGATGCGGATCCGGCCGTCGCGCGACTCGATGAGATCCCAGTCATCTCGCGGCGAGTTGAAGTCACCGGATAGCGGTTGAGGTGTAGCGAAATCGCCCCTGCCACTCGAGGCCGCAACGAAGAGGTCATCGCCCCCCACCGGCCCCGGGCTGGTGAAGAACAGATCGCCATTGGCGAGCAGGCGCGGGTAGTAGGCCCCCGCGGTGTCAGGGATATCCAGCTTCACGAACTCGGGCGCTCCGAACACATCGTTCCGGACCTCTGCCCTGAAGACGCGCGGTCTCCCCGTACCGCCCGGAGTGCGATCGCTGGAAAAGTAAAACCACCGCCCGTCCGGGGAAAATGCGCCCTCTCCGGCCGGCAGCTCCGCACCGAAAACATCCAGGCGCGCGGGAGCACTCCATTCGCCGCGCCGCAGCCTCGACTCGTGGATGCCATTCGCAACTTTTGCAGACGGGCCGCCCTCTATCACGGAAAATGCGGCCAGTCGTTGGCCGGGCGCGATCGCTACTTGAGTAACGAGGCGGTTGGCGCCCAGCAGGCTGGGCTCGAAAGGCTCGGGAGTATCGGGCGGCGTGAGACCGAAGTACCGGGCCTCGCTCGCCGTTGCGGAGGCGCAGATCGAGGCCAGGAGCAGGATTGGGAGGCGAGTGCTCATGGCTCGAGATTGCGTTGGCGACCGCGCGCATTCACGTGACCTGATGCCGCCGACGGAAAAATGGGACGAAGCGGAGGACGAATGACGCGTTCGAATACGCAGAAGTTGTGGTGGTTGTCGGCGCCCGCGCTGGTGCTTGCCTTGAGCACCTGGTGCCAGCTCCATGGCCGCGCGTTGGGCGTGGAACCCGCGAGCTTCGATGTTTCGATGCCCTGGGCTTTGCGATCAGCACTGGGCTGGGTGTTGGCGGGCGCGCTGCTCGCGCACTTCGGCGACAAGTTGCTGACCTCGCGGCTCGCGAGCGCGCATCCCTGGCGAGTCCGCACGGGCATGGCGATCACGGTGCCGATGCTCACGCTGAGTAGTGAGGTGCTGCTGCTCTCCGGCGATACACCCGTGGCGATCTGGCTGTACAGCCGCGCCCCGCTTCACCTGGCGTTCGGAGGCATGCTGTTTGCGGGATACCTGTGGATCCGCTCGCGGCACCAGACGGCGAAGCCCATCGCAGAGCCCGCCATCGTTCCGCTGGCCCAGGTCTCGACGGAGCACGCCCCGCCGCAGGCGCCGGCCGTCGCCGCGCAGAACGATGCGCAAGATGCACCGATGCTGACGGTCGAAGTGATGACCGGCACCGGCCGCACCTCGGTGGCGATCGACGACATCGAATGCCTGGAGGCGGACCGCAACTACATCAACGTGCACACGCCGCAGCGCAGCTATCTACTGCGGCAGACGCTGACCTCGCTGGAGAAGTCTCTGCGCCCGGACACCTTTCTGCGCATCCACCGCTCCACCATCGTGAATCGCGCCAAGATCCGCGAGCGCCGGCGTGGCGGCGTGCTGGTGCTGAACTCGGGGCGGATGGTGCGGGTGTCGCGCGCGTTTGCGGATCGGGTGCACTGAGCGGCCACAGATCTGCGATCTGCGCAGTCTTCGTCCCCTGCGCGCGGGGAAGTGGAGCGGGTGATGGGAATCGAACCCACGTTAGTAGCTTGGGAAGCTACAGTTCTACCATTGAACTACACCCGCTCTGCCGAGGCGCGAGGATAGCCGAGCGCTCCGGAGCATCACAACAGCTCTCATGCCCCATATAAATGTATTGATCGTCTTGGCCCTGGCGCAGGAATCGCGCGGGCTGCTGGAAAACACGGGAGCGACCGTGCTGTACACGGGCATCGGCAAGGTCAACGCCGCGGCAACGCTGGCGCGGCGGCTCGCGGAATTACGCGTCACGGGTGATCCCCAGCCGCTCGTCGTGAACATGGGCACGGCGGGTAGCCGCTCCATAGCCGCGCATACGCTCGTCGCTTGCAACCGCTTCTCCCAGCGCGACATGGACGTGAGTGGTCTCGGGTTTGCGCCGGGCGTCACACCCTTCGATGAGACGCCGGCCTTGATCGAAGTGCCCACGACCTTTCCCGAACTGCCTCAGGCGCACTGCTCCACCGCGGATTCCTTCGCGACACACCGGCATGAGATCGCCGGCGACGTGGTGGACATGGAAGCCTTCGCGCTTGCGCGCGTGTGCCTGATGGAGCAAGCGCGCTTTGCATGTGTGAAGTACGTGACCGATGGCGCGGATGGCGATTCGGCCGCACACTGGGAAGCCGCGCTCGACGCGGCCGCCCGCGCCTTCGCGGGTGTGTATCGCCAACTGACGAGCCATCGATGAACGACACTCTCCGCCGCCCCATCCGCAGCTTCGTGATGCGTGCGGGACGAATGACCGCGGGACAGTCCCGCGCACTCGAAGATTTGTGGCCGCGGTACGGGGTCCCGTACGCAGCGGCGCCGCTGGATCTCGATGCCCTGTTCGGCCGGCAAGCGCCACGCACGCTCGAGATCGGCTTCGGCAATGGCGAGCACCTCGCGAATCTCGCCGCCGCGCACCCGGACCGCGACTACTTCGGCATCGAGGTGCATCGTCCGGGCGTGGGCCACGTGCTCATGCTGGCGCAGGAACGCGCGCTCGCCAACATCCGCGTCAGTGATCACGACGCCGTTGAAGTGCTGCGCGATCAGATCGCGCCGGGCGCGTTCGATGAAGTCCTCGTGCTGTTCCCGGACCCCTGGCACAAGAAGCGGCACAACAAGCGCCGGTTGATCCAGCCCGCGTTCGTCGAACTACTCGCGACGCGCCTGCGCGCGGGCGGCGTGTTCCGCCTCGCGACGGACTGGGAGGATTACGCGCACCAGATGCTGGAGGTCCTGCGCGGGGCGAATTCGCTGTTCGCGAATCTCTCCCCCGATGGCGACTGGATGCCCCGCCACGAAGAGCGCGCGCCCACGCGCTTCGAGAAGCGCGGCGAGCGGCTGGGCCATGGCGTCTGGGACCTGGCGTTCCGGCGCGTCTAGATATTGAAGCTGGCGCGTAGTCCGTCGACTACGAACTGAACGGCCAGCGCGCCGAGCACCACGCCGAACAGGCGATTCGCGACGTTCGTGCCGGTGACGCCGATGATGCGCATCAGCGGGCCGGACACCCACATCGCGAACAGGCACAACGCGAGCACCAGCAAGGCGCAACCGAACATCAGCCCGAACTGCAGCGGGAATTGCGTGACCGGAATCGGTCCAAACCAGAGCAGCAGCGTGGTCAGCGCACCGGGACCGGCCATGAACGGGAACGCAAGAGGGAAAACCGAGATGTCGCTGCGTTTCTTGTGTTCCTCTTTCTCATCATCGGAAGTGCGCGTGCCCGATTCACGGGCGAACACCATCTCGAGCGCGATGAGGAAAAGCAACAAGCCGCCGAAAATCCTGAACGAGTTGATCGAGATCCCCATCGCACCGAGGAACCCCGCGCCTACCAGCGCGAAGAGCAGAAGAATGCCGCTGGCCACCAGCACCGACTTCACGGCCATCTTGTGTTTGTAGCTGTCGCTCGCGCCTTCGGTGAGTCCGGAGAACACGGGGATCAGCGAGATGGGTTCGACGACGACGAAGAAGACGATGAAGAACTTGAGGGCTTGTTCGAGCATGGTGCTTTGCGCAAGAAATTCGTTCTTGTTTCTGACACCCGATCGGGAGCAACATGAAGTTGACTCGACGAAAGGCGCGCGCAGCATAGCAGCATCCATTCGGAGGGATTCGATGAAACCCATCGTCGGCAACTGGTACCGCATTCAGGGAAGCGACTCCTTCGAAGTCGTCGCTTTCGATGAAGACGACGGCACCATCGAACTTCAGTACTTCGACGGCACGGTTGAAGAGATGGATCTCGAAGACTGGCAGGCCGAGAAGGAGTCCGGCGCGCTCGAAGAAGCGGAGCCGCCCGAAGACTGGACCGGCTCCGTCGACGTGGATCCCGAAGAAGACGACCTGCGCGGCGCGATCGGTTACGGCGAGGCGGACGACCGCAGGCAGAGCGCCAACCGGTTCGAAGGGCTCGATCTCTTCGAGTAATCCGCGTTGTTAGGCCGGCCCGCTCACAGCGGCTCGTTGGCCAGCCGATTCACGTCCACGTCGGCGCGAATCAGCACGTAGCCACTCACCACCTCGATGGGCACGGGCGTCAGGGACTGCCCCTGGCAGGGTCCTGCGATGCAGCGTCCGTGATCACGCTCGAACAATGCTCCGTGGGAGGCGCACAGGATCAGATTCCCATCGGGCGTGAGGAATCGATCGGGCCGCATGTTGAGCGGATGGCCCGCGTGCGGGCAGTAGTTCACGAAAGCCGCCACACCCGTGGCCGTCTTCACGAGGAAACCGCGCAGCGGCCAGTCACCTTCACCTACCGAGAACCCCCGGCTGCCGGTGCGATCGAGATCCGCGAGCGAACAGAGCACCCGCGTGGTGTCGAGCTCCATCGCTATCGCGGCGGCGTCGTGCCGGCGTCACCCAGCGCACGATCGACGAGACCGGTTCGCATCATGTACCAGAACAGCAAGATGCCCGGGAGCGCTGCCAGCGCGGTCATCAGATAGAAGTTCACGAAGCCCATCGACTCGATGAGGTTGCCGGCGGTCGTGCCCGTCAACACCCGGCCGACGACGCTCGCGGCGGCGGAGATCAGCGCGTACTGCGAAGCCGTGAATTCAAGATTGCACAGCGCGGAGAAATATGCGACCACCACGACGCCGCCAAAGCCGCTGGCGATGTTCTCGAAGCCGATCGCGGCCGCCAGCCCCCAGTTGTTGTGACCCGCCATCGCGAGCGCCGCGAAACTCGCATTCGACACGCCCATCAGGATCAGCGCCAGCATCAGCGAGCGCTTGAGTCCCATGCGGGTGTACAACGCGCCGCCGATGAAGATGCCGATCAGATACGCCCAGAAGCCGACTGCGACATCCCACGTGGCGATCTCGTCGTTGCTGAATCCCAGATCGTTGAACAGCAGTCGGAATGTCAAGTTGGCGAGCGTGTCACCGATCTTGTGCAGCAGGATGAACAACAGCGTGAGCCACGCGCCATGGCGCCGGAAGAATTCGACGAGGGGCCCGGCGATGGAACTCCAGACTTCATTCATCCCGCGGCGCGCGACATGCACGACGCGGCGCGTCGGCTCTCCGACGATCAACGCAGTCAGCATCGCCGGCACCGCGAACACCACGCACACTAGATAGGCCGCGGTCCACCCAAGGCGCGCCGCGATTACCAATGCGAGCGCTGCGGCGCCCGCCGAACCGATGCGCCAGCCGTACTGGCTCATGCCGGAGCCCGCGCCGAGCTGCTCGGGTTTCAGCGTCTCGATGCGGTAAGCGTCGATCACCACGTCGTAGGTAGCGCCAGCCACTGCGACCAGGATAGCGGCGATCGCCGTGTAGAGGATGCTGGCCTTTGGATCCGCCAGCGCCAGGTTGACCACGGCCGCGATCACCAAAACGCCCGCGAACAACATCCACGACACGCGCTGACCCAGACGGCCGAGGAGCGGCAGTCGCACGCCATCAACGACCCAAGCCCACAGGAATTTGAGGTTGTAGACGAGGAAGGCCAGCGAGAAGGCCGTGACGGTACGTTTGTTGATCCCATCCTGCGCGAGCCGCGTCGTCAATGTCGCGGCGATCATCGCGTAGGGAAATCCGGACGACACGCCAACGAAGAAAGCAGCGATCGCTTCCTTCTCGATGTAGGGCCGGATGGAGTTCAAGACTATGCCGCGCATCGCCGATCCTCACCTGCGATCCGCCGGTCTGCGGTGCTCAAGCTTTGTCCGTTATCATTCGCACGGCCGCATCATACGGGACCACCACGTGCAGGAATATCAACGGACGTTCATCGATCTCGCGCTGGCGCGTACCGCCCTGCGCTTCGGCAGCTTCAAGCTCAAGTCCGGCCGCGAGAGCCCGTACTTCTTCAACGCCGGGCTGTTCAACGATGGCGAGGCCATCGCGGTGCTCGGCAAGTGTTATGCGGCCGCTCTCGCCCGCTCGGGACTCGAGTTCGACATGCTGTTCGGTCCCGCCTACAAAGGCATTCCTCTGGCCACGACGACCGCAGTGGCGCTCTCCGAGCATCACCGGCGCAACGTCCCCTGGGCCTTCAATCGCAAGGAGGCCAAGGATCACGGCGAGGGGGGGAACATCGTCGGCAGCCCGCTCAAGGGTCGGGTGGTCATCGTCGACGACGTCATCACCGCCGGCACTGCGATCCGCGAGGCGGTGGACATCATCCAGGCCGCCGGCGCGACGCCCGTAGGAGTCGCGCTGGCGCTGGACCGCCAGGAGCGGGGTCAGGGCACGCAATCCGCCGTGCAGGAGGTTTCCTCGCAGTTCGGATTGCGTTGCGTCAGCATCCTCACGCTTTCCGACCTGATCGAGACGTTTGCCCAGGCTCCCAGTGATGGAGTTCGCATTTCCCGCGAACAGTTCGCTGCTTTGCAGGCCTACCAGCGCGAATGGGGCGTCTCTGCGGTATCCCCGGGCGCGAAGGCTGGGGCAGAATAACGGCCATGCGAACTGCCACCCCCTTCCTGGCGATCGTGCTCAGCGGCCTCACCGCGTTCGCGGCGCAGGCCCAGCAGAAGTCCGAAGGCAAGCAGACCTACAGCTGGGTGGATGAAAAGGGCGTCACGCATTACGGCGACAGCGTGCCGGCGCAGTATTCGCAGCGCGAACAGCGCGTGCTGAATTCCCAGGGCGTCGAGGTGCAGAAGAAACTGGCCGAGATGTCACCGGCCGAAGCAGCGGCTTACCAGGCGAAGCAGAAGGAAGAAGCCCGCCGCAAGCAGCACGACATGTTCCTCGTCTCTACCTACCCGTCGGTGAAGGAGATCGAGAACGTGCGCGACACGCGTCTCGACCAGATCAAGGGCCAGATCACCGCGGCCGAAGCCTACATCGCCACCATCTCGACTCGCGTCGATGGCCTCAAGCAGCGTTCGCTGAATTTCACGCCTTACAACAAGAAGCCGGGCGCGCGCCGCATGCCCGACGATCTCGCCGAAGAAATGGTGCGCGCGATGAGCGAACTGCGCACGCAGAACACGGCGCTCACGGCCAAGCGAACCGAGCTGCAGACGGTCGAGAACCAGTTCGCCGAAGACATCCGGCGCTTCAAGGAATTGCGGACGTCCGCCGCCGCGCGGCTCAATCAGAGCCAGCCGAAGAAGTGATGTCTGGCGCGCCGGACGCGGCGCGCGAGATCCGGGTTCAGCGCGTACCGGTGTGACCGAAGCCGCCGGCGCCGCGCGCGCTGGTCGCGAAATCCTCGACCACTTCCAGCTTCACCTGCACCACGGGCACGATGACCATCTGCGCAATGCGCTCGCCCGGCTGCACCGTGAACTCCACGCTGCCACGATTCCAGCAGGACACCATGACCTGCCCCTGGTAGTCGGAGTCGATGAGTCCCACGAGATTGCCGAGCACGACGCCATGTTTATGGCCGAGTCCCGATCGCGGCAGGATCACCGCGGCGAGTCCCGGATCGTCGATGTGGATGGCGAGGCCCGTCGGAATGAGCTCGGCTTTGCCAGGTACGAGCACCAGCGGCGCATCCAGGCAGGCGCGCAGATCGAGTCCCGCGGAACCGGCGGTGGCATATGCGGGCAACGGGAATTCATTGCCGATGCGCGCGTCGAGAATGCGGACTTTCAGCGCCGGCGCGGCGCCGAGATGGGAGACAGCAGCGTTCATGCCGAGATACTAGCCAGCCGAGGCTTCCCGTGCTCGACGAATCGCTCCGAGATGAGCGCGACCAGGTCCCGCGCCAGCGCGATCTTCGGCGCGTGCGGCAATTCGCGCCGGCCATCACGCCACAACACCAGCAGCGCGTTGTCGTCCTTCTCGAAGACCTTGTCGTGACCCACTTCATTGGCCGCGATCATGTCCAGGTTTTTCTTGAGCAGCTTCTGACGCGCGTATTGCTCGACGGAATCCGTCTCGGCGGCGAACCCGACGACGAAGGGCCGCTCCTTGCCCGCGCGCGCCGCGACCGTCGCGAGGATATCGACGGTGCGTTCCATCTTGAGATCCATGGACTCCGAGGTTTTCTTGATCTTGCACTCCACCGGCACGGCGGGGCGGTAGTCAGCCACGGCCGCGGTGGCGATGAAGATGTCCACGCCATCGAGATTCGCGTTCACGGCTTTCAACATGTCGGCCGCGCTTTCCACGTCGACGCGTCGGACGCCGGGCGGCGTCGCGAGATTCACGGGGCCGCTGACCAGGATGACTTCCGCACCCGCGGCGCGTGCCGCCGTGGCCAGCGCGAAGCCCATCTTCCCGGAAGAGCGGTTGCTGATGAAACGCACGGGGTCGATGCGCTCACGCGTCGGCCCGGCCGTGAGCAGCACTCGCTTGCCCGCGAGCGGTCCCGTGGGCGCAATGCTCTGGGCGACGAACCCCGCGAGCTGCGTGGGCTCGAGCATTCGTCCTGCGCCGACTTCCCCGCAGGCCTGGTCGCCCTCGCCCGGACCCCAGACGTGGATGCCCCGCGCCTTGAGCGTCGCGACATTGGCCTGCGTGGCGGCATTGGCCCACATGACCCGGTTCATCGCCGGCGCCACGGCAATGGGCGCGCTCGTGGCCAGGCACAGGGTAGTTAGGAGATCGTCCGCCTGGCCGGTGGCCAGCCGTGCGATGAAGTCCGCCGTCGCCGGCGCGATCACCACGAAGTCTGCCCAGCGGGCCAGCTCGATGTGCGACATGGCCTTCTCGGCCTCGGGATCCCAGAGGTCGCTGCGCACGTCGCGGCCCGACACAGCCTGGAAGGTCATGGCAGTGACGAACTCGCGCGCGCCCGAGGTGAGCACCACCTGGACCTCAGCGCCCTGTTCACGCAGTCGGCGTACTAGGTCCGGGCTTTTGTATGCCGCGATGCCGCCCGTCACGCCCAGCAGTACACGTTTTCCTTGCATGGCCGGGATTATCCGTCCGCCGGGATTGGGCGCCAGTGAGGGTTGGTTGGGCCCATAGGTCGCGGAGTTATGAGGCGAAGGTCCCGGGACGAGAATTTGGCGAATCGCGACGGTTTGGCGACTGCAGCCCGCGTGGGCCGAAGCGTCAAGATCGCTACATGGATCAGCCACTTAGCACTTCCAACCCGCTCACCGACATCAGCGCTTGGCCGCCAGGTGAGCGCCCGCGGGAGCGTCTCCTCGAGCGCGGCGCCCAGGCGCTGTCCGATGCGGAATTGCTCGCGATCATGCTGGGTACCGGTGCCGGCGGCTCGAACTCCCTGGAAATAGCCCGGCAGCTCCTGCAGCACTTCGAAGGCAGCCTTCGCCGGCTGCTGAGTGCGGATGCCACCACGCTGCTGGGCCTCCGGGGACTCGGGCCGGCCCGGTACGCCACTTTGATGTCCGCGCTGGAACTCGCCCGGCGGCATTACCGGGAGGCGCTGCGGGCCGGGCCCGCGCTGAACGCGCCGGCGAGCACGCGCCAGTTCCTGACCGCGCAGCTCCGGGACCGGCCCTACGAGGTGTTCTGCTGCCTGCACCTCGACAACCGTCACCGGCTCATCCACTTCGAAGAAGTGTTCCGCGGCACCATCGATGGCGCCAGTGTGCATCCGCGCGAGGTCGTGCGGCAGGCGCTGCGGTACAACGCGGCCGCGTTGATTTTCGCGCACAACCATCCTTCGGGCGTCGCGGAAGCCAGCCAGGCCGATGAGCTCATCACGCGGCGCCTGCGGGACGCCCTGGCCCTGGTAGACATCCGGGTGCTGGACCACCTCATCGTCGGGGACAACAACTGCCTTTCCTTTGCGGAAAGAGGTCTTCTCTAGAAGGGTTTGGTTGCCCACGGCCGAGGCGGCTGGTATAAAGGCGACCCTTTTGGCGGCCTCAAACCGGCTGCCTTGACGTTAAACAACTGATTCCTCGGAAGTTTTCTATGAGCCGCGTCTGCGAAGTTACGGGCAAGAGCGTTGCTGTCGGCAACCGCGTTTCCCACGCCAACAACAAGAAGCGTCGTCGCTTCCTGCCGAACCTCCACACCCAGCGCTTCTGGATCGAAGCCGAGCGCCGCTGGGTATCCCTGCGCGTATCGACGCGCGGCCTGCGCACCATCGAGAAGAACGGGATCGACGCCGTGCTCGCCGACATGCGCTCCAAAGGCAAGAAGGTCTAAGCCATGCGCGAAAAAGTGAAACTGCTCTCGTCCGCCGGCACCGGCCATTTCTACGTGGCCACGAAGAACAAGCGCCTGCACCCCGACAAGATGAACGTGAAGAAGTACGACCCCGTCGTGCGCAAGCACGTCGAGTACAAGGAAACGAAGATCAAGTAAGTCTTCGTTCCTTCGGACGGATACAAAAAAGCCCCGCCAGGAAACTGGCGGGGCTTTTTCTTTCCGTCTAACGATCGTGGGCGGACCCCATGGCCACCTGGCGGCTGGCAAAGCACCCTCGTTCGGGCTTTGGCAGCAGTCAGACGCCATCCATCAAATGGGGCGGCGGCGGTACGTGAAAGCTCTGGGTTGAGCTGGTCACAGGTTCTCTTGCAGGAGGGTCCCGCCGCCACCCACAATCGTTCGTGCTGGAATAGATGCCCGATCGGCACAAAAGGTTGCAACTCAAAGCGACCAATCGTTTGGAAATCACGTCGAGTCGACCCCTCCCCGTGCCCGAGTTACCTGAAGTCGAAACCACGCGCCGCGGCATCGAGCCGCACGTCGCCGGCCGGCGCATCAGCCGGCTGCTCGTACACGACCGGCGCCTGCGATGGCCGGTGGACTTGGCTCTCATCGACGCGGTCACGGGCGCGAAGATCCGCCGCGCCGGACGGCGAGCGAAGTACCTGCTCATCGAGACCGACGCCGGAACGCTGATCCTCCACCTCGGCATGTCGGGGAGCCTGCGCGTGCTGCCCGTGGGAACGCCGCGTCTCACACACGATCACGTCGACATCGAACTCGACTCGGGACAGACGCTGCGCTTCAACGACCCGCGGCGATTCGGCAGTCTGTTCTTCACGGCCGTCGACCCCGCGCTGCATCCGCTGCTCAAGAGTCTTGCTCCCGAGCCGCTGGAATCGGAGTTCGACGGCGAATACCTCTGGAAGGTCACGAGGCGGCGGGCCGTCGCGATCAAGCAGCTCATCATGAACGCGAAGCTCGTCGTGGGCGTGGGCAACATCTACGCGAGCGAAGCGTTGTTCCGCGCACGCGTGCGGCCGCGCCGGCGGGCGCGTTCGTTGAGCCGCGTGGAATGCGCAAAGCTCGCGCGTGCGATCAAGGCCACGCTGACGCTCGCGGTGAAGGTCGGCGGCACCACGCTGCGGGATTACGTCGGCGCCGATGGCAATCCGGGGTACTTCCGCCAGAAGCTCTACGTGTACGAGCGTGAAGGAAAACCGTGTCGCGTCTGCTTGGCGCCGATCCGCCAGTTCACGCAGGGCGCGCGCTCCACCTACTGGTGCGCGAACTGCCAGAAGTGACGCGATAAACTGATCGCGTGAACACACCGAACGCGATCATCTCCGCTGCGGAATTCGCCGCCTTTCGCCGCAAACTCGCCAAGGTCGACCCGATCCTTGCGAACCTGATTCGCGCCGCCGGCAAGTTCACGCAGGTGACGAACGCGGAGCACACGCCGTTTCACGCACTCGCACGCGCCATCGCGCATCAGCAGTTGAATGGCACCGCCGCGGAAAGCATCTTCGGCCGCTTCGTGAATCTGTATGCCGTGGAAGGCCAGGTCGCAGCGCTGCTCGAAGCGCAGCTCGTGCTCGACACTCCGGACGAGAAGCTGCGGTCGGTCGGGCTGTCCTTCGCCAAGATCGCGGGCATCAAGGACCTCGCGCGCAAGACGATCGACGGCACCGTGCCGCCCTACGAAATCCTGCACACGCTGGCCGACGACGAGATCATCGAGCGGCTCACCCAGGTGCGCGGCATCGGCCGCTGGACCGTGGAGATGCTGCTGATGTTCCGGCTGGGACGTCCGGATGTGCTGCCCATCGACGACTTCGGGGTGTGCAACGGCTTCCGCCTCGCATACGGCCTGCGCGGCATGCCCAAGCCGCGCGCGCTCGCGGAGTTCGGCGCGCGATGGGCGCCGTTCCGCTCGGTGGCGGCCTGGTATCTGTGGCGAGCCGTGGATCTGCACAAGGCCGGCAAACTACCGGCGCCGACCGTCGCCACGCGAATCGCGCTGGTCAAGAAGCGGAAGGCGGACAAGGCGAAGCTCGCGAAGAAGCGGGCGGCGCCGCGCAAGCCGGGGGTCAGACGACGCGCCCGCGCGAAGAGGTAGTCAGTAGACGAGCCCCACGCCCACGCCGCGCGGATCGGAGGCGGCCTCGACCTTGCCGGTGGCGTAATCCCAGACCACCGCCTGCATGTTGCCCCACCGGCGATTGCCTTCGCGCAGAACGTGGCCGCGTTTTTCGAGCGCCGTGCGCTCTTCGGCGGTCAGCGCGTCGGTCTCGAAACGCAGCTCATCGGGCGAGAACTGGTGATGGAAACGCGGCGCGCTCACCACCTCCTGCGCGCTCCTGCCATCCATGAAATTGATCGTGCCCTGCAGCACCATGCCGATGATGTAACTGCCACCTGGCGATCCGAGGATCAGCGTGCCCTTCGGCGCCATCACGAACGTGGGCGTGGACGAACTCAACGGGCGCTTCCTCGCCGCGATCGCGTTGGCGTCGCCACCGATGAGCTGGAAGCCGTTCGGCGTGCCCGGCTTCGATGAGAAGTCATCCATCTGGTTGTTCAGCAGGATGCCCGTGCCCGGCGCCATGAGTCCCGAGCCGAAGAAGAAATTGAGCGTGATCGTCGCGGCGACCATGTTGCCCTTGGCGTCGATCACGGAGAAATGGGTGGTCGACGGACCCGGGCTCGGAGCATCCACACCGGGCAGCAACGCGCTGGGCATGGCCTTGTCCATGCGGATGGCCGCGCGCTGACCGGCCGCGTAGTCGGGATCGATGAGCCTGGCGACGGGGATCTGCACGAAATCCGGATCTCCGAGGTACACCGCGCGATCGCGATGCACGCGACGCATGGCTTCGACGATGAGGTGCGTGCGCGTGGCCTTGTCGACGGCGGTGAGGTCATACCCTTCGAGGATGTTGAGCGCGTCGACGAGCGCGATGCCGCCCGAGGCCGGCGGCGACGCCGACACGATGCGCGCGCCCCGATACTGACCGACGATGGGCGCCCGCTCGACCACGGTGTAGTTAGCCAGATCCTGCTCGGACCAGTTGCCGCCGAGCGATCGCACGCCCGCGGCCAGCTTGCGCGCGAAGTCGCCTTTGTAGAACGCATCGGCGCCGCCCGCGGCGAGCAGCTCCAGCGTCGCCGCGAGCTCGGGCTGCCTGATGACGTGGCCGAGCGGCGGAACTTCGCCATTCACGAGGAAGACACGCGCCGCATCCGGCGTCTTGAGGAAGGCCGCCTTCTTGAACTCCATGCCGCCACGCAGGCGCGTGTACAGCGGGAATCCCTCGCGCGCGAGCTTGATCGCAGGCTGCAGGCTCACCGACAACGGCAACTTCCCGTACTTGCGCGCGAGGTGCGCCATGCCGGCCGGTTCGCCCGGTATGCCGGCCGCGAGCGCGGTATCGCGCGACAGCCCGGGGACGATGTTGCCGTCCTTGTCGAGATACATGTCGCGATGTGCCGCGCCGGGCGCCATCTCGCGCAGATCGATCATGGTTTCGAAGCCGTCGCGCGCGCGGCGGATCAGAAAGAAGCCGCCGCCACCCAGGCCGGAGCTCGAAGGCTCGACCACCGCGAGTGCGGCCGCCACGGCCACCGCGGCGTCGAATGCGTTGCCGCCTTTCGCGAGGATCTCCTTGCCCGCGTCGCTCGCGAGTGGATAGGCGCTGGCGATCGCCGCATGACCCGGACCGCCCTTGGGTGGCATGACCGGGGCCGCTTGCAGCGGCACGGCAAAGATGGCGACGACGAGGAACGACTGCGCGACGCGCGCGAACGCGGATTTCATCCCCTTCAGACCCGCTTCATCTTGCGGAGTTCGTCCGCGACCACGGGATGCACGAACTCCTTCACATCACCGCCGAGCACGGCGATCTCGCGCACGAGCGTGGAAGAGATGAACGTGAATTGTTCCTGCGGCGTGAGGAACACGGTCTCGAGCTCGCGATGCAGATGCCGGCTCATGTTCGCGAGCTGGAACTCGAACTCGAAATCCGAAACCGCTCGCAGACCGCGCACCACGACCTGCACATCGTTCTGCCGCGCGAAGTCCACCGTGAGGCCGGAGTACCCCATGACTTCCACGTTGGGGATGTCACTCAGCACTTGGCGGGCTAGCGCCACCCGCTTGTCCAGCGGGAACATCGGCGCCTTGTTAGGGTTCGCGGCGATCGCCACGATCACGCGATCGAAGACACCGGCGGCTCGGCGCACCAGGTCCTGGTGGCCGTTCGTGATGGGATCGAAGGTCCCGGGATAGACAGCGCTGCGTTTCATGTGAGCCAGGTGTTGAATGGCGAAAAAGGTTCAGGTGGCGAAGAGATGATACCCGACCTCGCCAGCACGCCCCGAACGCAGCTCATTCCACGACGGCGGCAGCGCGGGCAGCGGCTCGTTCGCGCGCCGCTCCAGATAAACCCGCGCATCGGGCGCCAGGAACGAGGCCGCGAGGCCCGCGGCGGCGGTGGCCAACAATTCCGAGTCATACGGCGGATCGAGGAACACGATATCGAACGCCGCGCCGGGCGGACTTCGCGACAGCCAGGTGAGCGCGTCGGCACAAACCACGGTCGCGGCGTCCTCGCCCCACTCCTTCAATACGGCTTCGATCGCATGGGCTGCCTTGCGCTCGCGTTCGACGAAAGTGACCTGAGCGGCGCCGCGCGAGAGCGCTTCGAGGCCGAGCGCGCCGCTGCCGGAGAACAGATCGAGCACCCGCGCGGAGTCGATGCGCGGCTGCAACCAGTTGAATAGGGTTTCCCGCACCCGGTCGGGTGTCGGACGAATCTCCACGCCGTCGGGAAAACGCAGGCGCCTTCCGCGATGCCGGCCGCCGATGATGCGCAGTACTCGCGAGCCGCCCGGCCGACGTGCATCAGGGGATGCGGCAGGAACTCGCGGGGCGCGACGTGTTTTCTTCCCGCCGTTTCTCTCCTTCATCAATGCAGTTTTGCCCGCGCCGAGTTGCTTGCCACCTTTTGGGGCCCAAGCGTAACCTACTGCCTCAACAGCACAAGTTCGGCGCATCGTTCTGTACGGCGAGGGAATGCGACTGAACTGCTTATCTAATACCTAGGAGCGAACTCATGAAGAGGCTAATTGCGGCCGTCGTGTTGGCGTCCATCTTTACGGCCGGCTGCTCTAGCTCTGTCGACAACGCGCCCGATGTCACGCCCACCGATCCGACCGTGGGCAACGGCAATCCGAGTGGCGCGAGCCCGCCGCCAGCGGCCGCGGCCACCGCAGCGCTCTTCCAGCCGGCGCAGGGCGTGTTTCCCTTCCCGAACGATCTGTACTTCTCGGGAACGACGGATGGCACGATCAACATCCAGCCCGCGAACGGATTGATCCCGCAGCAGGTGGGACTCAATGCGCTCGACGGCTGGTCCACCACCGCTCCGATCCGGATCCGGTTCGGTGGCGCGTTGAATCCCGCCTCGT
>JBKPPO010000199.1:0-3126 GCA_046733635.1 Pseudomonadota bacterium | reverse complement strand
TCTCCTCGCGCGGCGCGCCGGTGAGGCCGGTGCCCAACAACCCGTCGACGATGACGTCGGCGTCCAGCGCATCGCCCGAGAATGGCGCCGCCGATCCCCCGGCCGCCAACCACTCGGCATGCGCACGGCGGGCATCACCCGTGAGTTTGCCGGCCGCCGCGGCCGCCAGGACGTCCGCTTCCAGACCGGCTTCGCGCGCCAGCCGAGCGAGCACATAGCCGTCGCCGCCGTTATTGCCCGCGCCGCAAACCACGGCCACGCGGCGCGCGTGGGGCCAGCGATCGCGCAGGATCGTGAGCGCACCTCGAGCCGCGCGCGTCATGAGTGTGAACGACGGCACGCCGCGCTTCTCGATCTCGTAGCGGTCCAGCGCGCGGACTTGCGCGGCGGAATAAAGAGCGGTGGGCCGGGTCATGGCCGGACCGTCAGGAGTACTGGATATTGTCGATGAGCCGGGCCTTGCCCAGCCGTGCGGCGGTGAGCACCACGAACTCGCGAGTCTCCGGCTGCGCGGGCGCCAGCGAGCGCGCATCGCGCACGCCGAAGTAGTCGGTGCGGAATCCGGCGCCGTCGAGCGCGGCGCGGCCCGCGGACTCGATCGCCGCGTAGTCACGATCGCCGGCGCGCAACGCGTCGATGGCCTGCCGGAGCTGGCGGTAGATAGCCGGCGCCTTCGCACGTTCTTCGGGCGACAGGTACTGGTTGCGCGAGCTCATGGCGAGACCGTCGGCTTCGCGCACGGTCGGCGCCCCGACGATGCGCACGCGCAGGCACAGATCCGCCACCATGCGGCGGATCACCGTGAGCTGCTGGAAGTCCTTCTCGCCGAAGATGGCCACGTCCGGATCCACGATGTGGAACAGCTTGGCCACGATGGTGGCCACGCCCTCGAAATGACCCGGGCGGAATTCACCGCAGAGGATGGTGGAGATGCCCGGCACCTCGACTCGCGTGGCCTGCTCCGAGCCGTTCGGATAGATCTCGCCCACGTCGGGCATGAACATGAGATCGCAGCCGGCCGCTTCGAGCATCGCCGAGTCCTGCTTCGGGGTGCGCGGGTAGTGCGCGAAATCCTCGTTGGGCCCGAACTGCATCGGATTCACGAAGATGCTGGCGATGAACTTGTCGCCGTGCTGACGCGCGGCTTCGATGAGACTCATGTGGCCCGCGTGCAGGTTGCCCATCGTGGGCACGAACACCACGCGCCGCTTATCTCGATGCCAGCGCGCAACCTGCTCGCGAACCTGCGCGATCGTCGTGACCGTGAGCATGGAACCTCGTGTCGCGGGAGCGGGGCCCGTCATGCGTGGAACTCGTGTTCCGGAGCCGGATAACTCTTGTCCTTGACCGCCTTCACGTAGCGCGCGATCGCATCCACGTTCGAGGTTGCGCCATCCATGAAATTCTTCACGAAACGCGGCTTGCGGCCGACGGTGATGTCGAGCACGTCATAGAGCACGAGGATCTGGCCGTCGGTATCCGGGCCGGCGCCGATGCCGATCACCGGAACCTCCAGGGCTTCGGTGATGCGTTTGCCGAGCTCCGAAGGAATGCATTCGAGCAGCACGATGTCCGCGCCTGCGGACTCGAGCGCCTTCGCGCTCTCCAGCATGCGTTTGGCCGCGGTCTCTTCCCGGCCCTGCACCTTGAAACCGCCCGTCTTGTGTACCGACTGCGGCTTGAGGCCGAGATGTGCGCAGACCGCGATGTCGTGCCGCGCCAGGAATTCGACGATCTCGAGCTGGCCAAGGCCGCTCTCGAGCTTCACCATTTCCGCCCCACCTTCCTGCATGAGCCGCACGGAATTCGCGAGAGCGACATCGGAGGTCGGATAACTCGCGAACGGCAGGTCCGCGATCAGGAACGGGCGGTGCAGGCCACGCGACACGGCTTTGCAGTGATAGACGATGTCGTCCATGGTCACCGGCACCGTGGTGTCGTGCCCCTGCAGCACCATTCCCAGAGAGTCACCCACGAGCACCACATCCGAGTCCGCGTTGTCGCAGAGCACGGCGAAGCTGGCGTCGTAGCAGGTGATGGCCGCGATCTTCTCCTTCTCGCGCTTCATCCGGGCGAGCGTGCCCAGCGACACGGGCGGACGAGTCGAATCGCGTTGTTCGAGATGTGTGTACATGAACCCCTCGTGTCCGGTGGTTTGTTGGGACGAACCGCCGGTTTGAAAGCTCTCAGATAGTACTGTGGCGAAGGGGGTTGTAGTACATGCGCCCCTTCTTCATGCGGCGGATCGCGCCCACCAGCTCGTCGAAGTCGGCCTGGTTCTGGACCGGGTCGATGTTGCTCGCGTTCACGATGAGCAATGGGGCGCGGTCGTATTCATGGAAGAACCGCGCGTACGCGTCGTTGAGCCGCCCCAGGTAGGCGGCGTCGATGCCGGAAGTCTCGTAGGCGATTCCGCGCTTCGTGATCCGGGACAACAAGGTCTCGACGGGCGCCTGCAGATACACCACGAGATCCGGCCGCGGCGGATCCACGGCCAGCCGTGAAGCCACCTGCTCGTACAGCGCCATCTCGGCGCTATCCAGCGTGAGGCTCGCGAACAGCCGGTCCTTCTCGAATAGATAGTCCGCGACGCGACGCGGCGCGAACAGGTCCTGCTGCCGTAACGTGCCGAGCTGCTGCGCGCGCTGGAACAGGAAGAAGAGCTGCGCGGGCAACGCGCCGGCCTTCGGGTTCTTGTAGAAGCGCTCGAGGAAAGGATTTTGCGCATCCTGCTCGAGCACGAGCTCGGCCTCGAGTGTTTCGGCCAGACGCCGCGCGAGACTGGTCTTGCCCACGCCGATGGGACCTTCCACCACGATGTAACGCTGCGACGGGATCTCGGCCGCGATGGCCTTGGGCAACGCCGCTTCGGCTTCCCTGGCGGGAACCGCGGCTTCCGTCTCGGGCGTGCTCACAGCAACTCCACACCGCGATTGCGGACGCGCTCCCGCAATCGCGCGACGCGGCCCACGCCCGTCACCTCGAGCTCGGGCGCGATGTCGGCGAGTGGATAGAGCACGAAGTCCCGCTCGGCGATGCCGGGATGCGGCAGCTTGAGCGTCTCGGTGGCGCGGGTTTCGGAGCCGAGCACGAGAAGATCCAGGTCGATGACGCGCGGCCCCCAAC
>JBKPPO010000198.1:0-30808 GCA_046733635.1 Pseudomonadota bacterium | reverse complement strand
GTGCGTGACCATGACGAGCGTCGTTCCTTCTTCATTGAGTTCGCGCAGGAGCTGCATGACTTCGTGGCCGTGCGCCGAGTCCAGATTGCCCGTGGGCTCGTCTGCGAGCAGCAGCGCCGGCCGCGCCACGATCGCGCGCGCGATGGCGACACGCTGCTGCTGGCCGCCGGAGAGCTGACTCGGATGATGCGAGGCGCGATGGGCCATGCCGAGCCGCTCCAGAACCTCGGCGACACGCGCCCGCTGCGCCTTTTCAGGGAGGTCGCCGTAACGCAGCGCCAGCTTCACGTTGTCGCTCACGGTGAGCTCGTCGACGAGATTGAAGCTCTGGAAGATGAAACCGATCCGGTTGCGACGAATCGCCGCCAGCTCGCGCGGCGTCCTGCCGACGGTCTCCTCGCCCTGCAGCTTGTAGCTGCCGCTCTCCGGCGCGTCGAGCAGACCCAACAATCCCAGCAGTGTCGACTTGCCACAGCCCGAGGGCCCTGTGATCGCCACATACTCCGCAGGCTCGATCTGCAGATCGATGGCGTCGAGAGCGGTCGTCTCGACGTCGCCGGCACGGTAACGCTTGGTGACGCGATTCAGTTCGATCATGGAAGCGCGAGCCTCGATGCAGTGGAAGGAGGTTGGGAGATCAGGACGCGGTCGCCCGCGCGCAGCCCGTCGAGGATTTCGACTTGCCCCGACGCGCGGCGGCCGAGACGTACCGAGCGGCGGTGCAACTCGTCACCCTCCACGACATAGAGGCTGGTTTGCACACCGGGTCCGTCGGGCAACAACAACGCGCGAGTCGCCTCGCTGAGCTGCAGCCGGACTTCAACCGTCTGTCCCGCATGCAATTCGGGCGCCGCGGCGACCTTGTCCGGCCAGCGGAGGAACACCTTGACCTTGCCCTCATTCACCTGCGGCAACGTCTGCGCCAGAGTCAAGGTGCCGCTGGCGCTCGTGGCCTGCTGTCCGGGGCGCAGCCGCGGTAGATAGAACTCGTCGACGTCGGCGGCGAGCTGGATGCCGCTCGCCGGATCGTCGATGCGGCCCAGCCGGTCTCCAGGCCGCACGCTCATGCCGACCTGCAGCGAGAACCCGCTGAGCCTTCCTGTCAGCGGCGCCTTCTGCAGCAGCCGGTCGCGGGTGCCCGCGAGCAATTGGAGACCGCGCTGCAGACCCTCGACCGCGCGCGTCATCTCGTCGAGCGAGCGCTGGCGGATGCCTTGCTCGACGCGCTGGTCCTTGCGCGCCTGCTCGAGCAGGGTGTTCGCGAGGTGCGCATCGCGCTGCGCCCGCTCGAGCTCCATGCCGGCCGCGAAGCCGGCTTTCGCCAGCCGAGCCTGTCTATCGAGTTCCGATTCCGCGTGCGCGAGCGCGTACTGCAACTGGACGAGTTCACGACGGTTCTGCGCAAGGCTGGCTGCCTGGTCGCTGCGCTGCAGGGAGAGGTTCGCCGTCTGCTGCGCCACTTCGGCGCTGCGCTCCATGAGGATCTGTTCCTGCTCCGGGCTGCTCAGCCGATAGAGCGGCGCAGCGGACTCCACCCAGTCCCCGTCCTGCGCGAACACGGCTTCCACGCGGCCCGCCTCGGACGCATCGAGTTGCACCGATCCAAGGGGTTCGACGCGCGCACGCAGCACGACCTCGTCCTGGAATGTGCCCAGCACGACAGTCGCGAGCTGTGGTGCATCGACCGTTGGCAACGACGATGGCCGGAGCCATGCCAACAGGCCGAGCGCAGCCAGCGCCGTGGCGATGAGTGCGACGTGCGGATTCCGCCGCCAGGGTGGCGGCGGCGACACCGTGCGATCCATGGCGGTTCCGGCATGGGCAACGAGGCGAGGTTTGGCAGGCGCGCTCTGCATCGAGCGCAGAATCCCTCGCGGCGCGCCGCGCGAGAATCCCCCTGTCCGGTTTCGAACACCCGGCTGGCGCGCCGGAGCGCATCCTTGCGAACATACATGGCGTGCCCGACTCCGCCGCCCGCTCGATCCTGTTGCTCGATGACGACCCCGACGTGGGTATCGCCGCGCAGCTGTTGCTGCAGCGGCGCGTCGCGCCGGTCACCTGCCTGCGCCGGCCAAGTGAGCTGTTCGCGGCACTCGACCGGCTTCGGCCTGCGCTGATGCTCCTGGATCTGAACTTCGGACCCGGACGCAGCGATGGCGCGCAAGGACTTCGCCTGCTCGATGAAGTGTTGTCCCGCGCGAATGCGCCGGCCATCGTCGTGTTGACCGCATACGGCGACATCGAACTCGCGGTGCGCGCGCTTCGGCGCGGCGCATTCGACTTCATCGTGAAGCCCTGGGACAACGTCCGGCTGGTGGCCACGTGTCAGGAAGCGCTGCAGCGGGCGCAATCGCCGATCGAAGAAGTCCCTGCAACGCCTGCAGCGCCCACTCAATCGCTGGCGGTGCAGGAGCGGGCCGCGGTCATGGCCGCGATGGCGGAAGCGCAAGGCAACCTGAGTTCCGCCGCGCGCGCACTCGGGCTCTCGCGCGCCGCGTTGTATCGCCGACTCGAGAAATATGGGCTCTGACCGGAGCCGACTGCTGGTGGCGTTGCTCGCGTTGCCGGCCGCCGGCATCTGCGCCGCGCTCGCCCAGGGCTCCGCGCGTGTGTGGACCGGCGCGGCGTTGCTGTTCCTGATGGGGCTCACGGCCGCATGGCCGCTGGCGCGCGCCCGCCCGTCCGCTTCTCGCGTGCCGGATCCGCCGCGCGCCGCGGATGCGCAACGTCTGGCGCTCCTCGAGGCATTCCTCGAACACCTGCCCGTCGCCGCCTGGGTGAAGGACTCCGCGCATGGCCCGCAGCCCTTGAGCAGCCGGGCGCGCCGACTCGCCGCGCCCGGCGGAGTCCGCGAAACGGCGGCGCTGGAGAAGTTGTTAGGCGAGACGTCGTTGCCCGGACCGGTTCTGCTCGACACCGAGCGCGGCCCCGAGCGCTGGCAACTTCAGCGCCAGGAACTGGCCGTCGACGGCCGTCCGCGGACCCTGATCGTGCTCGTGCCGCTCGAACGCGAGCTCGAAACCGAATCCCTGCGCGCCTGGCAGCAGCTCTTGCAGGTCCTGACCCACGAGATCATGAACTCGCTGACGCCGATTCGCAGCCTCAGCGAAACCGCGCAGGGACTGCTCGATGATCCTCACGGCGCTGCCGACCTGCGCACCGCTCTCGACGCGATCGCCCGACGATCGGATCACCTGTCCACCTTCGTCACCAACTTCCGCAAGTTGAGTCAGTGGCCTGCCCCCACGATGGCTCCGGTGGACCTGGACGCGATGTTCCACCGGCTGCGACAGGCGGTCGCGCCCGTGTGGTCAGCGCGCGGCGGAGATGCGACTTTCGAGTTGGCCTCTACGACGCTGCGGCTGCTCGCCGACGAAGGCCAACTCGAACAGGTGCTGCTCGCGATGATCCAGAACGCGGAGCAAGCCACCGCCGAGGTTTCCCAGCCTCGCCTGTGGGTACAGGCGCGCCAGAGCCGCGGCGGGCGATTGCAGATCGTCGTGCGCGACAACGGACCTGGCGTGCCCGCGGGGCTCGAACGACAGATTTTCCTGCCGTTCTTCAGCGCGCGCGAAGGCGGCAATGGAATCGGCCTGACCGTGGTGCGCCAGCTCATGTACGGGATGGGCGGTCGCGTGCGGCACGTGCGGCCGCTGGAGAACGGCGCCGCCTTCGTGTTGAGCTTCTGACCTACTGCCCGCCCCCCCGTTATGTCATGCGAAAGTTTTTCGCAGAGACGCCCTAAAGTTTCAAAGTCCCCCGCCGTTACACCTGCTAGCGGGATCTGCGTCTGCTCAACGCAGGGACCGTCGGTCGAAGGCCGGGTGATGGAGGCGGAGGTACTGAAACGACTCCTCCTCATTTCGCTGACGTCTCCGTCAGCCCGGCAAAAAACTCTCTCAAGGCGCGGTGGCGACCCCATCGCGCCTCTCTCCTTCCCCGACGAACCTGCGGATCTCCGCCAGCACGGGCAACGTGCGCGGCGCCACGGGCGTGAACGCGGCGACGGTGTCGCGATGCCCGCGCCCCGCATACGTCTTCAACGTCACCGGCACTCCCGCGGCCGTCAGCGCATCCGCCATCCGGCGCGAATGTGAGACCCAAACTACCGTGTCGGCGTCGCCGTGCAGCAGCAGTGCCGGCGGCGCGCCGGGCTTCACGAATTGCGTGGGCTGCCAATCGGCGTGCGAATACGGAGCACCGAAGATGGTGCGCAGGGTGTCCGAGTCCGGATCCAGGGCATACGGTCCGGAAAGCCCGATGAAACCCTTCACCACACCGGGCTTCAGTCCGCGCTTCTCGAGATACGAGGTGTCGTAGGCCACCATGCCGGCGAGATGCGCACCAGCGGAATGACCGGCCAGATAGATGCGTCCGGCATCGCCACCGATTCCGTCGGCATGACTGACTACCCACTCGAGCGCGGCCGCGCCGTCTTCCACGAACCCCGGGAATTTCACTTCGGGATACAGACGGTAGTCGGGGATCACCACCACGTAACCCGCCTCGGCGAGCGCCGCACCCACGAAGCGGTACTGCGACTTGCGGCCATTCTCGAAACTGCCGCCGTACCAGAACACGATGATGGGCCGGTCGCGTGCGCCCGGCGGCGCGTACACATCGAGGCGCTGACGATCGGCGGCGCCATAGGCGCGATTGGCGTCGCGCTCGAAGTCGCCGAACCAGGCAGGTGCGTTCGCCGCGGTGAACGCGAGGCCGCCGCAGGCGGCGATCACCACGGGAATCGCGAGCGCCGCCGCTGCGGCGATCCAGAATTTCATGCGCGGAGCGCGAAGGTAGGCTGACCCATGTCGCTTATTACGCCATTCGCGCGCAACCAGATGCAGGCATCTGCCGCATCCTGCTCGAACCAGGCGCGCGCGCTGCCCAGGCGGAAGGTGTAACCCCAGGCGTCCATGTCGGCGAGCATGCGATCGCGGCCGAATCCCGCGAACTGGTCGGCCAGCAGAATCTGCAGGTAGCAGACGGCGCATTCCTCGTCATCGTCGCCACCCGCGTCGCGATCGAGTCCTGCGCGCCGCGCGCCGGACATGCACACGTAGTGGCTGAGTTCGTGCAGCAACGAGTGGAGTGGGGTATCCGGCCGCACGAAGAGCTCGTTGCCACGCAGGCCCGCTTCACTCTCGCCCCAGTAGGACCCGGGCAGGTGTTCGCCCGACGGGAGCTGCCGCAATGTGAGACCGTAGCGCGCCGCGAGCCCGAGCACGTCCGCGTGCGGCTCGCGCCCCACGCGCATGACGTCCGCCGGCGTCAAAGCGCCGCTAGGCGCCGCATCACCAGCGCGACCAGATCGCGCGCCAGCGCCTCGCTCAGGATCTCCTGCTCACGCTCCTTCGCGAGGAGCTGCGTCTCGTCGAAGCTGATGTCGCGCGTGGCGGAGATCTCTTCCTGGTCGATGAGCGTCTTGCCATCCGAGGTCACCGAGAACCGTACCTCGTACGTGAGCTCGTATTCGGTGGGGATGTTGCGCGCGGATACGGACAGGATCCGCTCCGTGAGCTCGTCCTCGTGCACCGTGATCACGGCGCCAGACGAACCCTTCGTGGCGATCACGTTGACGTTCGAGGCGATCAGCGCCTTGCGCAGGTCCTGAACGAAGTTGGTCTGTTCGTCGCGAGACTCGACGAAGGTGTATTCGAACGCGGCGGGCAGCGGCTGGCGTCCCTGCAGGTGGAAGCCGCAGGACGCCAGCAGTAGCGACGCCGCGAGGACGGGGACAGTCCCCTTTGATAGCCAACGAGTGCCAATCATCCGGTGCATTCCCTCTCGATGAATGGAGTCAGTCCCCTCCCCTCCAGCCCGCAGCAGATGACGGAGGGAGAAACTCATACGACGATGTTGACCAGCTTGCCCTTCACGTAGATAGCCTTCTTCACCGGCTTGCCCTCCATGAACTTCTGCACGTTCACGTCGGCCTGCGCGGCGGCGATGGCGGCTTCGTCGGTGGCATCCGCGGCCACGGCGACGCGGGCGCGCATCTTGCCGTTCACTTGAACCGAGATCTCGATGGAATCCTGCACCAGCGCCTCGGCATCCGGCTGCCACCAGCGCTCCGTGGCCAGCGCCGTCTCGTGACCCAGTTGCGCCCAGAGTTCGTGGGTGACGTGCGGGATGATCGGCGAGAGACACATGACCGCGATCTCCAGCGCTTCGTGCGCCACCACGCGGCCGGCCAGCGTGGAGCTGTCGAACTTCGAGATCGCGTTGAGCAATTCCATGACCGAGGCGACGGCGGTATTGAAGCTGCGGCGGCGGCCGAGATCATCGGTGACCTTCGCCAGCGTCGAATGCGCCACGCGCCGCATATCCTTCTGCGCGGCGTCGAGCTTGCTCTTGTCGAATTCGGTGGTGGTGATGGCATCCGCCGGGGGCGGCGCGTTCACCTGGTCGAACACGGCCTTCCACAAACGCCGGATGAAACGGAACGAGCCCTGCACGCCCTCTTCCGACCACTCGAGCGTCTGTTCGGGCGGCGCAGTGAACATCATGAACAGGCGCGCGGTGTCCGCGCCGAACTGCTCGATGATACCGTTCGGATCCACGCCGTTGTTCTTGTTCTTGGACATCGTGCCCAGGCCACCGGCGATCACCGGCTGGTTGTCACTGAGCAGGACGTGTTTGCCGTCGACCACATCGACGTCGGCCGGGTTGTAGTAGGTGTACGCGCCCGTGGGACCGACGCGATAGAAACTGTGCGCGAGCACCATGCCCTGCGTGAGCAGATTCTTGAACGGCTCGTCCACCTTCACGAGGCCGAGGTCGCGCATGACCTTGGTCCAGAAGCGCGAATACAGCAGGTGCAGGATGGCGTGTTCGATGCCGCCGATGTACTGGTCCACCTGCATCCAGTAGTTTGCCCGCTCGTCCACCATGGTGTTGGCGTCGGGACAGGCGAAACGCAGGAAGTACCAGGACGAATCGACGAAAGTATCCATCGTGTCCGTCTCGCGGCGCGCGTCGGCGCCGCACTTGGGACACTTCACGTTCAGGAACGACGGCGTCTTGTTGAGCGGATTGCCCGACCCATCGGGCACGAGGCCCTCCGGCAGCACCACCGGCAGGTCCTTGTCCGGCACCGGCACTTCGCCGCAGCTGGCACAGTGGATGAGCGGCACCGGGCAACCCCAGTAACGCTGGCGCGAGATGCCCCAGTCGCGCAGTCGCCATTGCGTGCGCTTCTTGCCGAGGCCTTTCTTCTCCAGCGCGGTGGCGATCTTGTCCACGGCCTGCTGGAACTCCAGCCCGCTGAACTCGCCCGAGTTCACCGTGATGCCGTATTCGCCGAAAGCCTCCTGCCACGGCGGATCCAGGTTTTCGAACGCGCCGGTCTTCGACTTCACCACCTGCACGATGGGTAGTTTGTTCTTGAGCGCGAACTCGTAGTCGCGCGCGTCATGGCCGGGCACGCCCATGACGGCGCCTTCGCCGTAGGCCATGAGCACGTAGTTGGCCACCCAGACTTCGACCATCTGGCCGGTGAACGGATGCTGCACGTGGAAGCCCGTGCGCATGCCCTTCTTCTCCTGCGTGGCGATGTCGGCTTCCATCGTCGAGCCGCGGCGGCATTCGTCGATGAACGCCTGCAGCGCCGGGTTCTTCGCGCCTGCCGCCATCGCGATCGGATGTTCGGCGGCGATCGCCATGAACGTCACGCCGAACAACGTGTCCGCACGCGTGGTGAACACCTTGAGCTGGCCATCCGCGCCCATGAGCCCGCGGGTGTCCGGCGAATACGGGAACGAGATCTCGCAGCCTTCCGATTTGCCGATCCAGTTGGCCTGCATGGTGCGCACGCGCTCGGGCCAGTCCGGCAGCTTCTCGAGATCGCCCAGCAACTCGTCGGCGTACTTCGTGATCGCGAGGTAGTACATCGGGATCTCGCGCTTCTCCACGATGGCGCCCGTGCGCCAGCCGCGGCCGTCGATGACCTGCTCGTTGGCGAGCACGGTCTGATCCACGGGATCCCAGTTCACGACTCCGGTCTTGCGGTACGCGATGCCCTTTTCGAGCATCCGCAGGAACAGCCACTGGTTCCAGCGGTAGTAAGACGGGTCGCAAGTCGCGATCTCGCGCGACCAGTCGAAGGCGAACCCCAGCGCCTTGAGCTGGCCTTTCATGTAGGCGATGTTCTCGCGCGTCCACTTCGCGGGCGGCACGCCGTTCTTCATGGCCGCGTTCTCGGCCGGCAGACCGAACGCATCCCAACCCATGGGCTGCAACACGCTCTTGCCCTGCATCTTCTGGAAGCGCGTGAGCACGTCACCGATGGTGTAGTTGCGCACGTGGCCCATGTGCAGGCGTCCCGAGGGGTACGGGAACATGGAGAGGCAGTAGTACTTCTCCCCGGGCGCGTCCGTGTTCTCGCGGGCTTCGAACACGCGGTTCTCGTCCCAGAATTTCTGCGCGGCGCGCTCGACGGACGCGGCTTCGTAACGTTCTTGCATCGGGAAAGGCTGGTTTTTCAGGGGGTTGGAAAGGCGGGCAAGGATACACGAGGCCCGCCCTTCGTGCCGATGCCGCGAGAATCCCGAGCTTCCCGTCGGACGGGCGCGCGGGACGAGCAACATCCGTCAGGCGCGCCGGGCGCCTACCCGATAGGGTGGGCGCATGACCGGATGCCCACGACTCGAATCCACGCTGGACCGTTACCAGGAGCGGTTCGCGCGCGTACTGACCTTCATCGAGGCCCGATCCGAACAGGCGCTGTCGCTGGACGATCTCGCCGGCGTCGCGGCGTTTTCCCGACATCATTTCCACCGCCAGTTCTCAGCCTTCTTCGGCATGAGCGCCCATCGGTACGTTCAGTTCATGCGTATGCGACGCGCATCCTGGCGGCTCGCGCTCCGGTCGCAATTGTCGATCAGCGAGATCGCACTCACCTCTGGTTACGAAAGTCCGGAAGCTTTCGCACGCGCATTCAGACAATTCTCCGGCCAGTCGCCGAGCGAGTTTCGGAGCGCGCCCGACTGGCGGGAGTGGAACTCGCGTTTCCGCCCCTTTTCCATCTTGAGGCAATCGAACATGCGTACACCGTCCGGCGAACCCCTGGTGCGTGTAGTGGCATTTGCGGGAACGCGACTGGCCGCCCTGGAACATCGCGGCAGCCCCATGAGGCTGGGCGAAACACTCCGCGCTTTCATCGAATGGCGCAAGGCAAACAAATTGCCACCTTCGCGCAGCGCGACGTTCAACATCGCCTATGACGATCCGGACGAGACGCCGCCCGAAGACTTCCGCTTCGGCATGGGCGCCTCCACGGACGCGGCGATCGCACCGAATCTCGCGGGCGTCACCGAGATGCTGATCCCCGCCGGCCGCTGCGCGCTGCTGCGGCATGTCGGTTCAGATGATCATATGGGCCGGTCGATCCGCCATCTCTATTCGGAGTGGTTGCCCTCGAGCGGCGAGGAATTGCGGGACTTCCCGCTGTTCATGCAACGAGTGCGCTTTTTTCCCGATGTGCCGGACAGCGACGCCGTCACGGACATCTACTTGCCGCTGCGCTGAACGAAAAAGCGCCTGGAGTTGGCTCCAGGCGCCTCTGCAGTCCTCGAATAAGGCGGATCAGCCCAGCCGGATCGCCAGGAACTGCGGATTGCCATCGCGCTCGACCAGGATCGCCACGTTCTTCGAAGCCTTGGCCGTCGCATCCTTGAGGTCCGCGACGGACCGCACGGGCTGGTTGTTCACGCCGAGGATGATGTCGCCGGGGCGCACGCCCGCGGCGGCGGCCGGACCCGTGACGTCCTCGACGAGTAGATAGCCCTGCGTGCTCACGCTGCGACGTTCGTCGGCGTCCAGCGGGCGCACCGAGAGCCCGAGCTTGTCGGCCTTGGCGGGCTCTTCGACGCTGCGGTTCGAGACGCGCTGCACCTGCTCTTCGAACAGATCGACCTTCACGTTGATGGTGCGCGGCGCCTTGTCACGCCACACCTCGAGCTTCGCCGTCTCACCCGGCTTCACCGCCGCGATCACCGACTGCAGCTGCGTGTAACGCTCCACGCTCTTGCCATTCACGCTCAGGATGACGTCACCGGATTTCACGCCCGCCTTCTCGGCCGGGCCGTCGGTGATGATCTGGCTCACGAGCGCGCCGCGCGGACGGTCGAGGCCGAAAGAATCGGCGAGCTGCGCATTCACTTCCTGGATCTGCACGCCGATGCGGCCGCGCGTGACCTTGCCCGTGGACACGAGCTGATCGCGCACGTTCGTCGCGACGTCGATCGGGATCGCGAACGAAAGCCCCATCCAGCCGCCGCTGCGGCTGTAGATCTGCGAGTTGATGCCGACGACCTCGCCATTGAGGTTGAACAGCGGGCCGCCCGAGTTGCCGGGGTTCACCGCGACGTCCGTCTGGATGAACGGCACGAGACCGTCTTCTCCGGGCATGGTGCGGCCCGTGGCGCTCACGATGCCGGCGGTGACGGTGTTCTCGAACGTGAACGGCGAACCGATCGCCAGCACCCACTCGCCCGCGCGCAGCTTCGACGGATCGCCGATGCGCACGACGGGAAGTTGTTTGCCCTCGATCTTGATCACGGCCACGTCCGTGCGGCGATCCACGCCGACGACCTTCGCGGGATATTCGCGGCGATCGGTCATGCGGACCGTGACTTCATCCGCGTCCGCGACCACGTGCGCGTTGGTCAGGATGTAGCCATCCGGGCTGACGATGAAGCCCGAGCCTTCACCCTGGCGCTGCGGCATCTCGCCGCCGCGCTGGTTAGGCATGCCGAAACGGCGCAGGAAGTCCTGCACGGGATCGTCGCTCTCTTCGTTCTGGCCGCCTCGCGCGACGCGGCGCGAACGCTCGACAACCGAGACGTTGACCACGGCCGGGCCCACCTGCTCGACGAGCGTGGCGAAGTCCGGGAGCACGCGGCCATTCAAAGTGCCGACGGGCTGCGGCGAGCTCGGCGGCTGCGCCGGCGCCACGGCGGGCGCGGGCTGGGAATCCTGGGCGGCGGCGACGGAAGACTGGGGAGAGCAGGCGCCGACGGCGAAGGCGACGATGGCGACGCTTGCGAGGCGTCTGGCGACGAATAGCGACATATCGACTGATCCTCTGGATTCAGGAAACGACGATGACGATTCTGACCGGCCGGGTTTCGTGAAGTTCAGACCCTGCAACTTCATGGAATGTCCTCAGGCTTTTGTGGAACGCCGCCCCATGTATGCGCCGAACACGCCAAATACAAGGGCCAGGCACACCACGGGCCAGTTGCCGGTACGGGCATAAGGTGTGAGGCCGGAACGGGGCTGAAGTTCGGCGCGCAATACGCTGGGTTCGTATTCCGGCGCCGAGGCGATGATTTCGCCAGCCGAGCCGATGACGGCCGACACGCCGTCGTTGGCCGCGCGGATCATCGGGCGGCCCGCTTCCAGCGCGCGCAGTCGCGAGATCTGTAGATGCTGGTAGCGCGCCGTCGACCGGCCGAACCAGGCGTCGTTGGTCACGTTGACCAGCAGCGTCGCGGTGTGGAGCGCGGGTAGCTGGGTCGAACCGTAGGCGTCCTCATAACAAACACCGGCAGCGATGCGCTGGCCTCCGGCTTCGAGCGGCGCCTGATCCGCCTTGCCGCGGTTGAAATCCGCGTAGGGCAGGTTCATGAGGCGCAGCCAGTTGCGCACGAACTCCGGCACGGGCACGAATTCGGTGAACGGCACGAGATGATGTTTGTCGTGCCAGCCCACGCCGGGCGTGGCCTTGTCCATGGCGAGCACCGAGTTGTAGAACTCCTCCTCGCCGGTCTCGGCATTCTCTTCCTGGCGCAACGTGCCCATGATCAGCGACGAGCCCTTGGCACTCGCCTCCTGGTACACGTCGCGATAGAACTCGATGTGGTTGTTGGCGAGATCCGGGATCGCCGACTCGGGCCAGACGATGATGGCTGCGCCATGCGCCTGACGCGTGAGCGTCCGGTAGGTCTCGGTGATGTCGTCGAGATTCTCGATCAGCCACTTCTCGTTCTGCGGAATCGCGCCCTGCACCACGGCGACTTCGATGGGTTTGCCGAAATGCTGCGTCCACTGGGTGTCGCGCAGCGAAAACCCCGCGACGGCGAACACCAGAGCCAGCGAGGCCGCAACGATCTTTTCTTTCGTCGAGCCCCAGAGGACCGTGACCACCCCGCCCGCCAGCAGCAGCGTGATCAGCCCCAGCCCGAACTGCCCCACGACCGGCGCCAGCGCGCCCAACCAGTTGTCCGTGTGCGCATAACCCAGCGACAGCCAGCCGAATCCCGTGAGGAACCAGCCGCGCCACCACTCGACGAACAGCCAGGCGCCGGGAATGCCGACGAGCCAGCGGAGCCCGCCGCGCGCCGGCAGATACTTCGCCACGAACCAGCCCAACAAGGCTTGATAGGCGGCCATGATCGCCACCAGGCCCGCCATGAGGAACACCGTGAGGTACAGCGGCGCGTGGCCGATCTCGGCGATCGCGATGTACAGCCAGTAGGTGCCCGTGGAGAAAGTGCCGGCGTTGAACCAGAATCCGAGCACCGCAGCGCGCCGCGGAGTCGCGCCATCCCAGAGCAGCACGAGCGCTGCGGGCATGAGGATGGCCAGCGGCCACCAGCCGAACGGCGCGAAGCTGAGGCTCAGCAACGCACCCGCGACCAGCGCCACCGCGCTGCCCACGTAACGGCGTTGCAGGATCGCGGGAAGTTTCACTCTTTTTCGAGCGGACGATCTTCGGGCGCCACGATGTCGCGCGGCGCGGTGAGCCGCAGCGTGTCGATGCGGCGGCGATCGAAGCGCATGACCTTGATCTCGCAGTCCGCGAGCTGCAGCGTCTCGCCGCGGCGAGGCAGGCGGCCGAGCTGTTTCATGATGAGCCCGGCCACGGTGTCGAACTCGTCATCGGAGAGTTCGGTCTGGAAATATTCGTTGAACTCGTCGATGGGCGTCTGTCCCCGCACGATGTACTGACGCTCGCCGTCCCTGCGGATGTTCACGTCCTCGTCCACGTCGTGTTCGTCGTCGATGTCGCCGACGATCTGCTCGATGATGTCCTCGATGGTGACGATGCCGGCGATCCCGCCGTATTCGTCGGCCACGATCGCCATGTGCACGCGCGAGCGGCGCATCTCGCGCAGCAGCACGTTGAGCCGCTTCGATTCGGGCACGAACACGGCGGGCCGCATGAATTCCTTGATGTCGAACGGCGCGTCGTCGGTCGCGAGCTGCAGCCGCAGCAGGTCCTTGGCCAGCAGGATGCCGACTATCTTCTCGCGGTCCTCGTCCATGACCGGGAAACGCGAGTGGCCGCTCTCCACCACGGTTCGCAGCAGGGTCTCGCCGTCGTCGTCGCGGTTCAGCACCGTCATCTGCGCACGCGGCACCATGATGTCGCGCACCTGGATGTCGGCGACCCCGAGCACGCCTTCGAGCATGGCCAGCGCATCGCCTTCGATGACTTCACGCAGCGCCACTTCGCGGAGGAATTCGACCACCTCGGCACGATCCTGAACCTCGCCGCCCAGCGATCGCGACAGCTTGCGCAGCCACTTGCCGCTGGCGCCGGTATCCGGCTTTTCCTTGTTCTTCGCGCTCACGTATAGGGATTCCCGAAACCTAGACTTTTCAACACCGAGATCTCACGGCGCTCCATCTTCAGGCGCTCGCGTTCGTTACGTTCGTGATCGTAGCCCGCGAGATGCAGCGCGCCGTGGATCACCATGTGCGCCCAGTGCGCCTCGAGCTTGCGGCCATAGCGTTCCGCTTCCTCGCGCACCACCTGCGCGCAGATCACGAGATCGCCCAGCGGCAATGCGCCGGCGCGCTCGCGCCGGGTGGCCGGGTGGCGCAACGCAGGGGGCGCCGGAAAAGACAGCACGTTCGTCGGCTTGTCCTTGCCGCGCCAGAGCTTGTTGAGCTTCTGACTCTCGCTGGCCGCCACCACGCGAACCGCGATCTCGCGATCCGCGCCTTTGCGGCCCAGCGCCGCAGCGGCCCATTGATTCATGCGCGTGCGAGCCGGCGTCCAGGCCCGCGTCCCGCGGGCGAGATCCAGCTTCAATGCACGCGCCGCGCTCATGTCGATTCGTTCGGCGTATGGGCTTCGTACGCCTTCACGATGCGCTGGACCAGGGGATGACGAACCACGTCCGCGGCTTCGAAGAAGGTGAACGCGACGCCATCGGTCTGGCGCAGGATGTTGATCACGTGCCGGAGGCCCGAGGGTTTGCCCTGCGGCAAGTCAGTCTGTGTGGGATCGCCCGTGACCACGGCGCGCGAACCGAAGCCGATGCGCGTGAGGAACATCTTCATCTGCTCGGGCGTGGTGTTCTGCGCCTCGTCGAGGATGATGAAGGAGTCGTTCAGCGAGCGTCCGCGCATGAAGGCCAGCGGCGCCACTTCGATGACGTTGCGCTCGATGTACTTGGCGACGCGGTCGAAGCCCAGCATCTCGTAGAGCGCGTCGTACATCGGGCGTAGATAGGGATCCACCTTCTGCGTGAGATCGCCGGGCAGGAAGCCCAGACGCTCACCCGCCTCCACCGCCGGACGAACGAGGATGATGCGGCGGATGCGATCCGCCTGCAGCGCCTCGACCGCACAGGCCACGGCGAGATAGGTCTTGCCCGTGCCCGCGGGACCGATGCCGAACGTGAGGTCCTTGGCGTGGATGTTCTCGAGGTATTCCTTCTGGTTGCGGCCGCGCGCGCGGATCGTGCCGCGCGCCACACGCACCGAGCCCGTGTCCACGGGGGCATCTTCCCGCGCCGGCGCATCACCGGCGCGCGGCAGCGCGCCCGGCATGTCGCGCGAGTCGCGCAAGGCCAGGTGCACGCGTTCCAGCGACACGTCTTCGTTGCGCGTGGCTTCGAACAGGTCGCGAATCACGTCCTCCGCGGCGTGCGCACGCGCGCCCGAGACGCGGAAGTTCGCGCCGCGGCGCTTGATCGTCACCGCCATGCGGTCTTCGACGAGCCGCAGGTTCTCGTCCAGCGGACCGCAGAGGTTCGCCAGCCGGGAGTTGTCAGGGGGTGCGAGGTCGAATTCGCGGACGCCTTCGACGGGAGCGGGAGTGGCCATGCTCATTGATTGGCGGCAAGCCGCTGGGTAGTTTGGGGCTGGCCGCCAGCCGCGAGCCTGCCGCGCAGCGATTGCGGGCGCGCTTCGGTGACGATCACGTCGACGAATCGCCCGATCAGCGTGGCGGGACCGGCGAAGTTCACCCAGCGGCCGTTTTCGGTGCGCCCGGCGAGCTCCGCCTTGTCTTTCTTCGAAGGCCGCGCGACGAGCACCCGCTGCGTGCTGCCGACCATGGATTCGCTGATGGCGCGAGCCTGATCGTTGAGCTGCGCCTGCAGGCGCGCAAGCCGCTCCGCCTTCATTTCAGGCGTGACATCGTCGGGCAGCGAAGCGGCGGGCGTGCCGGGCCGCTGGCTGTACATGAAGGAGAAAGATTGGTCGAAGTTCGCATCGCGCACGAGCTTCAGTGTGGCCTCGAAATCTCGGTCCGTCTCGCCCGGGAAGCCGACGATGATGTCAGTCGAAACCGATATGTCCGGCCGCACTGCACGAAGTTTGCGCAGCTTCGCCTTGAACTCGAGCGCCGTGTAGCCGCGCTTCATCGCCGCCAGGATGCGGTCCGAACCCGATTGCACCGCGAGATGGAGCTGGTTCGCGAGTTTCGGCACGTTGGCGTACGCCTCGATGAGCGAATCGCTGAACTCCACCGGATGCGAGGTGGTGAACCGGATGCGCTCGACACCCTCCACCTCTGCGACATAGTGGATCAGCGTGGCGAGGTCGACGACCGTCCCGTCGGCCATCGCGCCCGCGTACGCGTTGACGTTCTGACCCAGCAGGGTGATTTCGCCTACGCCTTGCGAGGCCAGCGACTTCACTTCCTCGAGCACGGATTCGAAACCGCGCGAGACCTCGTCGCCACGCGTGTAGGGCACCACGCAGAACGTGCAGTACTTGCTGCAGCCTTCCATCACGGACACGTAGGCCGAACTACCCTCGGCGCGCGGCGCCGGCAGGTTGTCGAACTTCTCGATCTCGGGGAAGGACACATCGACGACTGCGCGGCCGGTCTTCTTGAGCTGGCCGATCATGTCGGGCAGGCGATGCAGCGTCTGCGGGCCGAACACTAGATCCACGTAGGGCGCGCGTTTGGTGATGCCCTCACCTTCCTGGCTCGCCACGCAACCGCCCACGCCGATGAGCACGTGAGGCTTGAGCTTCTTGAGGTTGCGCCACTCGCCCAGCAGCGAATACACCTTGTCCTCCGCTTTCTCGCGGACCGAACAGGTGTTCATGAGCAGGACGTCGGCTTGCGCGGGATCGTCCGTGGGTGTGAGACCAGCGCCAGCGCCGAGCACGTCACCCATGCGGGTGGAGTCGTACTCGTTCATCTGGCAGCCGAAAGTCTTGATGTAGTAGCGGCCGGGCATGGGAGGCGGAAAATCGAGGGCCGCTAGGGTATCTCAAATCCCTCCCGGGGGTTATTACTCCTTCCGAATCAACCGGATGCGAGGCACCCCAGGGCGTTGAACCGCCATGGAAATGTCTCGCTGGATCACTCCCGGGTTCAGGCTTCCGCGGCGATCTCCCGGCGCATCTCCGTGAACCGGCGGGCGCGGCCCAGGGCCCGGTGGTGGAAGAACCCCACACCCGCGAGATACAGCAACAGGATGACGAGCGCGGCGGTCACGCGATCCGCGTCGTTGTAAGCCGCGACAGAAGAACCGATGTCCGCGAAGAACATCACGAGCACATAGGCGGCAACCGCCGCCGTGGTGAAATACTGCGCCCAGGCAAACCGCACGCTGCGCCGCGCGCGCTGGATCGTGATGTCGATGAGCTCCACCAGGCTGCCCTGCGCGCTCCGCAGCGGCGACCGCCGCGCCCAGATGCTCGCGCCCGCGGCACAGACGTTCAGCAATGTGATGGCGATGGCATTGGCCGTCTCGCCCATGGCGAGTTGCACTCCCGCGAGCGCCGTCAGCAGTGCGAATCCCCCGATCTCCAGCACCAGCCACGCCCAGGAACCGATCCTGCGCAGGCGCAGGCTCGCGCGCAGTTTCTCCGTCATCCACTTCTCGCTGACCGCCGTCTTCTGCCAGTTCGCTTTCATGTCCGTCCACTCCTGGTCGTTGTCGTTGCTCATGATCCACCCTTGCCTAACAACTCGCGCAGCAGCGACCGCGCGCGTGTGAGCCGCACCGACACCACGTTGGCGCTCACGCCGAGCAACGCGGCCACTTCGGGCGGTGAAAAATCTTCGAGTGTGAGGATCACCACCTGCCGGTACGGCAGCGGCAGACCCTGCACCGCGACCAGCAGGCGATTGCGCTCGCCGGATTCGATGGCCTGGGTCTCCGGTGGGGCCGCCGGGGACACCAGCTCGTCGGAGAGCGCCATGCTCGCCGGAATGCGCGCACGCTGCGCCACATGGGAGATCGCGCGAAACTGGGCGATGCGCGCCACGAAAGTCTTGGGGGAAGCTTCGCCGCGAAAACCAGGCAACGCTTTCCAGATCGCAAGCCACGCTTCCTGCGTGAGCTCGCGCGCCAGATCGCGATCGCGTTCGTAGCTCGCGCAGATGCGCGCCACCATGGGCTCGAACTGCGCCATGAGCGCATCGAAATCGGGCCGGTGGTTCATTCGCTGTTCCTCACGGGAGCCATAGTCCCGGAGGGCGGCGATTTCTTACGGCTTGGCGGGCGCCGCCGGCCTGGAGAGCTCGGCCCCGTCGTCAGCCACGAAGATGGCCAGCAGCGTGGCGGGTTCGTCATCGCTGGCGTTCTCGCTGACGAGGTGCACGCTGCCCGGTGGCTCGAAGAAGCCTTCACCCGCCGAGTACACGCGCGCGGGCCCCGTGGCGGAATTCTCGGAGCGGATCTTCCCGGAGATCACATAGGCGTAGACGCTGCCCGCGTGGGCATGCGCCGAGGATTTGGCGCCTGGCGCATACGTCACGCGGAGGCCCGTCAGGGTCTTGCCCAGGACGTTGGGAAGTTTCTCGCTGAAGGCCTGGCTGACTTCCACCGGCTTGGCCGCCGCATTGGCAGCGAACAGATCGTGTCCCAGGAACAGCGCGCAGGCGGCGAGGAAACCCATGGCCGCCCAGGTCCAGGGCTGCCGGAAAAATTGCGTCTGCGTCTGTTCCACTGTTCTCCCCCGAGAAATGAAATACACAAAGCGAAAGGCCCCGCACAGCGGGGCCTTTCATGTTCACTGAATGTCAGAACGGAATATCGTCGTCGAATTCGCCGCCGCCGCCCTTGTCAGACCCGCCACCGCCGGAGGGGCCCTGGTCGTAATCGTCGGGCGGGTTGTTCTGTTGGCGTCCGCGGCCACCGCCACCTCCGCCACCACCGCCGTAGTCACCACCACCGCCGCCGCCCATACCGCCACCGCGGCTGTCGAGCATCTGCATCTCGTTGCCGATGATCTCGGTGGTGTAGCGGTCGTTGCCCTGCTTGTCCTGCCACTTGCGCGTGCGCAGCGAGCCTTCGATGTAGACCTTCGAACCCTTCTTGAGGTATTCGCCGGCGATCTCCCCCAGCCGACCGAACAGAGCGACGTTGTGCCACTCGGTACGGTCCTTGGTCTCTCCGGACTGCTTGTCCTTCCAGCTCTCGCTCGTGGCCACGCGGATGTTCGCGACCGTCATGCCCGAAGGCATGGCGCGGGTTTCCGGGTCTGCGCCCAGATTGCCGATGAGGATTACCTTGTTGATACCGCGAGCCATGACGTGCCCTTCATCGTGAAAAAGTGGCGCGATTGTACGTTCAAAACCCACCCACTGTGGATATTCGAAATGCGGTGGATGGAAGCAGAAACACGCTGATCAAATCTTCACCACCTTCACCTTCATGGCACTCTGGGGACGTCGTAACTTTTGCGCGTAACCGCTGGAAATCATGCGAAACACTGCTGCAGCCCTCGCCTTCACGGTCCTGATTCCCACTGCCTGGGCCGCGCCGCCTGTCACCGCGGGCCCGCCGGCAAAGTGGACGCCGCCGGGAATCGCCAGCGCGCAATACGAATCCTCCCCGACTTTCACGGCCGACGGACGCGAGATGCATTTCTTCCGCGCCGACACGCGCTTCTCTAACTACCACCTGCTGTTCTCGCGCTGTGAAGCCAGCGGCTGGACGGCCCCGCGTCCACCCAGCTTCGCGCGGCCGGGCGTGATGGAAGCGGACCCGTTCATCACTCCGGATGGCGGAACGCTGTACTACGTCTCCGATCGCCATGGCGCACGCAAGCCTGGCGCCGAGGACCTCGACATCTTCAGGGTCGAACGCGGACCGTCGGGTAGTTGGGGCCTGCCCGAACGTCTGCCTGAGCCCGTGAACTCCTCGGGCGCCGAACTGCTGCCGCGCCTGGATGGTGAGGGCCGGTTGTGGTTCGGATCCAGCCGTGAGGGCGGGCTGGGACAGGGGGACATCTATATCGCCACCCTCGCGGCCGGCGCCTGGAGCGTGGCCAATGCCGGACCGCCGATCTCATCAGCTGCGAATGAATACGAGGCGGAGATCTCCCGCGACGGCAACACGGCCGTGATCGTCGCGAATCGCGGCACGCGCTCGCATCTCTATCTTTTCCGCCGGGAAGATGGCGCCTGGCGCGACGCCGGGCAGATCCCGGCGCGCGAAGACGTCTTTCAAGTGGGGCCGCTGTTGTCTCCCCGCGCGGATCGTTTGTTGTTCGCGCAAGCCGACGGCGAGCGCTCCGGAGAATGGTTCCTGGTCGACCTCATTCCCGAACCGGACACGACCTGGCCGCCTGCCTGCGCGCGCTGAGTCGCCAACCGGCGGCGCTTTGCGCAGTGAGCCACGGGCTGCAATAGTTCGCACATGTCGAACTCGCGGCTTCGCATCCTGATCCTCGGCGGCTATGGCTTCTTTGGCCGGCGAATCGCCGAGTGCCTCGTGAGAACGCCGGGCCTCGAACTATTGATCGCCGGCCGCGACGCCAACAAGGCCACGGCTCTCGCGTATCAACTGGGTCTCGATGCAAACCATGCTCGCGTCGTGGATGCCGCGGATCCGCGGCTGGCGGCGGTCATGAAGAAGCTTCGCATCAAGGCGGTGATCCACACGGCGGGACCTTTCCAGGGTCAACAGCATCACGTCGCGCGCGCGGCCATCGACGCGCAGGCCCATTACCTCGATCTGGCTGACGGACGTGCGTTCGTCGCCGGCATCGACGCGCTCGATGGCGCTGCGAAGGCGGCCGGCGTCAGCGTCGTCTCGGGCGCGAGTTCCGTGCCCGCGCTCTCCTCCGCGGTGCTCGACCACTACACGCAGTACTTCGCGAAGCTCGAGCAGGTGGCGATCGGGATCAGCTCCGGGTCCGCGCTGCCCGGTGAAGCCACGGTGCGCGGCGTGTTCGGTTATGCGGGCAAACCGTTTCGCGTCTGGGAGAACGGCGCCTGGGCGCAGGCGTACGGTTGGCTCGACCGCCGCAGCTTCAACTTCCCGAAACCCGTCGGCCCGCGGTTGTTAGGTCGCTGCGACGTACCGGACCTGGATTTGCTGCCGCTGCGGTTTCCGACATTGAAGACCGTGAGCTTCCACGGCGGCTTCGCCAGCGACACCTGTCACAAGATGGTGGAATGGCTCGCCAGGCAGGTTCGCAATGGTCGACTCGAATCAGCGGCGCGTTTCGCCAGGCCGGTGTATCGCATCGCGCGCATGCTCGAACCGTTGCTGCCCGATCGAGGCGGCATGTTCGTCCGCATGACCGGGCCGGATGACGATGGTCGAGCGCGCACGCTCACCTGGCAGGTCGTGGCCACCGAGAATCACGGGCCCTACATCCCCTGCGCGCCCGTCATCGCGCTCGCGCAGCGCATCGCGCGCGGCCAGGCGCCCGAACCCGGCGCGCGGCCCTGCATGGGCCTGCTCAACGTCGACGACATCCTCTCGGTGCTCAAGGGGTACAGCGTGCGCGAGATCGCGCCTGCAGTGCCGATGCAACTCTAGAACTCGTACTGGAATCCGAACGACGGCAGCATCGGCAGCCAGTAGGTTTCCTCGCGCTCCAGGCGCACCCAGCCGTTGGCGTTGGACTGCAATCGATAGGACTCGACGCAGCAGGGGTTCTTGCGATCGAGCAGGTTGGTGACTTCCAGGTAGTAAGAGAACAATCCCGATCGCAGCGGCACCGAACGGCTGGCGCGCAGATCGAAGCGCAGATACTCGCCGAGTCTCGAGCCATTGCGCGGACCCGAGACGATCACGTTCTGCGGCTGGCCACCGGGCGGGTCGATGATCTGCTGCGACAGCCGCGTGGTCGGCGCTCCGCTGTGATACAGCCCGGCAAGGTTGAGGTTCCATCGGGCGCCGGTCCACGAGAGACCCATCGACGCGTTGCGCCGCTGATCCCAGAGCCGCGGAACCCAACTACCTGCCGCCATCTTTTCTTCTGCTTCTGCGATGCCAACGCTCATCCAGCCGGCGAGACCCTGCGCGGCCTCGCGACGCAACGTGATTTCCACGCCGCTGGCCTCGGCTTCGGGTGCGTCGATGCGCACGCGATCGACTGCGCCCTCGGGGATGAGCTGCATGGGGTCGAGCGCATTCTCGAATCGCGGACGCAGCCGCGAATATTCCTTGCGATACACATCCACACGCGCGGACAGGCCTCGATCGAACCGATGCGTGTAACCCAGCACCGACTGACGAACGCGTTCCGGCTCGAAGAACTGCGTGACGTCGTCCTCGACCTGGAGTTCGTGAACGCCCTGGGGCTGGTGCGCCAGTCCCCAGGCCGCGCGCAATTCACCGCGGTCGCCCAGTGCCCACAACGCATTGAACCGCGGGCTCGTGGCGTCGAAGCTCAGGCCGTCCGGGTAGGAATAGCGATCGAGGCGGGCGCCGGCCTCGATCACGAGATCGCCGATCCGGCCTCGCCACGCGGCATGCGCGCCATATTTGTCCGCGCGTGGTGAGAGCTCATGTGCGTGTGAGATATCGATACGCCCGCCCGGCGCGGAGGGATTCAGAATGTAGCCGGCCAGGGCGTAGTCATAGTTCGCGCTCGCCTGACTCGCGTTGATGCCGAACAGGAGCATCTGCGCCGTTGAGAGACTCCAGCGCCAGTCGCTGCGCAGATCGAGGAACTGGAAGCGGAAGTCGGCGAACACGTCACCCGTGCGCTGCTCGTCTTCGCCGGAAGCGTCGCGTTTCTGGGTCACTTCGGACACGGCGAGAACCGTATCGGACTCCAAGGCGCCGAGATCCTGCTGCAGATTGATCCAGAAATGTGCGGCGCGTCCGTCACCGGCCGAATCGATCTCGTCTTCCGATTGCGAGACCAGCTCGAGATCGTCTTCGCCGAGCAGCAGATGCGCCGAAACGCGCGTGCGATCGCTGAAGTCGTAGTAGACGGACGTGAACAGGTCCGTATAACGCGGCGTGATCTGCTCGTCGTCTTCCTGTACCTCCTCCATGACCACGTCGAGGTAACCCCGGCGCACCGATGCCAGCCAGGCGCCACGGCCTTCGGAGAAGTTGCCGCCGGTGCGCCCGTACGCGCTGACGAAGCTGATGCCCGCGGCGCTGCGGTATTCATCATCCGGCGTGGGCCGGCGTGTGCGCAGATCGACTACGCCACTCATGTAGTCGCCCGTTTCCGCGGTCATGCCGCCCGTGATGAAGTCGATGCTCTCCACCAGGTTGGTATCGAGCACGCTGAGTGCGCCGTCGAGATCACGGAAGTGATAGCCGCCATGGATCTCCGCGCCATCGATGCGCAGCAGCGTTTCTTCACGGCGACCACCCCGGACGTTCAGCGCCGCCGAGAAGTCTCCGCCCGTGACGCCGGGCAGCACCTTCAGCATGCGCACGGCGTCGTCGCCGAGATGCGGCATCTGCTCCACGCCGCGGCGATCGAGGAACACCGCGGAGGACTCCGGGGTGGCGAGCCCGAACCGGCTCGCCGTCACGTCGACGGTTTCGAGCGGTAGTTCGGTGGGCTCCGTCACCGGGGCAGCCGTGACGGGCGGTGCGGCGACGATGAGCCAGTCGCCGTTCGGCGCGCTCACGGCCCGCAACTGCCAGGGCGCGAGGATCTCTTCGAGCAGCGCGTCGACGCGGGTAGCGCGCGGCGTCGCCCGGAGTGTCATCGCCGGCGTCACCAGCGCGCTGCTGTAGGCGATTCGCAGTCCCCGCGATTTCAATGCCGACAACGCGGAATCCAGGCGGTCGCCGGCCTGCAGGCGAAGTTCGCTGATTTCGACGGACGTCGCCTGGGCGATCGAAGGCCCGGCGCACACGACCAGCAAGATCGAACATACGCACCGCAAGCTCACGGTACGCGCCCCGCCCAAAGGACGCCGTCCCGCACGGACAGCGGCACACCCGTGATCAGACCCACGTATTCCAGGCTCCCGCGAGAATCTATTCCGGCAAGCGAGCCGTGCAGGCGGATCTCGACGGTGGCCGCCTGCATGTGCGCATCAACGAAGCGAAGCTGCAAGCCATGCTCCCGCGTGTACCAGCCGAGGAACTCGCTGAGCGGCCGGTTTTCGATATCCATCGGGGGAGCGGCGCTCGCCGCCCAGTCCCACTCGCCGCCGAAGCCCGGCATGCCGTGGTCGATGCGCACTCCCGTGCCCGAATCGATGAGCCGGTCGCCCGCGCCGAGTTCCATCAGCGATGCGCCGGCCCTGTCCACGACCACGCGGCCTTCACGCACCTGTACGCGCGTCGTGCCCTCTTCCACGGCCACCTGGAACTGCGTGCCGATGTGCCGGACTTCGCCGGCTGGCGTGGCGATGCGCAATGCGCTGGGCGCATTCAATCCACCCGAATCCACATATACCGCGCCCGTGAGCAGGCTGATGTGGCCCGGCGCTTCGAATCTCAATCGCGTGTTCGCCTGCAGTCGCAACGACAAGACATCGCCCACCCGCAAAGCCATGGGCTCATCCCGGGTGTTGATCTCGCTGCCGCTCAACAGCGGGGTCGCCGCCGTCAGCGCCGCGGTTCGCCCGTCGAGCGTCACCGTGCCAGAGCCGACGGCCACGCGCGCCACCAGTACACGCTCGGGCGCTCCGCCGCGGTATCCCGCAATCACCAGCGCCGCCACCAGCAACACGACGCTCGCAGCCGCCGCGAGTTTCCACGGCACCGCGCGGTGTTTGTGTGAAACGACAGGCGACGCTCGACCCAATCCACGCTGCCAGGCCGCATGCGCCGCCTCGCGCGCTCGCGCCATGCCCTCGGCCGTGGGCTGATCGCGCTCGCCCGCGAGTTTGAGCAGGGATTCGATCCGATCGGTCTTGCGGCTCATGATCGCGCCTCCGTGCCGCGCAGCAGGGTGAAGGTCTCCCGGAACGCGTCGCGTGCCCGCGTGAGCAACGACTCCGTCGCCTTCGCGCTTCGCCCCAGCCGTTGCGCGATCTCCGCGACGCTCATGTCGCGCACGTATTTCCATTCGAGGATGTCGGCGTACGGCGCCGGTAGATAGTCGAGCGCCGCGCAGATGGTGTCGCGCACTTCCGCCTGGCCGGCGGCGAGCAGCGGATCGGCACCTTCGGCGGCGAGCAACGACTCGAGCGCCGCGCGGATCTCGGGATCGTCCTCGGCCAGTACGGGCGCGGCGCTGTAGGGCCTGGTCTGCTCCCATCGCGCGCTCAGTTCGCGCCGGCAGAGCGTGCAGAGCCAGGTCATGAGCGCGGCTTCACCGCGGAAGCTGTGCAGGCTTTCGAGCGCCCGGCAGAGCGCACCTTGCGCCACATCTTCCGCGCCCGCCGGGTCTCGCGGCAGGCGGCGTTTCACGAAGCGGTACAGCTTGGGGTAGTACTCGTTGAAGAATTCGTCGAAGGCGCGCGCTTCACCGCGCAACAGCCGCCGGACGAGTTCGAGGTCGGAAGTGGTCATCGGGACGTTAGTGTGCCCGCGCGGGCGAAATCCTTCGCGCCTCGAAACATATTGCGAAGGATTCGGGGCGACCCACCGCACTCAATGTGCAGGAGGGAACATGTCTTACTTTTTCCGGATGTCCGCTGCGTTGATGATCATGCTGGCCGCAGGTTGCGGGGGAGGCGAAGGCTCCGACTACCCGGACTTCGACAATCCCGGCGCCCCCGCGAGCATTTCCCTGGCGCCCGACGCCACCGGCGATGGCTGGCAGACCTCGACGCCCGGCGCCGAAAACCTCGATGCGGCCGCGCTGGCATCGGTACTGAATTCCATCCGCGACGGGCATTTTCCGGGCGTCGACGGTGTGGTGATCGCGCGCAATCAGCGCCTGGTCGCCGAGGCCTATTACAACGGCTTCGATCGAGACACCGTCCACGAGCTTCGATCGACGGGCAAGAGTTTCATCTCCACGCTCGTCGGCATTGCCGCGGACCAGGGATTGCTGAGCCTCGACGATACGTTGGCCCAGCACATCCCGGATCTCGATCAGCACCGCAATGTGGACGCGCGCAAACGCGCCATCACCTTGCGGCACCTGCTCCACATGAGTTCGGGACTCGAGTGCAGCGACTGGGACACGCGGTCGCCGGGTCATGAGGAGAAGATGTATGACAGCCGGGACTGGGTGCGTTTCGTGCTCGACCTGCGCATGGTCGCGGAACCGGGTACGACCCAATCGTATTGCACGGGCGGCGTCGTGTTGCTGGGCCATGTGGTGACGCTGCGTTCGGGCATGACGCTCGACGACTATGCCCGGCAATGGCTCCACGATCCGCTGAACATCCGGCAAGCCCGGTGGCGCCGCGCGCCCGATGGCCGCGTCATGGGCGCCACGGGATACGGCCTGCGGCCCCGCGATGCCGCCAAGCTCGGCGCGCTGTTCGCCAACGAGGGCGTCTGGAATGGCGTGCGGGTTCTGCCCGAGAGCTGGGCGATGACCATACGCGAAAGCCCGGTGAGCCTGCGATCACAGGGGTATGGCTATCTCTGGTGGAAGCGCCGCTTCACTCGCGGCACCGGAACACTGGATGCCGTCTATTCCGCGGGCAACGGCGGCAATCACGTATTCATCATTCCGTCGGAGGAACTGGTGATCGCGTTCACCGGGTCCAACTACAACTCCGCACGATCGGACACGCCGCAGGAGCTCATGCCGTTGCTCCTGAACGCGCTGCGCTAGTCGGGCGGTCAGATCTCCGACCACATCCTCAGCAGGTTGTGATACTGCCCCGCGAGCGCCACGGTCTCCTCGCTCTCGCCGTGTTTGCCGCGCAGCTTCTGGATGCTCTGATCCATCTGGAACAGCAGCTCGCGATGGCGCGCATCGGCCACCATGCTCTGTGTCCAGAAGAACGACGAGATACGCGCGCCGCGCGTCACCGGGTTCACGCGATGCAGGCTGCTCGAGGGATAGAGGATCAGGTCACCGGCCGGTAGTTTGACCGAGTGTTCGCCGAAGGTGTCGGCGACCACGAGTTCACCGCCTTCGTAGTCCGCGGGATCGGTCAGGAACAACGTCGACGACAGATCCGTGCGGATGAAATGACTGGTGCCCGGCACGGCGCGTACGGCGCCGTCGATGTGCATGCCATAGTGGCCGCCGCCTTCATACCGATTGAACAGCGGCGGCACGGTCTTGAGCGGCAGCGCCGCGGAGAAGAACAGCGGATTGCGCGAGAGCGCGATGAGGATCATCTCGCCGAGCTGGCGGCCGATGGGCGAGAGCTCGGGGAGCTGCAGGTTGCGCTTCACGAGCGCGCCCTGATCACCGACCGTGGCCTTGCCATCGGTCCACTCGGCCGAGGTGAGCAGGCGGCGGCACTCCGCCACCTGCTCGGCCGTCAACACCCGGGGCACATGAATCAGCATGGCCCGGATGTTAGTGCTTCAGAACTGGAAATACACCGACAACTGGGCCGACAGCGGCTGACCCGGCAGGTAGCGCGCGCCGCTGTTGTTCAGCGAGTTCACATACAGCTCGTCGGTCACGTTGTAGCCGTTGAGCTGCAGGGTCACGCTATCGTTGATGTCGTAGGCCAGCATCAAGTCCACCACGGTGAATTCCGGGGCTTCGAGCATGTTGGTCGTGGCCGGGATCGGGTTGTTGTTGATCGAGCGCGCCACCGTGTCCACGTAGCGCACACCGCCGCCGATCGTGAGACCGAACGGCGTCTTGTAGGTCGTCCAGCTCGAGAACGTGAGCTCCGGCGTCCAGTTGATCTGCGAGCCCGTCTGCGTGGCCGAACCGCGCTTCACTTCGGAGTCCAGCTTCGAGAGGCCGGCGCTGATCTGCCAGCTCTCGGTGATCCTGCCGACGATGCCGAGTTCGACGCCCTTCACTTCGCGCTCGCCGACCTGCACGAAGATCGTGGGATCGATCGCGTCGGGCACGAGCTCATTCTTGTTGGAGCTCTGGAAGATGGCGCCGGTGATCGCGAGGCCGCCGTTGTTGAACTCCCACTTGGTTCCGAGTTCGAGGTTCTCACCTTCCGTGGGCTCGAGGTCGAAGCGGTTGACGTTGTTGGCCGTCGTGCTCAACTGGAAGTTGGCGCCGCCCGGGGGCTGCTCGGACGTGGCATGCGAGAGATACACGCTGCCGTTCGGCGCGGGCTTGTACAACACGCCGAGCTTGTACGAGAACAACGTGTCCTCGGCCTGCAGCGAGGTGGGAACCAGCGTGCCCACGGGCAGACCGGGATGCGTGGTGGCCGTGGATAGCGCGGCCGCGTCGAAATCCGTCTCGAAGCTGTCGATGCGCGCACCCGCTGTCACCTGCCAGCGATCGGCGAAGCTCAGCGTGTCGAACAGATAGGCGCCGAAGGTCTGCGTCTCGCCGCGCGTGTACACGCCGTTGCGCACCGGCGCGTAGCCAGGCAGCGGATCGTTGCGATTCGGATTGTAGATGTTGGCAGGCGGGATCGGCGTACCCAGGCCCACGTACGTGGGGTTGTACTGCTCTTCATCGATGAACTCGATGCCGCCCGTGATGTTGTGCTGCACGGCGCCCGTGTTGACGCTGGCCGTCACGTTGGTCTGGTTCGTGATCAGCGTGTTCTCCTGGAACTTGGACTGGCGCGTGCGCGCGGCCGTCCACAGGTCCGGGTCCGGGCTGGTCACGGTGAGCGCGTTCGTGCCCGAGAGCACGTAGAACTGGCGCAACTTGCCGTAGCGCGAAGTGTTTCGCACCGTCACGTTGTCGCTGAAGTCGTGCTCGAAGCGCGCCGTGAACATCGTGCCCTTGATCTCTTCGAAGTCGCTCGCGAGGCCGTAGAAGTTGTCGCGATCCGCCTTCTCGGGAACCACGCCGGCGTTGGCGCCGCCCGTATCGAAGGCAGCGTTGTAGAAACCGTCGAGGCCGATCGTCGGCACGCCGCCGTCGGGCGTATTGTCCTGCTCGGTGTGCAGTAGATAGAAGTAGGCGCGGGTATCGCCGCCGAGGCCGAAGGCCAGCGAAGGCGCGAAGGCCCAGGACTTGCGTTCGATGTGATCGCGGCCGTCCACCTCGCCGTCCTGGTACAGCCCGTTGATGCGGATGGCGGTGCCCGTGCCTTCGAAGGCGTGGTTCCAGTCACCCGTGGCGCGGCCGTTGCTGGCGGTGCCGTAGCTCACGATGCCCGAGGCGAAGCTTTCAGCCTGCGGCACCTTGGTGGCGAGGTTCACGTAGCCCGACGCGGCGCCGCGGCCGTTGTCGGGGCCCGAGGGGCCCTTGGCGATCTCCACCTGCTGCGTGTTGAACACGTCGCGCGTGACGGTGCCGAGATCCCGGATACCGTCGATGAAGATGCTGCCCTGGGTGTCGAAGCCGCGCATGAAGATGCTGTCGCCCGTGGCGGTGTTGCCGTTCTCACCGAGCAGGAACGTGACGCCCGGCGTGTTGCGCAGAGCCTGCGAGAGCGACGTGGCGCCCTGCTGCTGCAGCACTTCGGCGGTCACCACCGCGATGGTCTGCGGCGTGTCGATGAGATCCTGTGTGAACTTGGGCGACGACGCGCGCTGAACGTTGATCGTCTCTTCTTCGGCTTCGACCGAAACCTTGGGCAACGTCTTGGTCGCGTCCGTCTGGTCGGCAGTCTGGGCGTGAATCTGGGCAGAGGCGCTCAGCGCGAGACCCACGGCAATGGTGATACGACGGCGCGCGAATCCCGGCAGTCCCAGGACAGAATCTTGAATGGACATTCGAACTCCCGAATTTGTGGTGCCTCTCGCTCTGGCTTCTCCGACCGGAGTGGCTGGCGTTGTTAGCGAGGCAGGCGCTGATCAACCGTTCCGGATCAGCGACGGCCCGCATCGTATTGCGAATCATTCTTGTTTGCAACCAAGAACGATTGTCATCTGGCTGACACTCTTATTAAGTGGGTTGGCGCAGACTTCACCCCCGCCCCACGTGGAGTGCCAATGAATCCAAAGACTTGCCTTCGCCGCACCCTCTGCCTCGCCTCGATGATGCTGGCGGGCCTTTGCGGCACAGCCATGGGGGCGGACGCCGCCGCCGCGCTCGTCAAACAGCCGCGTGTGAGAGCGGCGATCGAGCAGATTCGCGCCGAAGATGCGCTCACGTTGCGCGAGCAGATGGAGATCGCCGAGATCCCCGCGCCGACGTTCGCGGAAAGCGTCCGCGCGCAGGACTATCTACGGCGGCTGCAGGCCGCGGGACTGAAGGATGCGTTCGTCGACGCGACGGGCAATGTCATCGGCATCCGCAAGGGCTCTCGCGGCAAACCCCTGCTCGTGATCTCCGCACATCTCGATACGGTGTTTCCCGAAGGCACCGACGTGAAGGTCACGCAGCGGGATGGGCGCTACTACGGACGTGGACTCACCGACGACAGCCGCGGTCTCACCGCCCTGCTCTCGGTGCTGCGCGCGATGGAGGCCAACAACCTGCGCACCGTCGGCGACGTGATGTTCGTGGCCACGGTGGGTGAGGAAGGGCTCGGCGACTTGCGCGGTGTGAAGGCCTTGTTCCGCGATCATCCGCACATCGATGGCTTCATCTCCGTGGATACGGTAGGCGGCAAGGACGGTCATCGGCTGATCGCACACGCCACGGGCTCACATCGCTGGGAAATCTCGTTCAAGGGTCCCGGCGGGCACAGCTTCGGCGCGTTCGGTGCGCCCAGCGCCATCCATGCGATGGGCCGCGCGATCGCGAACGTCGGCGAGGTGCGCACGCCCGCCGAACCCAAGACCACGTTCACCGTGGGCGTCGTTTCCGGCGGCACTTCCGTGAACACCATCGCCGCCGACGCCAGGATGCTCGTCGACATCCGGTCCAACGACGGCCCTGCGCTGTTGGCGACGGAGAAAGAGATCCTGGCGGCCATCGAGAAAGGCGTGGCCGCGGAGAACGCGCGCTGGAACGCGGCCGAAGGCAAACGCGTGCGCTCGGAGGCGAAGTTGTTAGGCGACCGGCCCGCGGGCGTTTCGCCGGCGGAGTCCCCCGTGGTGCGGGCATCCCAGCTGGCCTGGAAGGCGTTGGGTCTCGCCGTCCCCGCACTCGAGACCGCGAGCACCGACGCCAACGTTCCGATCGGACTCGGCATTCCGGCAGCGACCGTGAGCGGCGGCGGCGAAGGTGGCGGCGCTCACGGCCCGGATGAGTGGTATAGGCCCGTGGATGCGTGGCAGGGGCCGCAAGCGTTGCTGATCAGCACGCTCGCGCTGGTGGGGCTGCACGGTGCGACGAAGCCGGAGTTGCCCGCGCGCTCGCCGCCGGAGTGAGCTAGCTACCCTGCCTGTTCGGATCCCGCCACGCGCGCTCGAACGGCAGGCGCCAGGCATGCGGGGCGACGAGCTGATGGATGGCGTTCGGGCCCCAGGACCCGGGGGCGTACGTCCTCACGGGCGGCGGTGACTCGATCAGCGGCGTGGACACTTCCCAGAGC
>JBKPPO010000197.1:0-3631 GCA_046733635.1 Pseudomonadota bacterium | reverse complement strand
GAACCGCACCCCTTCGGTGGATCGCCTCTATATAAGAGGGAATCACTCTCCAGAACCGGCCTCAGTACCCCTGCCGTTCTTTTGCCTGAGCGTTTCCGGGCGGAAACTTGCGCCTTCGGCGCCCTCATCGAAGAGGGTCTCTCGGACAGAGTCTGGTCAATTGGCGAGCGGGTGGCATCATAGCAGCCCCTTCCGGACCGGTCAGCGAGACTTCCATGAATTTGCGGCGCAACAGGCGGTCGATCGCCATGACTCTTGTCTTAATGGCAGCCGCGGCCATGACGTCCAGCGTGGCGTCGGCCAAGGACGAGGCCACGTTGCGAGCGCTCGAACTGCAGCGCTTCGAGGCGCAGGTGAAGGCGGATGCCAGGGTGCTCGGCGATCTGCTCGACGACCGCCTCGAGTATGTGCATTCCAACGGGGATCTCGACAGCAAGAAGTCCTTCATCGATTCGCTGACCTCGGGCACACGCGATTACGCGTCCACCGTCGCCACCATCGAGAGCATCCGGCTGTACGAGGGCTTCGCCATCATCCGCGGCAAGGCCAAGGTCACGGTCGTCGATGCGGGCGTATCGCGCGACCTGCACATCGGCTTCACCGACGTCTGGGTGGACAACGAGGGCAAGTGGCAGATGACCTCGTGGCGTTCGGCGCGCCTGCCGGACTCGCCGGTCAAGTAGTTAGCGCCCGCCCGCGAAGATGACATCGCCACGCCGCAAAGCTCTCGCCGTGAAGGTCGGTCGCGTCACCGTCGGTGGCGCCGCGCCCATCGTCGTGCAGTCGATGACGAACACGGATACCGCCGACATCGAAGGCACCGCGCAGCAGATCAAGGCGCTGGCGCGCGCCGGCTCCGAGCTCGTGCGCATCACCGTGAACGAGGCCGAGGCCGCTGCGGCCGTCGCGAAGATCCGCGACCGCCTCGCGCAGATGGGCGTGAACGTGCCCCTCATCGGCGACTTCCATTTCAATGGTCACAAGCTGCTGCGCGAATATCCCGACTGCGCGGAAGCGCTGGCGAAGTACCGCATCAATCCCGGCAACGTGGGGCGTGGCTCCAAGCGTGATCCGCAATTCGCCGAGATGATCGAGCTCGCGTGCAGATATCAGAAGCCCGTTCGCATCGGCGTGAACTGGGGCTCGCTCGACCAGGACCTGCTCACGCGCATGATGGACGAGAACAACTCGCGCGCCGAGCCGTGGACCGCGCAGGAGATCATGCGCGAAGCCGTGGTCGCCTCGGCGCTGCAGAGCGCGGAGCGGGCGACCGAGCTCGGCCTGCCGCGGGACCGCATCATCCTCTCCGCCAAGGTGAGCGGCGTGCAGGATCTGATCGCCATCTACTCGCGCCTGGCTGCGCGCTGCGACTGGCCGCTGCATCTCGGTCTCACCGAAGCCGGCATGGGCAGCAAGGGCATCGTCGCGTCGACGGCCGGCATGTCGGTGCTGCTGCAGCAGGGCATCGGCGACACCATCCGCGTCTCGCTCACACCCGAACCGGGTGGCGATCGCACGAACGAAGTCATCGTCGCGCAGGAGATCCTGCAGACCATGGGGCTGCGCGCCTTCATCCCGATGGTCGTGGCGTGCCCCGGCTGTGGCCGCACCACCAGCACGTACTTCCAGGAGCTCGCGCAGTCCATCCAGTCGCACATCCGCCATCGCATGCCGGAATGGCGCAAGTCCTACGACGGCGTGGAGGACATGACGGTTGCGGTCATGGGCTGCGTGGTCAATGGTCCGGGTGAGAGCAAACACGCCAACATCGGTATCTCGCTGCCCGGAACGGGTGAGCGGCCCGTGGCGCCCGTGTACATCGATGGCGAGAAGGGCCCGACTCTCAAGGGCGAACGTATCGCCGAAGAGTTCCAGGAGCTCGTGGAGCAGTACGTCGCGCGGCGCTATTCGCGCAAGAATGCTCCCGCGGCGGAAGAAGTCAGCGCCTGAGGAGCATCCCATGAGCGGCAGCAACGACGACACCCTGGTCAACAAGAAATGCGTGCCCTGCCACGGCGGCGTGAGCGCGCTCAACGTGGCCGAATCGCAAAAGCTGCTGGGCCGGCTGCTGGGCAACGGCGGCGACGGCTGGCAGATCGTCGAAGACGGCAAGGCCCTGAAGCGCGAGTTCAAGTTCGCGGACTTCTACCGCGCGATGAGCTTCGTGAACGCAGTGGCCCACGTCGCTAACGCCGAGGACCACCATCCGGACATCGAATGCGGCTGGGGCTACGTGCGCATCCGCTACCAGACGCACGCCATCAACGGCCTGCACGAGAACGATTTCATCTGCGCCGCCAAGATCGACGCCCTGCCCCGGGTTTGACTACCTACCGGGTAAGCCTGCCCGGTCCTTCGAATACAAAAAAGCACGGAGCGCCGCCCGGCGCCCGATAGACTTCGCTCCCTTCGGCATTCGCGATGGCGATGTCGAAACCCGCAGCCGCCAAACGACAACCATGGGCTGCATCCAACCGAGGCAATGACCATGTTCGAAGACGCGCGCAAGCGTTGGTGGGCCCTGTACGTCCTGTGTTCCGGAGTTCTCATGATCGTGCTCGACACGACGATCGTGAACGTGGCCCTGCCCTCCATCCGTGAAGACCTGCAGTTCTCGGAGACCTCGCTGGTCTGGGTGGTCAATGCGTACATGCTCACCTTCGGCGGCTTCCTGCTGCTGGGCGGCCGCCTCGGCGATCTCTACGGGTCGCGCAAGCTGTTCCTGCTGGGACTGGTGTTCTTCACGCTGGCATCCGTGGGCTGCGGCATCGCGAACTCCCAGGGCATGCTGATCGCCGCGCGCGCCTTGCAGGGTCTCGGCGGCGCCGTGGTCACGGCCGTGGCGCTGTCGTTGATCATGGGCCTGTTCACCGACCCGGGTGAGCGTGCCAAGGCCATGGGCATCTACGGCTTCGTGTGTTCGGCGGGCGGCAGCGTCGGCGTGTTGCTGGGCGGCTTCCTGACGACGACGCTCAATTGGCACTGGATCTTCCTGGTCAACGTGCCGATCGGCCTGTTGGTGTACCTCGCCAGCGCCAAGCTGTTGCCGGCCGATGGTGCGCGCAAAGGCGGCGCTCGCCTCGACTACGCCGGAGCGCTGACGGTGACCAGTTCCATGATGCTCGCGGTCTACGCGATCGTGAACGGCCAGCAGATGGGCTGGACTTCGGCGCAGACCCTGACCCTGCTGGGCGCCGCCGCGGCGTTGCTCATCGCCTTCCTCGTGATCGAGTCGAAGGTACGCGAGCCGCTGATGCCGCTCGCGCTGTTCAGGCTGCGCAATGTCGCCACGGCCAACACTTGCGGCGTCTTGTGGGCCGCGGCCATGTTCGCCTGGTTCTTCATCTCGGCGCTCTACCTGCAGCTCGTGCTGGGTTACAACGCCATGCAGGTGGGGCTGTGCTTCCTGCCGGCCAACATCATCATGGCGGCATTCTCGCTGGGTCTCTCGGCGAAGATCGTCATGCGGTTCGGGTTCCGAGGGCCGCTCGCGGCCGGCCTGCTGATCGCGGCCACAGGCCTCGCCTGGTTCGCGCGCGCGCCGCTCGACGGCGGCTTCCTGGTCGACGTGTTGCCCGGCATGACGCTGCTCGGCATCGGCGCGGGCATCGCCTTCAACCCGCTGTTGTTG
>JBKPPO010000196.1:0-3514 GCA_046733635.1 Pseudomonadota bacterium | reverse complement strand
TGCCCATCTACATCACCGAGCTCGACATCGATGGTGTGCTGGCGGGTGTCGTGAACCACGAAGTGCAGCTCGCGAGCTTCCAGCGCATCTTCCCGGTGTTCTGGGAACACCCCGCCGTGAAGGGCGTGACGATCTGGGGCTACGTGCGTGGATTCCACTGGCGCAACAACACGGGCGCCTGGCTGCTGTATCCCAACGGCGGTGAACGTCCGGCGCTGCAATGGCTGATCCGTTACGTGCAGAACGCGAAGGCCACCGTGCCCTCGCAGTCGCTGAGCGTGAGCGAATCCGCTGCGGGCGGGACGGCCGTGGGCAGCGTCGTCGCCAGCGATTCGGATGCCGGCACGGTGTTCTCGCAGTGGCAGATCAACTCGGATCCCAGTGGCAAGTTCGTGATCGACCCGGCGACGGGCGTCGTGAGCCTGGCCGCGGATGCGACGCTCGACTTCGAGACGTTCACCTCGCACACCATCCAGGTGTCGGTGTGGGATGGCTACAATCGCAGCGCGCCCGGCGCCGTGACGATCAACGTCACGAACGCCAACGACAATGCGCCCGTGGTGCAGGTCATCCAGAACTACGCCATCGACGCGACGTATGAGTGGATCGGGCGCACCAAGGCCCTCGACGGTGATGACGCCAACGAACCCGGCTTCACGACGCTGTCGGGCTGGGAAGTCGTGGGCGGCGATGCCGGCGGCATCTTCGTGCAGGACGGTCCCACCGGTCAGATCCGGGTGGCGCAGCCGCTGGCGATCGACTTCACGCGCACCCGCTACACCATCCTCGTGACGGTGAGCGACGGCGTGAACACCAGCGTGCCGCAGGCGCAGATCATCACCATCCCGAGCAAGGTGCAGGTCTGCAAGCAGGGCGTCACCCACAAGGTGCCGAAGCTGGAAGTCACGAAGTGGCTGCGCGAAGGCGCCGGACTGGGCCTCTGCAAGAGCAGGTGACCAAGGGCTGAAAGCTCGAAGCTGACAGCGGAAGGGCCGGCGAAAGCCGGCCCTTTTTTCATGCGCGCATCGGTCGCGCCGAGCGGCTGGGGCGTCCCGGCTCAGCGGCCCAGGAAGTCTCGCTTGCCGATGTCCACGCCGTTGTGGCGCAGCAGGTTGTAGCTCGTGACATGGTGGAAGAAGAAGTTCGGCAGCACCCAGATCTGCAGGTACTCCAGCCCCTTGAACTCGAGCGTCCGGTCGCGGAGCTGCAGCTTGATGTCGCGCGTCTCGCTGTTCTCGAGCGCGGAGGCGGGCACGGTCTCCAGCCAGGCCAGCGTCTTCTTGACGCGATCGACGAGCTGATCGTAGGTCGTCTCGTTGTCGTCGAACTTCGGCGCCTCGATGCCGGCCAGCCGCGCGATCGAGTTCTTGGCGAAGTCGCTCGTGAGCTGGATCTGCCGGTTGAACGGCAGCATGTCGGGCGCCAGCCGCGATCCGAACAACACGCCCACGTCGAAGTTGCGGGCCTTCGCGTTGGCCGCGCCTTTATCCATGAGGTGCAGCAGTTGTTCGAGCGCCCGCGTGAACACGCCATGGCTGGCTGCGTACATCGAGATCGTCATGGTCATTCCTTTTGAGATTCTTTGGTGAAACAATGCGCGCGCCATTGTTACCTTTGGTGCGCATATGAGTGAATTGTGGTCTGCCGCTCAGCTAGCCGTCTTCGCGAGAGTGATCGAGCTCAATGGGTTCTCCGCCGCGGCCCGCGCGTATGGCGTGCCCAAGGTGGCCATCAGCCGCGCCATTGCCGACCTGGAGAAATCCGTGGGGGTGCAGCTCATGAGGCGCACGACCCGACGCATCTTCCTCACGGCGGCGGGTGAAGCCGTGCTCCCGCATGCCCGCGCCATCGGCGCCGAGGTCGAGAAGGTACGCCAGCTCGCGCAAACCTTCTCTACCTCTCGCGAGGGACCGCTGCGCGTGGTCGCCGATCCCACCTATGGACGCGTGTTGCTCGCGCCGCTGGTCCCGCGGTTCCTCGACAGCTTTCCGGACATCGCGCTCGACGTGGTGCTCGACAACAGCGAATCGACGGAATGGGACGTGGCGATCCGCGCCGGCGCCAACGAAGACCCGACGTTGGGTGCGCGCCTGCTGGGCGCGCCGCCCGCGGTGTTGTGCGCCACGCCGGCCTATCTGACGAAACACCCCGCGCCGGATCGGCCCGAAGGACTGCGCGATCACGCGCTGCTCACGCCCGCGGGTGAAGGCCAGGAATACAAATTCCAGATGACCAAGGCCTCGGCGCGCGCGGAAGTGCGTGTGCGGCCCAAGCTCGCGGTGGACGATCCGGCCGTGCTGCACAGCGCGACGGTCGCCGGGCTGGGCATCGGCCTGTTGCCCGAGTTCCTGTGCCGCCAGGGGGTGGCGACGTCCAAGCTGCGTAAGGTGCTCGCCGATTGGCAGGCGCCGTCGGCCGCGCCACTGTACGCCGTCTTTCCGGCCGGGCTCGAGCAGGACCCGCGCGTTCGCAGCTTCGTGGAATTCGCGGCCGCCAACATCGTACCCGCGCTGGCCAACTGATCTTCGAGAGGGACTCTCATGTATCGCGCACCGGTCAAGGACATCCGGTTTGTTCTGGACGAGCTTCTGGGCACGGAACAGCTCCGCGCCTGCCCCGAGTTCGCCGAGTTCTCGAGTGAGACCAGCGACGCGGTGCTGGGCGAAGCCGCTCGCTTCGCCGAGACCGTACTCGAGCCCCTCTGCAAGAGCGGCGATCGTGAGGGTGCGCAATGGTCCGCGCATGGCGTGACCATGCCCGCGGGATTCCGCGACGCGTACGCCTCGTTCTGCGAGAGCGGCTGGCCCTCCTTGCGCGCCCTGGCCGAGTACGGCGGCCAGAACGTGCCCACGGTGCTGGGCACCGCGGTGGAAGAGCTCTGGGCCTCGTCGAACCTGGCGTTCAAGCTCTGTCCGATGCTCACGCAGGGCGCGGTGGAGGCGCTCCAGCATTTCGGCACGCCCCAGCAGAAGCAGCTCTATCTACCGAAGATGGTGAGCGGTCAGTGGACCGGCACCATGAACCTGACGGAGCCCCAGGCCGGCAGCGATCTCGCGCAGGTGCGCACCCGCGCGGTGCCGAACGGCCCCAACTACCGTCTCTACGGCCAGAAGATCTTCATCACCTACGGCGAACACGACCTCACCGAGAACATCGTGCACATGGTGCTCGCGCGCATCGACGGCGCGCCGCCGGGCGTGCGCGGCATCTCGCTGTTCATCGTCCCCAAGTTCTGGGTGAACGCCGACGGTTCCGCGGGCGCGCGCAACGACGTGAACTGCGCGTCCATCGAGCACAAGCTCGGCATCCACGCGAGCCCCACCTGCGTGATGATGTACGGCGAAAACGAAGGCGCGCTGGGCCTGCTCGTCGGTGAGGCCAATCGCGGCCTCGAATACATGTTCGTGATGATGAACGCCGCGCGGCTGTCGGTCGGTCTCGAGGGTTACGCCCAGGGCGAACGTGCCTTCCAGCAGGCAGCCGAGTGGGCGCGCACTCGCGTGCAGGGCAAGCC
>JBKPPO010000195.1:0-11406 GCA_046733635.1 Pseudomonadota bacterium | reverse complement strand
GTTGTACGTCCTCAAGAGCGGCGCTTCTGCGGAAATCGCGGTGGTCGGCAACGAAGGGGCCGTCGGAGTCTCACTATTCATGGGAGGCGGGACGACGCCCAGCCGCGCCACCGTCCAGAGCACCGGTTCGGCTTATCGGCTGAGCCGCGCGCGGCTCAAAGAGGAATTCACCAGGCATGGGGAGTTGCTGCACGTGCTGCTGCGTTACACGCAGTCGCTCATCACGCAGATGGCGCAAACCGCAGTCTGCAATCGGCATCATGCGCTCGATCAACAATTGTGCCGCTGGCTGCTGTTGTCGCTCGACCGGCTCGATTCCAGTGAACTCCGCGTGACTCAGGAACTCATCGCGAGCATGTTAGGTGTGCGCCGCGAAGGTGTTACCGAGGCGGCGGGACGACTGCAGAAGCTGGGCGTCATCCGTTACTCGCGAGGCAAGATCACCGTGCTCGACCGGCCCCGCCTCGAGCAGCTTTCCTGCGAATGTTACGCTGTCGTCAAAGCGGAGACCGACCGGCTGCTGCGCTCCCATTGAACACCCTCAGCGTCAAGCGGGAAGCCAGGACACGGAATCCGCATCGTGAAGCTGCTGCCACTGCCCACTCCAGCACTCGTCGCGACCAGTGTGCCGCCGTGGGCTTCGACGAAGCGCCTGGCGAGATACAAGCCGATCCCGAGCCCAGCACCATGACCGTGAACAGCGCGGACTCCGATCTGGGTGTACAGCGTGAAGATTGATTCCAGATGATCGGGATCGATTCCCACACCATCGTCATCGACGACGACGACCACATCTCTCCGATCCCGCGCGGCGCTCACACGAATCATCCCGCCACGCTCACTGAACTTCGCCGAGTTCGCGATGAGATTCTGCAGCGCCTGGCATAGCCGCGTGGCGTCCGCATCCAATTCCATGGAATCCGGGGAGATGGTCACCTGCAGGCGTTGACCGCGATCGCTGATGCAGCCCGCCATGGTTTGCGTACAGGATTCGACGATCTCCGACATGGACACCCGCCGGCGCTGCAACTCGACGGTGCCGAGTTTCGCGTGCGAAACGTCGAGAAGATCATCGACCAATCGTCCGAGGAGCCGGGCCTGCCGCTCGATGATGCGCGCAGTCGCCTGCGCCAGCTCCGGATCTATGCCTCGGCGCTGCAGGACGAGAGCGCCACTGACGATGGGCATCAATGGCGTGCGCAGCTCGTGGGCGACCGTCGCGAGTAGTCGGTCGCGCTCGCGTTCGCGCACGCCCGCTTCCGAATCCGGGTTCCCGACGAGAAATGAGGGTGATGCGCTGTTCATGGTTTTTTCCGAAGTCCCGCCGGTTTCTCTTTACGACTCGGAGTGTCGCAAGCCAGCAGGTTCAACGTCGGTACGATTGCGCACACATCTCACACTATGTGCTGAGCGGTTCGCGCGGAAACCCGACCATGCGCCCCGTGCGCTCCTCCCAGAGTTTCATGCGAGCGCAAGTCAGGCTCTGAACGAGTTTCAAGCGTCGCACCCCCGGAAGCCGAACCGCCTCGTGCGCGGCTCGCAGCCGGTAGTTGGGGACGCGTGGAGCCAGGTGATGGATATGGTGATAGCCGATGTTCGCGGTGAACCATCGCAGCACCACGGGGAGATCGTAGAACGAACTGCCCTCGACCGCCGCACGAAGCGGGCTCCACGATGCGCCGCGCTCCCAGTATCCGTCCTCGAAGGTATGCTGTACGTAGAAGAGCCAGACGCCGATCGCGCCGGCCAGCACCACGACCGGGACGTGAACGGCCAGCAACACCTGCCATCCCAGTGCGATCCACAGAACTGACACGAGGGCGAGAAGCGCCACGTTGTTCAGCGCGACGCTTCGCCACTCCCTTTTCCAGCTCCAGGGAAGGCCCAGCGGCAGGCGATGCTTCGCCACGAACTGGTAGATAGGTCCTATGCACAACATCACCGGCATGCTGCGATAGAAGCGGTAACAGAACCTCTTCCAGGACGAGAGATCGAGGTATTCGCTCACCGTGAGCGTGCGAATGTCGCCGAGCAGGCGCTTGTCGAGGTTGCCCGAGGTCGCGTGGTGAATCCCGTGAGTCTTCTTCCAATAGGCGAACGGGAACAAGGTCAGCAGCCCCAGCCCCGCACCGACCCACCGATTCGCGCGTGCGCTCCCGAAGAACGAGCCATGACTGCAATCGTGCTGAAGGATGAACATCCGCACATACAAACCCGCGGCCGGGATCACGAGCAACGCCGCCCACACCGGATTCGCATCATTCATGACGAGCCAGACCATCGCCGTCCAGAGCATCGCAAAAGGCAGCAGTGTACTCGCGAGTTGCCACAGCGCCCGTGGCAATGAAGGCGTCGCGAAGCGAGCGAGAAGGTTTACTTCAGAGGTCCGTGCCGGCATGTGCAGACTGTGGATTGTTTGAACGTGTTCGTCTGTACGCCTGCGCACCGATGTCCGGTTGACCATGGAGTCGCGCGATGTAGGCGCTCACACCGCAATGTGGTGGCATTCGCCCTTCGACAAGACATTCGCGTTCTGAAATCCTGTGTGCATGTCATCAGCCCAACAATCTGCACTCCAGAATCCGCTCGAAGCCGCCTCCAATCAGATCCGCTGCCTCTGCGACGGTGAAGCGCTTCCCTCATGGCTCGATGCCCGCGCGGTGCGACGGATGCTCGTGCATGTCGACAACATCGGTCGATCCGTCACTGCATCGATGCAGGACCACGTCAACGCCGCCAAACGACTGAACGACTTCGCCAGCATCTTTGCGCGCTTCGCGAAGAACTCCCAACCGCCGCATGAAGCGCTCGCCGTCCGCCTGGCTTCGGTCTCGGTCAACCTGCGTGCGGCCAGCGAAGAACTTTCACGCGCGGATGCCACTCCGGGATCGCTCGCCGTCACGTAACACGACGAGCCGACCTGTCAGCGGCGTTCACCAGCGGATCACGAGCGCTCGTTCAATCGTCTCTTGAGGTGGGCGATGTTCGCGCGGAGATCCGCAATCTGCACTTTGGCGGCGTGCAGACGAATAGCCAGATGCACGCACAGCCCAGCGACGAGAAGCAACATCGCGGCCGTCATCGTGCCTTGCCGAAAGCCCGGCGTGTCCGCCGTTCGATGAGCGCTTGCGCCTCGCGCATTCCGCGTGCCTCCCTCGTGTGTCGACACACACCAGCTGCGCTGAATTCCCGGCAGGCGCAACTCCAGTCCGCCTGATGCAGAAACGAGACTCGATGCCCCTCGATCAGGTATTCACCACGCTCGGGCGTACTCGACCGGTTCTGTTCTGGCCGGATGTCAGATGGACGGGGCATCCGGAAAGCGTGCCAGCCTCGGTTCCCGGCTTCGGTGCGGCTGCGCACGGACAAACGAAACCAAGCTGGAATCAGTGATCTCAACGGCCCACTGGGGAGTGTCGAAGCAGAATTCAACGCCCCAGACCCGCCATTTTCAGTGGTGAGGCGCTGAGTAAGCGGCAAAGGGGCGAGGCCAAGCTCAACGAAAAGGCGATGCCTCGGCTTGTCTGCGCTTTCCGTGGGAAGGGAGGAAATCGAACCCTCGACCCCGGCATTATGAGAGCAGTCGATCAGTCTGGGGAATCTTGGTAATCAACCACTTGCCGCGGGCGTCCGTTGCAGATCATCCGCACCGAGCAGGGTTGAGCAGAGCTGGTCACGCAAAAGTCCCGCAAAATCTACTCGGCGCTTCTGGATGGGGTCATAGGGACCGGAAGCGTAAACAAGATCGTGGTTCCTTTACCGACCTCGCTTTCCGCCCACATCTTTCCGCCCTGCGCTTCTATGAGAGTGCGTGAGATGTAAAGGCCGAGGCCCAGCCCGCGTCGGTCGTCGTGGCCGCCCTGACGAAATCGCTGGAAGACCACTTCGAGCAGATGCTGCGCAATCCCTGGCCCTGTATCGATGACTGACACCTGCAAAGTGTTGCCGAGCTGCGCGCAGGCCACGCGGACCTGGCCGCCCGCCGGCGAGAACTTGATGGCGTTGGCCACGAGATTGGTCACCACCTGCAGCAGGCGGCCGGCGTCAAAGGTTGCGCGCAGCTGCAGTTCGGCGAACGGCGCATGCAATGAGATGCCCTTTGCTTCCGCGGCTGCCTGCAGTGAGCCGACGGCCTCGGAAACTACCGGCGCCAGGTTGCCCGGCGACGGAATGACAGCCAGCTTGCCCGCATCGATGCTTACCAGGTCCGTCAGATCGTCGATGAGGCGCTTCATGCGCGCTGCGTATCGCTGAATTCGCTCCGCTCCGGCGCGTGCCGCGGCGCCCGCCTCACCGCTCGGTGCCGTGCGCAGCAGCACAGCGGCGGTGCTGACAACGCCGCCCAACAGGTCACGCAAATCGTGGCTCACCATGCCGAGAAAATCGTCGCGATGCGACAGGTCAGCGTCGGAGCGCACCCGCTCGGTCAACAGCGATCGGTCAGTCTTCAACCGCTCCAGAGGCAACAGCGCCAGGAGATCGCGCGCATTTTGTTCCCGCTCCCGGAGCAGACTCTCGTCCGCGACCGCTCGCTCCTGCGCGATGGCGCGGTCTTCGATCCTGCGCTCCGACGCGATGACGGCGCACGGCTCGGCATTGGGCTTCGACGCCCGGAGCTTCTCGTCCGCCTTTCCGCGCGCGTCCTGGAGCACGGCGTCGGCGTGATCACGCGCCCGGTCAACGAGGAGATCCGCATCGGCCTCAACCGCAGCCTTCTGGTCCGCGATCGCCTGGTCGGAATTGCGGCGTTCCTCGTCCAGCCGCTTGTCCGTATTCGCACGGTCCGGCGAGGCTTTGCTGATACTGGTGGTACTCACTGACGCATCCTAAGGGCGTCATCGGCGACCATCGGTGCGCGAGCGAACAGACACCCACACCCGTACGATTACGTTCGGTTTCGCGCCAACTCGTGCGTCCATCGACCCATTGCGTAAGGCAGAAAGTCCGACACATCGGCTACCAGGCGGCGGCGGATCCGTGCCTGCGCGTCACGCATTCCGCTCGCCTCTCTCGTGTGCCTGCATGTTTTCGCGGTCCGGAACTCTGCGCAGGCACACTTCCACTCTGCCTGATGTACAAACGACACTCGAAACCCGTCGATCAGATATTCGCTTCGCTCGCGAGCAATGAGCTTCCTGCTGTTGGCCTTGACTGCGATCGGTTGAGACATCCTGGCAGCATGCCCGAATCGGCAGCACTCGGTGCGTCCGCGAACCGACGCCTGGCGCAAGCGCTGCTATGAATCACAGCAAGGCCCTGGCTTCTCCTCATATAGGCGCCCGCACTCCGCATCAGAGCCCCTTCCCGGCGGACAGCGCAGTACAAATCTGAAAGGATGCAGGCATGTTAGTACGCACACCAAAGATCGAGAACCCGCTTGACCGCGCTGCCAAGAAACTGCGTGACATCAGTGACGATCATGAACTACTCAAGTCGTCGATCGATGCTGGCTCGGTGCGGCGAATGCTCGTGCACATCGACAATATCAATCTCTCGGTCCTTGAGTCGACGCGCGATCATCTCAATGCGACCAAGCGGCTGAAAGACTTCGCCTTCACGCTCATCCGTATCGCCAGCCACTCCGAATTGCCGAACCAGAGGCTGTCGATCCGGATGGCGCGAGTCGCCCGGTATCTGCGCGCCGCCAGTGAAGAACTTGCGCGAAGCGATGCCATCCCGAGCTGGGGCAGGAGCGCAGGTAGCGACGCACCAGAGCAGCAGGTGCACTTGCAGGTGTGGGAAGGAGAAGGCGGCGCACCAGCGCCGCAATCGCCTTCCTAAAGCTCGAGCCGCGCGCCTTTCTTTGGCAGCTGTTGCTGGATCTGGACGGCTTCAAGCACTTGAACGACCGACTCGGTCACAAGGCCGGTGATCTGATTCTTCGAGTCGTAGCCGAGCGCCTTGCAAGCTGCATTCGTGCCGGTGACACGGCATCCCGTTATGGCGGTGACGAGTTCGTGATCCTCTTGCCGGAGATTCGCGGCAACGATGACGTGCTCACAGTCGCGCAAAAGATCAGCGTCAGCATGTCGATACCGCATCACCTCGGAGACGAAACGGTCCTGGTGAATGCAAGTCTCGGCACCGCTTTCGTCGATGGCGGTCATGCGAGCTGCGATGAGCTGATCGGCGCCGCGGACTCGGCGATGTATCGCGTGAAGGCGCGAAGTCGCTGTTCGGTGAGCGTGGCCAGCGATCATGCCGACATGGCGGCTTGAATGTCGCATTCAATCTCGCTTCGGGTTCGCATCGCCGGTTTGAGTCTCCGTATTTGGCCGCGGGCTTGGGGGGAATCCAAAGTGTCCGAGGGCGTAGTCCGCCATCGCGAGCGCCAGTTCCCGCTCGCCTAGAACTGCGAGCCCCACACCCGCTGCCTGGAGATGCTTGAGCTCCGATTCACTATGCGTGCGCACCACTGTACGAATGAGCGGATTCAATCGACGCGCGATCTCCAGCATGCGGCGCGCCTCAAAGCCATCGGGTATGGCCAAAATGAGAAGGCCCGCCCGCCCTGCGCCAACGGTCTCGAGAGTTCCTTTCGCCATGGCGTCGCCGCAAAGTGCGGGCACGTTACGCACTGCCAATGCCTGCGTGACGTGCGAATCCGTCTCTACGACGGCAAGAGGCACGCGAGCGTCTTCGAGGACAGACCCGATCACGCTGCCGACTCGCCCGTAGCCGACAAGGACGACATGGTCTCGCAGGGGTGCAAACAGCAAATCACGATCATCCGCACCGGCTCTACCTGGCTGTCGCCGCTCAAGCCACCGACTGAGCGGATCCACACACGCGAACGCGAGCGGGTTCAACGCGATCGACAGAATGGCGCTCGCCAGAATCAAATCGCGTCCCTGCGTCGGCAGCAGGCCGAGCGCAGTCCCGAGGCTCGCCAGGATGAACGAGAACTCGCCGATCTGCGCAAGACTTGCGGAGACGGTCAAAGCTACGCGCGGGCGAAATCCGAAGAAGCGCACGATCGCGAATGCCACCAGTGCCTTACCCAAGAGTACGACGAGCAGGACGGCCAACAGCTCCCAGGGCGTACGAAGCAGCATCGATGGATCGAATAACATTCCCACGGAGACGAAGAACAACACCGCGAAGGCGTCCTTGAGCGGCAGAGAATCCGCGGCGGCGCGCTTGCTCAGCTCCGATTCGCTGAGCACCACGCCCGCGAAGAACGCGCCGAGCGCGAACGAAACGTCGAAGACCGCCGCAGATCCGTAGGCGATCCCGAGCGCGATCGCGAGAACGGCGAGCGTGAACAACTCGCGAGATCCCGTGCGGGTTACCTGAACCAGCAGCCACGGCACGATGCGCGTCCCTACGAAAAGAGCCAACGCTCCAAAGAGCAAGATCTTTCCGAGAACGAGTGCCAGTGCCAGGGCGAGGTCGCCAGCGCTCATCGGTGCAGTGCCCTGAGCCGCAACCACCGGAAGCATGACGAGGACCAGCACCATGGCGAGGTCTTCGACGATGAGCCATCCCATCGCAATGTGGCCTTCGGCGGAGTCGAGAGCACCGCGGCGTTCGAGAGCCTGCAGGAGCACCACCGTGCTCGCGACCGAGAGGGCGAGGCCAAAGACAAGGCTCGCTCCCAGAGTCCAGCCAAACGTCATCGCGAGACCGGATCCGATGCCTGTGGCAACGACCATCTGCACGATGGCACCAGGCAGTGCCACGCGACGCATCTTCAGGAGGTCCGCGGGAGAAAAGCGCAATCCCACGCCGAACATGAGAAGGACGACTCCCACTTCCGCGAGCTGCCCGGCCATATCGGCATCGGGCGCCAGTCCGGGCGTGAACGGGCCAAGCGCAATGCCCGCCAGAAGGTATCCGACGAGAGGTGGTGCGCGCAGCCTGACGGCGACGAACCCGAATGCCAGTGCCAGCACGAACGCACCGGCGAGCAGGGCCATCAAAGGAGTGTGATCCGGCATTCGTCAAACCAGTACTGGGCACCGCCCGCCGGTTGCGCTGCGGTTCGTCAGACGTACGAAAAGCTCACGGCGCCGCTTCCGCTTCAGCATTCGATCGAATTCGCAATGGTCACTGCCAACAAAGCGGCAGCGGGATTTGCCGCCCCCTGCTGCTCGGCCTTGGATCCGAGGATGCGGGCGTAAATCTTCCTGTCGATGGCGTAACAGACGCAGGCGGCGCGCTCGAGCCCTCGTACATCGACAACGGAGATATCGCCGCGGCGATATCGGATCAGCTTCCGGCGCTGTAGAGCGGACGCCGCGCGGGTCACGCCCACGCGGCGAACACCCAACATCAATGCGAGGAATTCATGCGTGAGGTGAAAGCTGTTTGAACGCGCGCGATCCCTTGTCATGAGGAGCCAACGGGCGAGCCGCGACTCGATGCGGTGAAACCGCGTGCACGTTGCCTTCTGCATCAGTTGTGAGAGGAACACATACAGATAGCGATTGAGTGTGGCGCGAAAGCTTGCGTTGGTCGCGAGCTCCTGCTGCAGAGTCGCGGCATCCACTCGCCATGCGCGTCCCCCGCCCTGCACCATCGCCCGGAGAGGCGAGACGTTCACGCCCAGCAGCAGCGGTATGCCGAGCATGCCCTCTGATCCGACGAGGCCGATTTCGAGCTGGCCGCGACCTTTGGCTGGGGTGATCAGTGAGATGAACCCGTCGATCGGAAAATAGACGTGCCGAATCCGTTCGCCCGCCCGGCTCAGGATTTCGGAAACGACGAGGTCGACCGGGGCGCGGTCGGCCGTGAGCCGCCGCCGCGTCAACGCTGGTAGCGCGGCAAGTAGCGAGTTGTCGGCACGGGCTCGAACATTTTTCACTGGGCTCTGATATTGAAGCCGGAATCCCCGGCCACTGCAGCGTGCGCTGAAGATGCGAGCCTCTCTGTTCGCGAGCGCACACACCATATTCAAGTAGCCGGTTGGTCTCGACGCCCGAGGAGTGCAGATGATCGAGATCACGGATGGATTCACCAGCATCAGTGCGGGCGCTGACAGCATCGAAGACCCGATGCAGACCCATGCGCCTCTATTGGATGAAACCCGTACACCGCGGCGTCCTACAGGCGCGCGGGTGACTGTCGAGTTCTACCGTACATCTTCTCTTTCGCCGACCCAGGCGGTGACGGTCCGTCATGGCTTCGCCGCTGACGGGATCTGCGGGAACTTGCCGGCATCCCAAAACCCATCCGAACCGTCGTGCGGTATGGTCGCGCTGTGTGTTACCACTACCGAATGTCACACTGGATTGCCGCATCCGCAGTGATGGATTTTTTGCGTGCAGGGCTCGGTCGCACGGTCGAGCATCACGAATGGGCGGAGCCCATACTTCGCAGCGACAGCCGTCGCGCGCCCAGGCTTACGCTAGTGGCTGCGGCGGCAGCAATCGATCCGTTTCCGCCCTCACTACCTGATAGCACTCGCAGGACAGACACTCCAGATGCGGCCGATCGAGTACCGTGATCTTGCCGCGCGCGTAGCGAATCACGCCGAGCTTCTGGAGCTTCCCCGCGGCTTCCGTGACACCCTCTCGGCGCACGCCGAGCATGTTGGCGATCAGCTCCTGGGTCATGCTCAGCCGACTTGAATTCACCCGATCGAGTGACAACAGCAACCAGCGGCAAAGCTGTTGATCAACGGAGTGATGTCGGTTGCACACGGCCGTTTGCGCCATCTGCGTGAGTAAAGCCTGCGTGTAGCGGAGGAGTACGTGAAACAAGCTGCCGTGCCGATTGAACTCTTGTTTCAGGCGTGTGCGCGAGAGGCGATACGCCTGGCCGGCACTTTGCACTAGGGCCCGACTCGGAGTCGTTTCTCCTCCCATGAACAAGGACACCCCGACCGCACCCTCCCTTCCCACAACGGCAATCTCGGCGGACGCGCCGTCACGCATGACGTACAGCAGCGAGACGATCGAGTCCGTCGGGAAGTAGATGTGTCGCAGTGCGGCGCCGGATTCGTAGAGCACCTTGCCGAGCGGCATCGCGACCAGTTCGAGATGCGGAAAAAGACGTTCACGCTCCATCGGGGGTAACGCGCGAAGTATGTGGTTGGCGTCGGGATTGGGACCGGTCTTCACTTCCGGAGTGTAGGCGTGCGGCGACTCTGTTGCGAATGTGTGCGCCATGGCACCGACGGCTGCCTCCCGAGACACTACGTTCGCCGGCGCACTGACCGCCGCCCCATGCGCGAGTAGGCTTTTGCTCACGCGGTCACAAGGGAGTCATTAGCCATGGGAAATTCAGGCAATTCAGGCTCACACCCCGGGCCCGGGACGGCAGAGAAGAACTTCAATGGCAGACTGCGGACACAGAACGAGTGTGACGGGCAGTCGCGGCAGATTGCGATGATCTCCCATGAGCTTCGTAACTCGCTGGCGGTCATCCGTAATGCCGCACGGCTGCTGCACAGCCCGACGCAGGGTGTCATCGTTGACCGAGCGCGCTTGCTCATCGAGCGGCAGGTTCAACAGATGAGCCGTCACATCGCGGATCTGCTCGAGCCGCAGACCCGGGAGAATCGCGACATGGGACTGCGTTGGTCCCATGTCGACCTGCGAAAGATCATCCGCGACGCGGTTGATGACATAGCTCCCGAGATGGAGCGTCGCGGACACAGACTCGTCGTCCAACTACCCGAAGCGCCTGCCTGGGCCCATGCGGACGGCGCGCGAATCGGGCAGGTGTTCTCGAACCTGTTGATCAACGCTGCCAAGTACACGCCCGATGGCGGCAGTATCAGAGTTCTGATGGATCTCGATGATGAATCATCGGTCGTGAGAATCCGCGACTCCGGGATTGGACTCGAACCTGGAATGCTCACCAAGGTGTTCAGCATGTTTGTCCAGGTTGTCACTGCGCCGCCAGGACGAAAGAACGGCAGCGGCATCGGGCTCGCGGTCGTGCGGAGCATCATTGAACAACACGGAGGCACCGTGGCAGCCACGAGTGCGGGGCTCGGCCTTGGCAGTGAATTCACGGTTGTCCTACCTTACTGTCATCACAACGACCCTGTGATCATTGCGCCGTAGAGGAAGCGGCGCGGACCTATGTTCGCTCGCGCACCGACCCTGGGAAAACGGCGGCGCATCATCGATCCTCTGGTGGAAGGCACGTTCCTTTCATCGTCATCAGTAGAGAACGTCCATGAATCCCCTCCCTAAGTTGGCGCAAGTCTCACGACATCGCCTGCGATTCGCCCTGCCGGCAATCCTTTTATTCACCGCCGCCTGCGCCAACACGCCGCCCATCCCATCTGCGAGCCTGCAGGCCGCGCAGCAGTCCATCGCCAACGCCGAACGCGTTGAAGCCGGCACTCATGCGGCCGCAGAGCTGAGCGAGGCACGGAACAAACTTTCCGCCGCGCAAAAGGCGGTAGACCTGAAGCAGATGGTAGCCGCCGGAAGGCTCGCCGACGAAGCA
>JBKPPO010000194.1:0-17907 GCA_046733635.1 Pseudomonadota bacterium | reverse complement strand
GCCCTCGACTTCGAACAACACCTTGCCCGGGAGGATCTTGGCCACCCAGTACTCGACGTTGCCCTTGCCCGAGCCCATGCGGACTTCGAGCGGCTTCTTGGACACGGGGACATCGGGGAACACGCGGTTCCACACCTGACCACCACGCTTGATGTGGCGGGTCAGCGCGCGGCGCGCCGCTTCGATCTCGCGCGCGGTCATGCGCGCGCGGCTCGTGGCCTTGAGGCCGAACTCACCGAACGACACCGAGCTGCCACGATGGGCCAGGCCGGCATTCGTCCCCTTGAATTGCTTGCGATACTTGGTTCGCTTGGGCTGTTGCATGTCTATCTACCTCAGGCGGCCGGCGTCGCGGCGGCCGGAGCAGCGCCCGCGGCGGCGGCATCCTGGCCTTCCGTCGTCGTCGTCGCGTCGAGCTCGCTCTTGTCGAACACTTCGCCCTTGAAGATCCAGACCTTCACGCCGATCACGCCGTAGGTGGTCTTGGCTTCACCCAGGCCGTAATCGATGTCGGCGCGGAAGGTGTGCAGGGGCACGCGGCCTTCGCGGGCCCATTCCGTGCGGGCGATCTCCGATCCGTTCAGACGGCCCGACAGGCGAACCTTCACGCCCAGGGCGCCGGAACGCATGGTGCTCATCACGGCGCGCTTCATGGCGCGGCGGAACATCACGCGCTTCTCGATCTGCTGCGCGATGCCATCGGCCACGAGCTGCGCATCGAGTTCCGGCTTGCGGATCTCGGCGATGTTCAGGCGGACGTCGGCGGCGGGCAGCTTCAGCATCTTCGCCGTCTCGGCGCGCAGCTTCTCGATGTCCTCGCCCTTCTTGCCGATCACGATGCCCGGACGCGCGGTCTGGATCGTGATGTTCACGCGCTTGGCGGCGCGCTCGATCTGGATGCGGCTCACCGAGGCTTCGGCCAGCTTGGTCTTGAGGAATTCACGCACGCGGAAATCGGTGTGCACGTGCTGCGGGAACTGCTTCTTGCCCGCATACCACTTGGACACCCAGTCACGGGTGATGCCGAGGCGGATGCCAACCGGATTGACCTTTTGACCCATGGCTTACTCGTCCTTCTTGCCGTCGCCGACGACGACAGTGATGTGACTGTTGCGCTTCACGATGCGCGTGCCGCGGCCCTTGGCCTTGGCGCCGAAACGCTTGAACACCGGCGCGGCATCCACGTGGATCTTCGTGACCTTGAGGTCGTCCACGTCGAGGCCCTGGTTGTTCTGCGCGTTCTCCACGGCGGACCAGAGCACCTTGTGCACCAGCTCCGCGCCCTTCTTGGGCATGAACTTCAGGGTATTGAGCGCCTTCGAGACGTCGGCGCCGCGCACCGTGTCCGCGACGAGGCGGCACTTCTGCGGCGAGATGCGCGCGTAGCGCAGGATGGCTTTCGCTTCCATGTTAGGACGAGGCCTCCACCTTCTTGTCGCCCGAGTGCGCCTTGAACGTGCGCGTCGGCGAGAACTCACCCAGCTTGTGGCCGACCATGTTTTCCGTGATCAGCACCGGAATGTGCTGCTTGCCGTTGTGGACGGCGATGGTCAGGCCAACCATGTCCGGCAGCACCATGGAGCGGCGCGACCAGGTCTTGATCGGCTTGCGATCGCCCTTGGCGGCGGCGGTTTCGACTTTCTTCAGCAGGTGAAGATCGACGAACGGACCTTTTTTCAGTGAACGAGGCATGACGGGTCCTTATTAACGAATGCGGTTCTGACGACGCTGCACGATCATGTTGCTCGTGCGCTTGTTGGTACGCGTCTTCAAGCCCTTGGCGTTCTGACCCCACGGGCTCACCGGGTGCGGATTACCCTGGCCGGACTTGCCTTCACCACCACCGTGCGGGTGGTCGACCGGGTTCATCGCCTGGCCGCGCACGGTCGGGCGGATGCCCAGCCAGCGCTTCGCGCCGGCTTTGCCGTACACGCGCAGGTTGTGTTCGTCGTTCGACACTTCGCCGATCGTGGCGCGGCAGTCGACGTGCACCTTGCGGCTCTCGCCCGACTTCAGTCGGAGCAGCGCGTAGATGCCTTCGCGAGCGGTGAAGCTGGCCGAGGCGCCGGCGCTGCGCATCATCTGGCCGCCCTTGCCGGGCTTGAGCTCGATGTTGTGCACGATGGAGCCGACCGGGATGTGGCGCAGCTGCATGGCGTTGCCGGACTTGATCGGCGAATCGGCGCCCGAGCGCACTTCGTCACCCGCCTTCATGCCCTTGGTGGCGAGGATGTAACGGCGCTCGCCGTCCGAGTACTTCACCAGCGCGATGTGGCAGGTGCGGTTCGGATCGTGCTCGATGCGCTCGACCACGCCCTTGATGCCGTCCTTGTCGCGCTTGAAGTCGATGATGCGGTACTTCTGCGCGTGGCCGGCGCCCTGGTGGCGCGTGGTGATGCGGCCGACGTTGTTGCGGCCGGAGTGCTTCTTCTGGCGCTCGGTGAGCGGCTCGAAGGGACCACCCTTCCAGAGGTGCGACTTGTCGAGCTTGACGCGGAAGCGCGTGCCCGGGGAAGTCGGCTTCATCTTGATGACTGGCATGTCTAGCTACCTTAGGCCTTGATCTTGGCTTCGTAGTCGATCGTCTGGCCCGGGGCCAGGCGAACGTAGGCTTTCTTGATGTCCTGGGTGCGGCCCTGCAGCTTGCCGAAACGGCGAGTCTTGCCGGTCTCGTTCACCACGTTCACCTTCGCCACCTTCACGCCGAACATGAGTTCGACCGCGGCCTTGATCTCGGGCTTGGTGGAATCACGCAGCACGCGGAACGAATAGGTGTTCGCGTTCTGCATCGCGAGCGACGTCTTCTCGGTGATGTGCGGGACGGAGAGCAGGTTGATCAGGCGTTCCTGACCAGCGACTTTCGGGGCGTCCTTGATGTCGACGACCTTCTTGCCCTTGGTCGTGCCTTTGGCCTTCGCGACCTTGGGGGCCTTGGCAGCCTTTTCCGCCTTGGGAGCGGCTTCTTTCTTGGCGGCGCTCATTGCAGGCGCTCCTCGATGAGTTTCACGGCGCCGGACGTGACCAGCACCTTGTCGTAGCTCGCGAGGGCGAGCGGGTTCAGGGCGGCCACCGGCAGCACTTCGACGTGCTTGAGGTTGCGCGCGGCGAGGAACAGCTTCTCGTCGATCGCCTCGACGAGGATCAGCACGTGGTCGAGCTTGAGCTGACCCAGCTTCTCGGCCACCTGCTTGGTCTTGGGCGCGTCGACCGTGAAGTCCTGCACCACGACCAGGCGATCCTGACGCACGAGCTCGGAGAGCATCGACTGGATAGCGCCGCGGTACATCTTCTTGTTCACTTTCTGCGCGAAATCGCGGGGCTTCGCGGCGAAGGCGCGACCACCACCCACCCAGATGGGCGAGCGGATCGAGCCGGCGCGCGACGTGCCGCCACCTTTCTGCGGACGGGGCTTGCGGCCACCGCCACGCACTTCGGCCTTCGTCAGCTGGGCCTTCGTGCCCGCGCGACCGGCATTGCGGTACGCGGTGACGACCTGGTGCACCAGCGATTCGTTGAATTCCTTGCCGAACACCGCTTCGGAAACGGCGAGCTCAGCACCATTGGCAACTTTGAGTTTCATGTCTGCCGCCAATTACTTCTTGTTGGACGTGCCGGTGTTGATCTTGCTCGGCTGAACCTTCTTGCGGTTCTTGAGGCGAGCAGCCTTCACCGAGGGGCGGACGATGACCTGGCCGCCTTCAGCGCCCGGCACGGCGCCGCGGATCAGCAGCAGGTTACGTTCGGCGTCGATCTCGACGACCTTGAGGTTTTCCGTCGTGCGACGGACGACACCCATGTGGCCCGACATGCGCTTGCCCTGGAACACGCGGCCCGGGGTCTGGCGCTGGCCGATGGAGCCAGGCGTACGGTGCGACACGGAGACACCGTGCGTCGCGTGGTGACCACCGAAGTTGTGGCGCTTCATGGTGCCGGCGAAGCCCTTACCGATCGTGGTGCCGGTCACGTCGACGACGGCGCCCACTTCGAAGATGCCAGCCTTGAGTTCGCTGCCGACGGCCAGATCCGCACCTTCCTTCTCGGTGAGGCGGAACTCGACCAGCGACTTGCCCGGCTCCACGTTCGCTTTCGCGTAGTGGCCGGCGGCGGCCTTGGACAGAAGCTGCGGACGCTTCTTGCCGAAGGACACCTGAATGGCGCGGTAACCGTCCTTGTCGACGGATTTCACTTGAGTGATGCGGTTAGGCAGCACTTCGATGACGGTTACGGGAACCGTCTCGCCAGCATCCGTGAAGATGCGGGTCATGCCGGCCTTGCGGCCAATAAGAGCAACGCTCATGACTATCCTCTCGTTCGTCGCGTCCGCTTCGCGGGCGCTGTTCGCGCGACACTGCAATTGGCGCCGCGCGGAGTAGCTAGTCGAACGAGGGATGCACAAGAGTACGCGGCCAGCCCGGACGGGGGCCGCGAAGCTCGAGTGGTCTTGGGATATCTCCGTGAGGAGTCACCCAACCTCGCCCGATTTCGCTGGAAATCAATCGCTTGGGACATGGGTCCCCGGCGAAAGGGCGCGCAGTATATGCAGCGCCCTCCGCCGTAGCAAGCCCGCGGACGGGGCGCCAGCGGGCGCGGGCGCGACCCGGCGGCGGAATCGGCGGGCCCGACCCCTGGCTCCCAGTCAATTCAAGGGGTTATGTCAATCGACCCTGCCCCGCCGACATATATATGAGTGGGCTCACCAGACGAACTCCACCTGCCCCCAGACTTTCTGGGTGTCCCGGGCGCTGGCGAGCTGCCCCTGCTGGTAGTCGGCGAACTTGAGCAGGAAGCTGAGCTTCCCGTACTTGGCCGCCACCGACAGGTTGAGCTCGTCGCCATAGTCTGCCGAGACGCGTTCGGCGTCGTAGTCGTGGAAGGCGGCGCCGAGGGTCAGCGTATCGAAAGCGCCCACGGCTTTGAGCGTGAGCCCCGCGGTCAGGTATTTGTCCTCGATGCCATTGGGCGGGGTCGCGAGGAACTTGTCAGCCCAGCCCTGGAACTTGTGCAGCGTGGCGAGCGGTGTGGTGAAGCCCTTCACGCCATCGCCTTCGAGGATCTCGATTCCCGCGCCGAAGTTGTACTTGCCGACCGTGGCGATGGCCTCCGCGAACAGATAGTCGAGGTCGAAGCTCAGCGGGTTGTCCGCGTAGTCACTTTGTTTGGCCGCCGACACGGCGTAGGCGAGTCTCGCCTTGCCCAGGGGCTGCTCGCCCGCGAACCGCAGTCCGTAGGTGTTCGTGGAATCACGCACCGCGGCGGGCACGCCCGCGACGTCGTCGAACGCGAGTAGATAGTTGAACGCCGTGATCCTGCCCGCCTTGGTCTGGTAACCCACGTTGATGAGGCCGCTGTCGCCTTCGTAGTCGCCTTGCGGCGATTTCTCGCCGAACACGCGATTGACCTGGTCGAAATACGTGGCGTCGATGGTGAGGTTCTTCACCGACTTGTTCACGACGCGCAGCGCATCGAACGTCTGCTCGTTCTGCCGCCAGCCCACGGGACCCACGAAACGCTGGTCATCGAGCGCGATGCGCTGACGGCCCAACGTGATGGTGGTTCCCGGCAGCGAAGTGTTCACCAGCTGGAAGCGATTGATCTCGTACGCCTCCGGATCCGGCACCACGGGATAGGCCGTCATGGTGGGCACGGCGGGATCGGGCCGATACGAATTCTGGATGGGCAACACACCCTCGCCTTCGACGAGCAACGCCGTGCTCCAGGCTTTACCGGTTTCGAAGCCGAGGCGCGCGCGCAGCGTGGTTGCGTGCGCATCCTCGGGGAGTCCGTCCTGATCCACGTTCTCCACGCGCAGGCGCAGATCGAGGATCGGCTTGGTGGCGGCGAGCGCCTTCTTCAAGGGTTCGGGCTCCGCCGATTGCGCGATGGACGCCAGGCACAGCACCGAGGCCGCGGCCACGAAATGGATCTTCATCTTCCAACCTCCCGGATCATTGTTGTTAGGCGCATCCCCTCGCCGTGCGCACTCTCCCAGAACGACTCATAGCTTTTGCCAAAGCAATACGTGTGCCAGAGCGGTTGCGAAACGGATTCGGGCGTGCGAGGGGCTGCTTCGAGGTGTGCGCACCGAAAGGCGGCGAGGGGGTGCACGTGTGAATCCAGCTCGGTGCGGGAGGACCATGACAATGCGAACGAAGAGATAGGTCGCGGAGACGTGACAGCCCGCAGACGTCAATCGCGGGGCGCTCGTCAACGAGAGCGCGCTCCGCTTCGCTACGCGTGCCCTCGTCGGCGGCTACGCTCGCTCCATCTGAAGCGGTCAGACTGAAAGGGGCATTGTTCCCGCTCGCGTTGACGCCGCCTCCTCGGCGCTCTCGATTCCTCGCGCACCGCGATTGACGTCTGCGGGCTGTCACGTCGCTGCCGTCTGTGCTTCGGTTCGGAGTCCGCATGACCCGGGCGGCGCGACTGAAAGATCCGGACCCACGGCGCTCGTCGGAGGGCAGATGCCGGCGATTCGGAACCGGAACGGGGCCGGAAACGGATCTCGAGGCGGAGGAGCGGCTAGCCGCGGTTTGCCAGAGCGACCAGGAGGGCGATGAACAGCAGCGCGCAGGCGCACTGCCAGAACAGAAGGGGGTTGCGCTCGTACAGGGAGCGGCGGTCGATGATCTGGGGAACGGCGCGCACCGAGCCGTGCTCGAGCTCGAAGCCCAGTTCGATGGCGTCGGAGAATCTGTCGCGAGGGTCGAGCGCGAGCGCGCGGGAGATGCAGCGCTCGAGCCAGGCGGGGAGATCGGGGCGCGACTTCGCGAAAGACGCGAGCTTGCCGAACCTGGGCTGCGCGAAGGGCTCCATCTCGCCGTAGGGATAGACGCCACCCGTGAACATGCGGAACAGCGTCACGCCGAGCGCAAACAAGTCGGAGCTCTCGTCCGCCGCCGTACCGTTGAACAGCTCGGGGGCCATGTAACTGCGCGTGCCGGGGATCTCGAGCATTTCGGGTTCCTCGAAGCGGCGCAGCTTGGCCACACCGAGGTCGATGAGCTTCAGACCGCCGTCGGGCTCGAGGATGATGTTCTCGGGCTTGATGTCGCGATGGATGATTCCCGCGCGATGCAAGGCCGCCAATGCCTTGGTGAGCTTGAGGGCGATCGCGAGGCCTTCAGCCAGAGAAATCTTCGGCTGGCGGTCGAGGCGCTCCTCGAGCGTCTCCCCCTTGTAGAAGGGCAGCACGCCGTAGAGACAGCTTCGACGGCCATCGGGCGGATCCACGGATTCGGTGACGAACGGGCTGCGGACGTGCGCGCCTATCCACATCTCGCGCAGCAGCGATGCCCGTAACAGCGTCTCGAGTCCGGGGCGCGGCTTCGGGAATTTGAGCACGACGGCGCGGCCCGTCTGACGGTCCTCCGCCTTGAACACGCGCATGTACTGACCATCGCCCAGCATCTCGCCGAGCACGTAATCGTCGATGACATCGCCGCGATACGGCGCCTCGCGCATCGGCCGCTCCGCGGCTGCGTGCTCGAGGTCCGCGTAGTTGGACTCGGGCAACGCGAGGATGTCGAGGACGATCGCCGTGGCATTGTCCGAATCCGAGCGCGCCGCGGCGGGCGCCACGAGCTGCTGCGCGGTCTCGGTCGGCGACGCGCGTTTCCCGAGCAAGGCATGGATCTCGCGATGCGACAGAATCCCATGCACACCGTCGCTGCAGATCAGGTAGCGATCGTGCAGGTGCACGGTCTCGCGGAACTGGTCCGCGCGAAGCATGTCCTGCGCGCCGACCGCGCGGGTCAGCGCATGCGTGGTGCCGGGCGCGCCCAGCGTGTGATCCGTGGTGAGCAACTGGAGCGCACCATCGCGCAGCCGATAGATACGCGAATCCCCAACATGGACCAGATGGGTGGACCTCCCGCACAGAAGCAGTGCGCTCAGCGTGCACGCCATGCCGTTGAGGCTCGGATCGGAGCGTCCGAGATTGTGAATCCAGCGATTCGCCGCCTCCACGGCGTTGGCGCCGATCTGTCCCAGCCCCAACGCCGGAGATTGCTCCAGGCAGGCCTCCAGGAAGGTCCGGACCGCGAGTTCCGCCGCTACGCGCCCTCCCTTGGCCCCGCCCATGCCGTCGGCCAGCGCCGCCGCGAAGCCGATAGTTAGCGCACCGCGCGCACCGCCGACGTGGCACGCGGAAAAGTCCTGGTTGTCGGGACGCCCGCCGCGCTGGGTCGCCTGTCCCACGCTCACGTGAAGGGTCTGGTCCGCTACTTGCATGAGCAGCGGCACTCGATACGCATTGATGAGGGGCTAGTGATCAATCGTGAATTCCTGAAGGCGGGGCATCTTCCCACGTTGCTCTCGGCGTTTTTCTACTTTGACATGAGCTTCATGGTCTGGGTGCTGCTCGGCGCGCTCGCCGTGCAGATGTCGGCGGACCTCGGACTCAGCCCCGCGCAAAAAGGATTCATGGTCGCGCTGCCCGTGCTTGCGGGCGCGCTGCTGCGCGTGGTGTTCGGCGTACTCGTGGATCGGCTCAAGCCCAAACTAGCGGGTGCGATCGGCCAGGTGATCGTGATCGGCGGGCTGTCGATCGCCTGGATCATCGGCATCAAATCCTATGAAGGTGCGCTCACGCTGGGTCTCGTGCTGGGCGTCGCGGGCGCATCCTTTGCGGTCGCCTTGCCGCTGGCCTCGCGCTGGTATCCGCCGCAATTCCAGGGCACGGCGCTCGGAATCGCCGGCGCGGGAAATTCCGGCACCGTGTTCGCGTCGCTGTTCGCGCCCGGCCTCGCCGCGGTCTGGGGTTGGAACAACGTGCTGGGTCTCGCGGTGATTCCGCTCACGCTCGCGTTCATCGTCTATCTGCTGGCCGCGAAGAATGCGCCCACGTCGCCGCCCCCCAAGAAGCTGCGCGAGTATCTCGCCGTGCTGCGCATGCGCGATGCCTGGTGGTTCATGTTCTTCTATGCCGTCACGTTCGGCGGTTTCGTCGGGCTCGCCTCGTCCCTGGCCATCTACTTCAACACCGACTACGGACTCGACGCCGTGACGGCCGGCTATTTCACCGCCGCCTGCGTGTTCTGCGGCTCGCTGGTGCGGCCCATCGGCGGCGCGCTCGCGGATCGACTCGGCGGCATCAAGACGCTGAGCCTCATGTACATGATCGCGGCCGTCGCACTCGTGGCCGTCAGCTTCCATCCCCCGAGCGTATACGTGGCGCTCGCGATCTTCGCCGTCGGCATGCTGGCTTTCGGCATGGGCAATGGTTCGGTGTTCCAGCTCGTACCGCAGCGATTCCGGCACGAGATCGGCGTCATGACCGGGCTCGTTGGCATGACGGGCGGCATCGGCGGATTCTTCCTCGCTTCGAGCCTGGGACTCTCCAAGCAGGTGACGGGCAACTACCAGGCCGGCCTGCTGATGTTCGCCTCGCTGGCCGTGCTGGCCCTGATCGGGCTCACGGTCATCAAGCATCGCTGGCGCACGACCTGGGGCGCGGTTGGCATCGCGGGCGCGCGCATTTAGTATCGCGCCGCCTCTCGCCAGCATTCACGCCAGCGATGGGTTCGAACACCCATGACTCCCCCCGCGCAAATCGACTGGAACCTCAAAGGCAAACGCATCGCCGTACCGGAGATGCGCGAGCTCGAGGTGTTCAGCTCGTTGCTCGAGCGCCGCGGCGCGGAGGTGCTGCGCTGTCCGCTGGTCACCATCTACGACTCGCCGCACAGCGCGTCCGTGCTCGCGTTTGCGGTGAAGGTGGCCGAAGGCGGCTTCGATGATTTCATCCTGATCACGGGTGAAGGCCTCACGCGCATCCTCTCGTGCATCAACAAGTACGAGCCGGCGCTGCAGGAGCGATTCGTCGAGGGTCTGCGCAATCTGCGCACCATCACGCGCGGGCCGAAGCCCGCGCGAGTGCTGCGGCAGTTGGGGCTCAAGCCCAATGTGGAGGCGGCAGCTCCCACCACGCCCGGCGTCATCGAGGCGTTGAAGCCACTGAATCTCAAGGGCAGGCGCGTGGCGCTGCAGCTCTACGGCAATGATCCCAACATGCAGTTGCAGACCTTCCTGCGCGAGCGCGGCGCGGATTTTTCGACGATCGCGCCGTACGTGTACGGTAACGCGGCCGACGATGCGACGGTGAAGTCGCTGCTCGAGCGCATGGCGAATGGCGAGGTGGATGCGATCGCGTTCACGAGCAAGCTGCAGATCGAGCGGCTGGTGAATCAGCAGCCGGGACCGCTCGTGAGGCGCGCGCTCAGCAACACCAAGATCGCCGCGGTGGGACCCATCGTGGCCGAAGCGATTCGCGCTGCAGGTTTCGAAGTGGCTTCGAGCCCCGAGCATTCGTGGTTCATGAAGCCGTTGGTCGTTGCGCTCACCGAAGCGCTGCAATCCAAGAAGGACCCCGACCACTCCGGCCTCGCGTAATGGGGTCACTCCCCATTTCCTAGCAAAAGGGGTCAGACCTCGATCAGCTAGGGAGCGACACCGCTGAAGCTTGACCCTTTTTGCCAGCAAATGGGGAGTGACCCCATTTCCGTCACCGACCTGGCGACACGCGTATCGCCGCGCCCCCGGAGGGCGCCAGATTGAGCGTGATCGAATCCGCGGACGCCACCTCGCGCTCGCTGATTTTCAATGTCGTCGGCGAATCACCATCCGCCCACACCTTCGCCCTGAATTTGCCCGCGCCCAGGAACGACAGCGGCACGCTCACTTCGCGCGCCTGCTCATTCCCCATCACGCCGACATACCAATCCTTGCCCTTGCGCCGCGCCACGGCCACATAACTGTCGATATCGCCACCGACGAATCGCGTCTCATCCCAAGCCGCCGGCACCAGCTTCACGAAGTCATAACCCGCCGCATTCTCGAACGCATCCGGGCTATCCGACACCATCTGGAACGGGCTCTCGTACACGACGAACATGCCGAGCCCGTGGCCGCGCGTCGTCATCACCTGCGGCGGCGAGTTCACCACCTCGAAAGTGTCGGGCGTCGCGTTGCGGAATCCGCCCGGCGTGTAATCCAACGGCCCCAACAACATGCGTGTGTACGCCAGGCACACGTTGTGCGTGGCCGTGACGCGACGGCTCCACTTGTTGTACTCCGCACCCATGATGCCTTCCTGCGTCAGGTAGTGCGGGTACGTGCGGTTCAATCCCACCGGTGGATAGGCGCCATGCATGTCCACGAGCAGCTTGTGCTCCGCGGCCTTGCGCATCAGCCGATGGTAGTAATCCACCATCTGCTGATCATTGCGATCCATGAAGTCCACCTTGATACCCGCGATGCCCCACTTCGCGTATTGCGCCAGCGCCTCGTCCATCTGCCGGTCGAGCAGCGACCACTGCACCCACAACCAGAGCTTGACCTTGCGCTTGGCGCCGTAGGCCACGAGCGCCGGCATGTCGATACCCGGCTTGGTCTTCGTGATGTCCGCGTTCGCGGGCGCGCTGCCGCCCACGCCCGAATTCAGGCACCAGCCCTCGTCCACCATCATGTATTCGAAGCGGGAGCGGCTCGCGAAGTCGATGTACTTCTGGATGGTCGGCATGTCCGTGCCACCCTTGTCCGGCGGCGGTAGATAGGGACCCGACCACCAATCCCAGGCCGTCTTGCCGGGCCTGATCCAGGCGGTATCGAAGTCCGGATCCGGATTCAGGTTGCCGATGAGATTAGACTCGATGAGATGGCCGAGCTTGTCGCCGAGCATGATCACGCGCCAGGGCGAACCCGCACCGTCCGCGCCAATGGGCGTACGCGCGACCAGCGAGCGATCGTCGAGGCGCGGCGAGAGTCGCGGCTGCACGCCCCGTTTGCCATCGCCGCGGCCGCGTAGATAGAGACCGCCGTAGTCCCTGAGGTTCGCTTCCGTGATCGCGAACGCGTTTTTCCCCGCGCGACAGGCCAGCGGCAGATCGTAGAACGCATGTTCCCGAATGACGCTCGACTGCACCGGGTCGAACTCACCTTCGTGGCTGGAGTCGTAGCGCGCGATGTTCAGGCCATGGCACCCGTAGTCGGCGGCGAAGCCGAACTCCGTTTCTTCATTGCGCACCGCGAGCGTCGTGAGCCCCGCGTTCGCCGGCACCACGTAGCGAAACGCCACACCATCGTCGTACGCACGGAAGATCCACTGGAACTCGCGCGGCGTGCCCGAGTTCGGCTTCATGACCACCGTGATCTCGTTGAACTGATCGCGAGCTTCGGCCGCCTTCGTCGCCGTGAGCTTGCGCACCACATTCACCGAGCGCGTGGTGATCTCACCGACCGCGCCATACGAAATCTCGCCTTCCGCAAGCCGTACGCGTAAAGCCGACGGAACGATCAGCGATTCGCCGTTGCGCTCGATGGCGTAGTTCAATGCGCCCTGGTGGGTGAGCGTCACCGTGGTCTTGCCATCGGGCGACTTGAGCGTAGCCGGCAGGCTCGCAGCGAAAACAGGAGCAGCCAGGAATGGAACGAGCAGAGCGGCCGAAGCCGCGGCGAGACGCAATGTGAACACGGAAGCCCCTCTCCGGATGACGCGGGAACAATAACCAATTTATATGATTAATTCAGCGGTCTCCTACGTCCTGTCCGAGCTGGCCGCTTCCGCAAGAGGAGATGTCCTTATCCCGGCGCGATTTTTCCAGCCTAGAGTGACCGCACGACCAAGGAGTGAACATGAGCCCCAAGAATCCCGTGCGTGTCCCGACTGAAAACGAGCTCCTCAAAGGCCGCGGCATCCAGTCCGTCGGACCCAGCGACAGCTCGGATACCGGCGCCGACATGATGGGCATCGATGGCCTCGACAGCACCAGCGATCGCCAGGGCACCGGCGAGCGTCTGACCGTCGATCGCGATCTGCCCGGTGAGAATGGCGACATCCGTCCGAACCGGATCGTGCGAGCCGACGAAGCCGGCCTCGGCGGCGGACTCGATCAGGCGGAAGAAGCGCAGCTCGGCGTCACCGACGAAGAGATCGAGGGCGAGTTCGACCCGAACGTGGAATAGGCACCGCGAACCGGTCCGGACCTCGCGACCGTGACGCCGCCGTCACGGCGCCGATTTCAACGGCTCGCAGCCCGCGATTGGCCGCGAATCATCCTGGCATTGGCACACCGGCGAGGATCCAGCACGGCAAGTGGCTGACGCGCCCGCCGCAGGGTCGCCGCGCCATCGGGTTCCCGTCGGGCAGGTGATCGCACAACTGTTCGCCGGTAGTTCGATCTGGGACAGATCGATTGTCTCAGGCGAATCTCCGGCGTAGGTCAGAGCGATCATCGCGCCCAGGGTTGCGGCGAGCGTGGTCTTCATCCGGGTATTCATGCGAAAACCTCCGATGCGGGACGATCGCGACTCTACGCCCCGCGATTCTCGCCAGCCAGAGGTTTACGCTAACTATTCGGGCTCGCAACCAGCCGCGGCTTGAACCCGTCGATGCTCCAGACTCCCGCAGGCGTATGAAACACGCCCATCCGGTCGTCGAATGCGCAGAATCCTGAAGCCAGCGCTTCTTCGAGCACGAGCGGAAGCAACTTCTCGCGCCCGATGGGCGTGAAGCACAACGTGTATACGGCCGAGTTGTGCAAGACCTTGTCCACGGGCCGCGCGAATCCGTTCACGACGAGGCCCGCCGACGCGCGCTGCCGCAGCGCCTCGTAGAAAGCCAGATACTTGGGATGCTCCGCGCGATATCGGAAGCCGTGGAGACGGCTTTGCCGGAGTGCGTCATAAACATCCGTGAATTCCGGATGCTCGAAGAGATGCACCGCATCATTGAACTCGCTCACGGGCGGACCCCGCGGCGAAATTCGAGCGCGCACGCTCTCCTCATCGAACCGGCGGAATCGAAGGCCATCGCACGGTCAGCACCAGCGACTCCTGCTCCGAACGAAACGAGTGCGGCATGTCCGGACCGAACATCACGAAGTCTCCCTCCTTCTGCAGAGCGACTTCGCGATCCGGAAACAGCAGCACGAAGTGTCCTCGAACCAGGATGTTCAGCGTTCTGACCGGATTGCCGGGCGCCCACTCGCTGCGTGTCTCGCCCTTGGCGTGCGTGTACCACTTCAACTCCACTGCATCGGTGCGCAGTGGATTGTCCTCACCCGGCATGAAGTGACCGAGAAACCAGCCGCGGGTGTCCTTTGATGCCAGCGACACATTGCCGGAGATCGGCGTGTTCATGTGTGAGCCCAGTCGTTCGCGAAATGTGGGCGGCCGAGCATAGGCGGCGACATCACCCGCCACAATGGCTCACCGCAGCTCAGGCGCTCGCGGCCTTGATCGCCTGGTCCGAGATGATCCGCTGGATCTCCGGAATGCAGGAGCCGCAGTTCGTTCCGCACTTGAGCTTCTTGCCGATCTCCGCGGGCGTCGCCATCGGCCCGAGCTCCCGGGCGCATGCCGCGATGGGATTGCGGCCTACACCAAAGCAGGAGCAGATCGTCGGCCCCTGATCCGCGCCTTCGATGGCGCGGCCCGCCATGAGCGCGCCGCGCATCGCCTCGTTGAACCTGTTGACGGCGAACAGCCGCGACAACCACGCGCGTTCGGGCAGTGCCGGCCGAGAGTCGAAGTACACGCATCCTTCCAGGCGCTCGTTGACGAGATATGCGGCGCGGTACACACGCCGGCCGGCGTCGCGGTACTCCATCCAGTCCACTTCCGCGTCGCCTACGCCCAACAGCGTGCGCGCCAACGTGGCCCAGTCTTCCGGGGACTTGCCCGCGAGTTCATAACGAACGAACTGCTCGCCCTGGACCTTCGTCCACCAGGCTGCCGCCGGGGGCGGCGGCGCAGCGCGCGTCAGCATGACGCCGTACCAATCCGCCTGGTAAGGCGCGAGTGACACCGGCGTGTGCTTGAGCTCCGGCTCACCGGAGACCGGATCGACCAGCGGATTGGTGAGCGCGCCGACACGCGCATCGGAGGCGAAGGCGCGATTCCAGTGGATAGGCGCAAACACCATCCCGGGCGGAACTTCGGCGCCGGCGCGTACGCGCACGACCATGGAGCCATAATTCGACTGCAGCGTCGCCAGCTCGCCGCTGCGCACCGCGAATCGCAGCGCATCTTCGCTGTTCACATCGGCATAGGGCTCGGCGATGTGCGCGGAGAGTTTTCCGGACTTGCCGGTGCGCGTCATCGTGTGCCAGTGATCGCGCACACGACCGGTGTTGAGCACCAGCGGATGTCTTGCCGTAGGCGCATTGCCCGGCAGCCGCGGCGTCAGCGGCAGGAACTTCGCGCGGCCATCCGGGTGCTGGAACTTTCCGTCAGCGAACATGGGACCGCGCGCAGACTCGCGCGTTCGGGTCATGGGCCACGCGGCCGGCTTCCACTCCTCGTACTCGTCGGCGCTGATCCAGGACCACGCGCCGATATTGAACGTGCGCTGCCCTTCGTTCGCATGCGCACTGAGCTGCGCATGTTCGCGGAATACTTCGTGCGGCGACTGGAAATCGAAACCCGAGAATCCCATCGCCCGCGCCACGTCGCAGATGATCCGCCAGTCGGCACGAGCCTCCCCGGGTGCCGGCAGGAAGGCGCGCTGGTGCGAAATCGTGCGCTCCGAGTTCGTGACCATGCCGTCCTTCTCGCCCCAGGCGAGCGCGGGCAACAGCACGTGCGCGAGCGCCGCGGTATCCGTGTTGCGCATGACGTCCGACACCACGACGAGCTCACAACGCTCGAGCGCCTCACGCGCCTTGTCGGCGTTCGGAAGACTGACTACCGGATTCGTGGCCATGATCCACACAGCCTTGATCTCGCCCGAATGGATGCGATCGAACATCTCGACCGCCTTCGGACCCTGCTCGCGCGCGATCGTCGGGCTGTCCCAGAACGTGCGCACCGCGTTGCGGCCGGCCTCGTCGTTCAGGTCTATGTGCGAGGCCAGCGTATGCACGAAGCCGCCTACCTCGCGGCCGCCCATGGCATTGGGCTGGCCGGTGATCGAGAACGGTCCCGCTCCCGGCTTGCCGATGCGGCCACTGGCGAGATGGCAATTGATGATGGCGTTGGCCTTGTCGGTGCCGGAGGAGCTCTGGTTGACGCCCATCGAATAGGCGGTGATGACCGACGGCGTCGCCGAGTACATCTCGAAGAACTGGCGAAGCAATCCCTCGTCGAGACCGCAGGCTCTGGCAGTCGCTGCCAGCGAGCCCCCGCCCTGTCGCGCCGACTCGAGCGCTTCTTCCCAGCCGGACGTGTGTGCATCGACGAAGCGCCTGTCCACCGCGCCATGCTCGGCGAGCCACACGAGCAGCCCATTGAAGAGATGCACGTCCGTGCCGGGCAGCAGCGGCAGATGCAGATCGGCGAGCTCGGTCGTGGCGGTGCGGCGGGGATCCAGCACCACCAGCCTGGTGCCGCGCTTCTCACGCGCGGCAGTGAGCCGCTGCAGGATGATGGGATGGCACCACGCGGTGTTCGACCCCACGAGCACTACGAGATCCGCGACGTCCAGATCCTCGTAGCTCACCGGCACCACGTCTTCGCCGAACGCACGCTTGTAACCCGCCACCGCCGACGACATGCACAGTCGCGAATTGGTGTCGATGTTGGCGACGCCGATGTAGCCCTTCATGAGCTTGTTGGCGACGTAGTAGTCCTCGGTGAGCAACTGCCCCGACACATAAAACGCGACGGAGCCGGGACCATGCTTCTCGATGCAGCGGCGGAACCCTTCCGCCACCGTGCCGATCGCCGACTCCCACGAGACGCGCTCGCCGCGGACCGTGGGATGCAGCAACCGGTCGTCGAGCCCCGTGGTCTCACCGAGCGCGCTGCCCTTGACGCAGAGCCGGCCGCGATTGGCGGGATGTTCGGGATCACCACGGACCGCGACCCCGCCGTCCTTCTGGCGCGTGGCCAGCACACCGCAGCCCACGCCGCAGTAAGGACAGGTAGTTCGAGTGGGCGCGTTCGACGTCAGGCAGCGGCCTCGCCGAACAGCAACTGATCGCGGATGGGGCCGATGTCGGTCTTGTCCGCGATGAGATCGCGAAGCTTCGATGCCTCACGTGTATCACCGAACAACACCGCGCCGCAGACCTGGTTGCCTTCGAGCACGATGCGTTTGTAGATGCCGCGCCGCTTGTCCGAGAGCACCAGCGATTCGCGATTCGCCTTCTCGGAAAAATCGCCGGCCGAGAAGACCTCGATGCCGGACACCTTGAGCTGCGTGGCGTTGATCGCGCCCGAGAATCGCGACACGCCGATCTCCGCGATGTGCTGCGCACAGATACGCGCCTGCTCCCACAACGGCGCGACCAATCCGAAAGTCTGTCGCCGGTGCTGCACGCACTCCCCTACCGCGTAGATGGCAGGGTCATAGGTCTGCAGCGTGTCGTCGACGAGGATGCCGCGATCGCAGGCCAGGTTCACCTTCTTGGCGAGTTCGATGTTCGGACGTACGCCAACCGCCATGACCACGAGATCCGCCGCGATCTCCTCGCCGCCGACGAAACGCACACCCGTGACGCGATCTGCGCCCAGGATCTCCTCGGTCTTCGCGCTCATGCGGAATTCGATGCCGCGTTTCTCGAGCGCCGCCTTGAGCAGCGCGCCGGCCGACGCATCGAGCTGCCGCTCCATCAACGTGTCCAGCAGATGCACCACGGTCACGTGCATGCCGCGCAACGACAACCCATGCGCTGCCTCGAGTCCCAACAACCCGCCGCCGATGACCACGGCTCGCCTGCCTGCGCCCGACCGTTCGACCATGCGATTCACGTCATCGAGATCGCGGAACGTGACCACGCCCGGAAGATCCTTGCCCGGCAGCGGCAACACGATGGGATCCGAACCCGTTGCGATGAGCAGCCGGTCGTAGGGCGCCACCACGCCGCTCTTCGACTTCACCAGCCGGTTGCGACGGTCGATCTCCACGATGGGATCGCCCGAGTGCAGCGTGATGCCGCGCCGCGTGTACCAGCTCGGCCGGTGCAGCAT
>JBKPPO010000193.1:0-1685 GCA_046733635.1 Pseudomonadota bacterium | reverse complement strand
CTTGACGCGTTCGGTCCAGTCGCTGCCCGCGTACTTGGTCCAGTCCACGGTGTACTTGTTGCCGACCATGCCGAGCGACGCACGCGCCTGCTGCTTGCCGGCATCGAGGCCCGCGCGGTACTGCTCGACGATCGACGCGGCTTCGTCCTTCTGGATCACGCCCTGCGCCGCGAGTTTGTCGCCATAGATCTGGCGCGTGGTCGGGTGCTTGCGGATCACCTGGTACATCATCGGCTGCGTCGCCGCCGGCTCGTCGGCCTCGTTGTGGCCATGGCGGCGATAACACACGAGATCGATGACCACGTCCTTGCGGAACTTCTGGCGGTACGCGAGCGCGAGGCGCGTCACGAACACCACGGCTTCCGGATCGTCGCCGTTCACGTGGAAGATCGGCGTCTCGAGCATCTTCGCGACGTCCGAGCAATACATCGTCGAACGCACGTCGTCCGGACGCGAGGTCGTGAAGCCGACCTGGTTGTTCACGATGACGTGCACCGTGCCGCCCGTGAAGAACGCGCGAGCCTGTGAGAGCTGCAGCGTTTCCATGACCACGCCCTGACCCGCGAATGCGGAATCGCCGTGGATGAGGATGGGCAACACACGTTCGCCAGTGGTGTCGCCGCGGCGTTCCTGGCGCGCGCGGACCGAACCTTCGACGACCGGATTCACCACTTCGAGATGCGAAGGATTGAATGCGAGCGCGACGTGCACATTGCCACCCGGCGTGCGCAGATCGGCCGAGAAGCCCTTGTGGTACTTCACGTCGCCCGAGCCCTGCATGTGCGCGAGGTCGTATTTGCCTTCGAACTCGTTGAACAGCACCGACGGCGATTTGCCGAGAACGTTCACGAGTACGTTGAGGCGGCCGCGATGGGCCATGCCGATGACGGCTTCTTCGATGCCTTTCTGACCACCCTGCTGGATCAAGTCGTCGAGCAACGGGATCAGCGAGTCACCGCCTTCGAGCGAGAACCGCTTCTGGCCGACGTATTTGGTGTGCAGGTAACGCTCGAGGCCTTCGGCTGCGCTCAACTGCCAGAGCAGGTTCTTCTGCTCGTCGGTCGTCAGTTTGCCCTTGAGGCGGCCCACCAGGAACTGGTCCTGCAGCCACAGGCGCTCTTCGGTGTTCGACACGTGCGCGAACTCCGCGCCGATCGTGCCGCAATAGGCGTATTCGAGCTGCGCGATGATCTCGCGCAGCTTGAGCTTGGGCGCCACTTCGACCGGGCGCGAGCCCGTGAGGAACTCGGTGTCGAGGTCCGCCTCGCTGAGGCCGAAGTAAGCCAGCTCGAGCACGCGGGGGCGCGGGCGCTGCTGCATGCCCAGCGGATCGAGCTTCGCGATCAGGTGACCGCGATTCGCGTAGATCTGTACGAGGCGAGAGACGGCACCCTGCTTCGCGGCGGCATCCGCCGTGAGCGAGGGCCCGGCGCCGGCGGCGAGCCGCGGCCGGGTCGCGCGAGCGGCCACGCCAGCGATGACCGCGGAGTGGATCTGCTCACCCGCCGCGCCATCGCGCAGCCTGGAGAAGTAGTCGCGCCATTTGGCGTCGACGGACTGAGGATCGGCGAGGAACTGCTCGTAGAGAGCTTCAACGTAGGGAGCGTTACCGCCGGAGAGCGGCGTGGAAGCCAGCAGCTCGCTAAGGCTTGTGGCCATACGAGAAAAAAACCTTTGGACTCAAG
>JBKPPO010000192.1:0-6816 GCA_046733635.1 Pseudomonadota bacterium | reverse complement strand
TGCACCCGCAGCCAGCCACGCACGCCGTGCGCGGCCCCCAATCTACCGACCTCGACGCGGCGCGGCTCAGTCACCGAACCTCCGCATCAAACTAGTCGATCAGGCGGCGTTGGCCTTGCGGAACGTCGTGACCAGGTGCTTCACGCGCTCGGACTGCTGCGCGCCCTTGGACACCCAGTAGTCGATGCGGCCGATGTCGAGCTTGAGGCCGACTTCGTTCTTCACGGGCTTCGGATTGAAGAAGCCCACCTGCTCGAGGCTCTTGCCACCCTGACGCTTGCGGCTGTCAGTCACGACGACGTGATAGAACGGCGTGTTGGTAGTGCCGCGGCGGGTCAGACGAATAGTCACCATGTCATTAAACCTTTAACTGCCTGTGGCCCCGAGTCGAAACAGCCCGACCCGGCCGGCCAAAAAAGAGCGCGGATTCTACGCAAACCAATGGCTTAGCGGAAGCGGGAATTGGGGTCAGACCCCATTTCCCAGGAAAAGGGGTCAGAGCTGCCCTTTTGACCTCCGGGAGGCCCGAAATCGGCGCTCTGGCCCCGTTTCCTGGAAATGGGGTCTGACCCCATTTCCTATTTCAGGCCCGGGAACCCCGGCGGCATGCCCCCCTTGAAGGCATTCATCATCCGTTTGAGCTTCCCGCCCGAGAAGCTCTTCATCATCTTCTGCATCTCCATGAACTGCTTCATGAGCTTGTTCACGTCCTGGACCTGCACACCGGCCCCCGAGGCGATTCGCCGGCGGCGGGAGCCATCGAGCAGGCCCGGGTTACGGCGTTCCTTCTTCGTCATGGAATTGATGATGGCGATCTGCCGACGGACCTCTTTTTCGCCCTGGTCGGGGGGCATTGCCCCGCCCTTGAGCGCGGCGGCCGGCAGCTTGTCGATGAGCGCGGAGACGCCGCCCATCTTCTGAAGCTGTTCGAGCTGGGATTTCAGGTCGACGAGGTCGAAGCCCTTGCCCTTGGCCACCTTCTTGGCGAGCTTCTGCGCCTCTTCGACATCGACCTGCTTCTGCACCTGTTCGACGAGCGCAACCACGTCGCCCATGCCGAGGATGCGGCCGGCCATACGTTCGGCATCGAAGGGCTCGAGCGCCTCGAGCTTCTCGCCCATGCCGACGAGCACGATGGGCTTGCCCGTGACCTCCCGCACCGACAGAGCCGCGCCGCCACGCGCATCACCATCGGCCTTGGTGAGCACCACGCCCGTGAGATCCAGCGCGGCGCTGAAAGCCCGCGCGGAATTCACCGCGTCCTGGCCCGCCATGGCGTCGATCACGAACAGCCGCTCGTGGGTTTCCACGGCGCGCTCGATCTGCTTCACCTCGTCCATGAGCTCGGCGTCGACGTGCAATCGGCCCGCCGTGTCGACGATGAGCACGTCGTACACACCCTTGCGCGCGGCTTCCAGCGCTTCGCGCGCGATGTCCGCGGGCTGCCGCTTCGGGTCCGTGGGATGGAACCCCGCCCCCACCTGCTCCGACAGACGCTGCAACTGCAGGATGGCCGCGGGCCGGCGGATGTCGGTGCTCACGAGCAACACGCGCTTCTTGTCTTCGATGAGCCAGCGCGCGAGTTTGCCCGCGGTAGTGGTCTTGCCCGCGCCCTGCAGGCCGGCTAACAAGATGACCACGGGCGGCTGCGCGCGCAGCTCGAAGCGCCCACGGTCGCTCGCCATGAGCGCGATCAGCTCCTTGTGAAGAATGCCGACGAAGGCCTGTCCCGGCGTCAGGCTGGCGGTGACCTCCGCACCCAGCGCCTTCTGCTTCACGCGGTCGATGAACGCCTTGACCACCGGCAGCGCGACGTCGGCCTCGAGCAGGGCCATGCGCACTTCGCGCAGGGATTCCCCGACATTCTCTTCGGTGATGCGGCCGCGGCCGCGCAGGGTGTCGACGGTGCGGGACAGCCGCGCCGTGAGATTTTCGAACAGTGCCATGGGCCGGAAGTATAGCCGCTGGGCGGTTGGCCCTATGCTATGGCCACTATGGAAAACGCTCCCTCGTCCGTCCTGGGCATCGCTCTCGTAGTCCTCCTCCTGCTCATCGCCTTCTCCTCGGGAACCGAGGTGGCGATGCTCGCGGCGAATCGCTACAAGATCCGCGCCGCGGCCAAGTCCGGGCAGCGCACCGCCAAGGCGCTCGACGAGTTGCTCAGCAAACCCGAGAGCTGGCTTGGCGCCAATCTCGTGATCCTGGCGCTCGCGAGCGTCGCGGCTTCGGCCATCGTGACCTTGCTGGCGCAGCGCTCGGGGTACGAACACGCCATCCCCATCGCCGCCGGCGCGCTCGCGGTGTTCATGATCGTTTTCTGCGAACTCGCGCCGAAGATCTACGCGGCGCTCAGGCCGGACCCCGTGGCGATGTCGTCTACCTACATCTACAAGGTGCTGGTTTTCCTGATGGCGCCCTTCAGCTGGTTCGCGAATCGCGCGGCCTACGGTTTCCTCCGCTTGTTTGGCGTGAAGCCCGTGAATGAAGTCGGCCAGGCCATGTCGCCCGACGAACTACGCTCCGTGGTGGCGGAAGCAGGACCCATGATCCCCACGCGCCATCGCCAGATGCTGCTCTCGATCCTCGATCTCGAACACGTGACCGTGAACGACATCATGATCCCGCGGCAGGACATCGCGGCCATCAACGTGGAAGACAACTGGGAAGACATCCTCGACCAGCTCCGCCAGACGCCGCACACGCGGCTTCCGCTGCACGAAGGCGAACTCGACAACCTCATCGGCATCGTGCACATGAAACGCGTCGCGCAGGAACTCGCGCGCGACACGCTGACACGCGAGCGGCTCATCGAGATCGCGCGTGCGCGCGAGCCCTACTTCGTGCCCGAAGGCACCTCGCTCACGGTCCAGCTCAACCAGTTCCAGCGCAACCGCCGGCGCCTGGCATTCGTGGTCGATGAATACGGCGACATCCAGGGCTTCGTCACGCTCGAGGACATCCTCGAAGAGATCGTGGGTGAATTCACCAACGACCCGGCGACCGTCACGCACAAACACGTGCATCGCGAAGCGCCGGGCGTGTTCATCATCAATGCCAGCGCCACCGTGCGCGCGCTGAATCGCTCGCTGGGATGGCAACTCCCGGTAGATGGGCCGAAGACGCTGAACGGCCTGCTCGTCGAGCAACTGGAAACGCTGCCCGCGGCCGGCGATTCCGTGACCGTGGGTGAGTACCGCTTCGACGTGCTGCAGACCAACGAGAACACCGTGCGCACCGTGCGCGCGCGACGCCTGACTACCGACGAGGCGGCCTGACTGCGACGTCGCAGGGACAGCCTTCGAGCCTGTCCCCTCCCACTAACCCAGCGCATACCCCAGCGCCTCGTCGATGCGCGAGATCTCGCGGATACGCAGTCCCTCGATCGGCGCGCGCGGCGCATTGTCCTTGGGGATCAGCGCGAGCGTGAAACCTTGTTTGGCTGCCTCGCGCAGCCGCTCTTCGCCGTAGGCCACGGGACGGAGCTCGCCGGTGAGTCCCAGCTCGCCGAAGGCTACGATGTGCTGCGCGATCGCCTTGTCGGCAAGGCTCGACGCCAATGCCAGCGCCACGGGCAGATCGCAGGCGGTCTCGGTGATGTCGAGCCCGCCGACCACGTTCACGAACACATCGTGTTCCTGCAGGCTCACGCCCCCGTGCCGGTTGAGCACCGCGAGCAGCATGGCCACCCGTTGTGAATCGAGGCCTTGCGCCACGCGCCTCGGGGATCCGCACCGCATGCGATCCACCAGGCCCTGGATCTCCACGAGCAGCGGACGCCGGCCGTCGCGAGTGACGGCGACGATGCTGCCCGGCGCCGGAGTGCTCGAACGCGAGAGAAAGATCGCCGAAGGATTGCGGACCTCGCGCAGGCCCTGCTCTCCCATGTGGAAGAACGCCAGCTCACCCACCGATCCGAAACGGTTCTTGGTGGCGCGCACGTTGCGGAAGCGGCTCGACGCGTCGCTCTCGAAATAGAGCACGGTGTCCACGAGGTGCTCGAGGGCACGCGGCCCGGCGATGGCGCCGTCCTTGGTCACGTGACCGACGATCACGACGCTCACGCCATTGCCCTTCGCAAATCTCACGAGCTGCGCCGTGCATTCCTTGAGCTGGGTGACATTGCCGGCAGCAGTCCCGAGCGAAGGCAACTGCACGGTCTGGATGGAATCCACGATCAGCAGCTTCGCGCCTTCGTCTTTCGCGCGCGCCATGACGGCCTCGAGGTCGGTATCCGCGATCACGCGCAGGCTCTCGGCGCCGACGCCCAGCCGCCGTGCACGCACGCCGATCTGCGCGGCCGACTCCTCGGCCGAGAGATACAACGTCGGCGTGATCCGGGCCGAGTGATTCGCGAGCTGCAGCAACAGCGTCGACTTTCCGATGCCCGGTTCCCCGCCTAGCAAGGTGACCGACCCGGGAATGAGCCCGCCGCCGAGCACGCGGTCCAGCTCCCCCATGCCGGTCGAAAGCCGCGCCGCCTCGGGGGCGGCGACTTCGCTCGCGATGTCCGTCACCGGGACGGCGGCGCCACTGGTTACCGGCCCCGCGGGGCTCCGGCGCGCAACCGTCCGCTGCTCCAGCGTGTTCCATCGCGAGCACTGCGGACACTGGCCCTGCCACTTGAGCGTTTCCGCCGCGCATTCCGCGCAGACGAAGACCACGGACGGCCTGGCCATCAGCGGGCTCCCCATGGCGTTGAAAGCGTGACGAAGTTCATGCGGCTGACAGACATTTGATCCGGGTAATCCTTACTGTGTGCGGTAGTCCGGTGCACACCGGGCACGATCGCATTAGCATTGCCGCCCTAGGTCGTTGATTCGCCGGTGAGCTTGCGGATGAAGTGTGACTTATTGCAAAGGCCGGGGACGGCGCATGCGGTAGGTTATTGGCATCTGCGGGGAAGTCTACGTGCGCAATTCGGCCGTACAGGTCTCTTTTCGGGCATCGAGCTGGTGTGAGCCAAGAACACGCTGAACAAAGTCGTTTCCGGGGAAATCCATGAGCTTCAAGGGCAAGCTCGATTTCGTCGGCAAAACCGATACCGGCCGGGTGCGCGAGCACAACGAGGACACCATTGCCTCGGATCTCGACGTGGGCCTGCTGGTCCTGGCCGATGGTATGGGCGGCTACAACGCGGGTGAAGTCGCCAGCGGAATTGCCGTCAAGACCATCACCAACCTGGTGCGCGAGGGGCTGGCCCGTGAGGACCTCAGCTCCATCGATCGGAGCACCGGGCTGACGCGGCCGTCCATCGTGCTGCGCGACGCCATCACGCGCGCGAACAAGATCATCTACCAGACTGCGCGCTCGCAGGCCGAGTGCGAGGGTATGGGCACCACCGTGGTGGCCGCCCTCTTCTACGACAACCGCGTTTCCATCGCACACGTTGGCGATTCGCGGCTGTATCGCCAGCGTGGCAGCCAGATCGCCCAGATCACCATGGACCACTCCCTGCTTCAGGAGCTCGTGGACCGCGGGTTCTACTCACCCGAGGAAGCGCAGCGGGCGGCAAACAAGAACTACGTGACCCGGGCGCTCGGCGTCGAGCCCCAGGTCGAGGTCGAGGTGCAGGAACAGCCCGTCGACAAGGGCGACATCTACATCCTCTGCTCGGACGGCCTCTCCGACATGGTCGAGGACGAAGATATCCGTTTAACGATAAGTACCTTTGGTGCTAATCTAGATACGGTCGCTAAGCAGTTGATTCAGTTAGCCAACGAGAATGGCGGTCGCGACAACGTCTCGGTGGTGCTTGCGCAGGCGAACGAAGCGTTCCCGGCGAGTCGCGGTGTGATGGACAAACTTCTTGGCTGGTTCAGTTAAGGGACGAAAACAATGGCACGTCTGGTCTTAAGCCTGGATAACCAGGTCCTCGCCGAATACAACATGAACAAGGAGCGGTACACCATTGGCCGGCTCCCCGACAACGACATCCGCATCGACAACTCCGCGGTGTCGGGACATCACTCGCTGATCATCAACATCCTCAACGACTCGTTCCTCGAGGATCTGAACTCCACCAACGGCACCTACGTCAACGGCAAGCTCATCAAGAAGCATGCCCTGCAGCATGGCGACGTCGTGACCGTGGGTCATCACCAGCTGCGCTTCGTGGAAGACGACGAGGCCCAGGACGAATTCGAGAAGACGATGGTGATCCAGCCGTCGTCGCGCCCCGCTGCCGAGAAGATGCAGGCCGCCAAGGATCGCGCGGAGAAGGTCTCCGCGGACATGTCCGCGAGCGGCGTGCGCAAGGGTCTCGACGGCAAGACGCCGGTCAAGAAGGCGAAGTTGCAGGTGCTCTCCGGTTCGTTCGCGGGCCGCGAGCTCGAGCTCAACAAGGCCCTGACCACGCTGGGCCGCCCCGGCATCCAGGTCGCCGCGATCACGCGTCGCCAGGACGGGTACTTCATCGTGCACGTGGACGCCGACAAAGCGGACAACTATCCGCTCGTGAACGGCGCTGCCATCGGCAGCCAGGCACGCAAGCTCGTCGACAACGACGTGATCCAGCTGGCCGGCGTGAAGATGGGGTTCTTCGAGGCCTAGGGACTTTCTGCGTTTCCCCGCCGCAGGCGGGAAAAAAGGGACGTGCCTCCGCGGCGCGTCCCTTTTTTATTGGAAACGCTGAATGTCCCTATCGCTGATCGAAGCCACCCTCTTCGTTGGCAGTCCTCTCAAACAAGAAAAGGCCGAAGCTGTCCCCAGCTCCGGCCCCTTTTCCTGGAAATGGGGTCTGACCCCATTTCTTACTTCTTCTTCACCTCGAACAGCGTCACGGTCCCGCTGATCTCGTTGGCCACCGCCACGAGCGGA
>JBKPPO010000191.1:0-4973 GCA_046733635.1 Pseudomonadota bacterium | reverse complement strand
CCCTCATGCTGGGCGTGGCCTGCTTCGTGATGTTCCGTCAGCGCGACGACGAAGAAGGCCGCACGCGGTTCAACACCGCGGTTCGCATCGGCGGCTTCTTCGTGATGCTGTTCGCGAGCTGCGGCCTCGCCACCCTGCACTGGAGCGCGGGCGATCTGCGCGAAAGCGCCGGCGGCGTGGTGGGGCGGTTCATCGGCGGCGGGCTCGCGGGGAACTTCAATTTCCTCGGCGCCACGCTGGTGATGCTCACGGCGTGGATGGCGGGCGTGTCGCTGGCCTTCGGCGTGTCCTGGCTCACGATCGTCGATCGCGTGGGGCAGGGTTTCTGGAACGGAATCGGCTGGATCCGCGCGCGGCAGAACAAGGCGCAGGACGTAGCCGTGGGCGTCGAGGCGAAGAAGGCGCGCGTCGAAGCGGCGAAAGTCGAAGAGAAAAAGGCTGCTTCGCGTCCCAAGCCGCGCATCGAAGCCCCGGCCGTGGTCGTCGAGAAGAGCGAGCGCGTCGAAAAGGAACGCCAGGTTCCGATGTTCGATTCGGGCAAGGCGGGCGAACTTCCGCCGCTCAAGCTGCTGGACGATCCGCCAGCGCACGAGCCCAGCTATTCGCAGGAATCGCTCGAGGCCATGTCGCGGCTCGTCGAGATCAAGCTCAAGGACTTCGGGGTCGAAGTCGAAGTGGTCGCGGTGCAGCCAGGCCCCGTGGTCACGCGATACGAGATGCGTCCCGCGCCGGGCGTGAAGGTCAGCCAGATCTCCGGACTCGCCAAGGATCTCGCGCGTTCGCTTTCCGCCATCAGCGTGCGTGTCGTCGAGGTGATCCCGGGCAAATCCGTCATGGGTCTCGAGATCCCGAACGAGAAGCGCGAGATCGTCACGCTGGGCGAGATCATCAAGTCGAAGTCCTACGACGACGTGACGTCGCCGCTGGCGCTGGCGCTCGGCAAGGACATCGGCGGCGCGCCGGTCACGGCGGATCTCGCCAAGATGCCGCACCTGCTGGTCGCCGGCACGACCGGCTCGGGCAAGTCCGTGGCCATCAACGCCATGATCCTCTCGCTGCTCTACAAGAGCACGGCGGAGCACGTGCGCCTGATCATGATCGACCCCAAGATGCTGGAACTCTCGGTGTACGAGGGCATCCCGCATCTGCTCGCACCCGTGGTCACGGACATGAAACACGCGGCGAATGCGCTGCGCTGGTGTGTGGCCGAGATGGAACGCCGCTACCAGCTCATGGCCGCGCTCGGCGTGCGCAACATCTCCGGCTTCAACCGCAAGGTGAAGGACGCGAACGACGCGGGCAAGCCGATCCGCGATCCGGTGATGACCGCGATGGCGGCCAACGATCCCACGCTGGATCAGAGCAAGATCCCGGACCTCGTGCCGCTGCCGTACATCGTCGTGATCATCGACGAGCTCGCGGACATGATGATGATCGTGGGCAAGAAGGTGGAAGAGCTCATCGCGCGTCTCGCGCAGAAGGCGCGCGCCTCGGGCATCCATCTCGTGCTGGCCACGCAGCGTCCTTCGGTGGACGTCATCACCGGTCTCATCAAGGCCAACATCCCGACGCGTATCGCGTTCCAGGTGTCGGCGCGTGTGGACTCGCGCACCATCCTCGACCAGATGGGCGCCGAGTCGCTGCTGGGCCATGGCGACATGCTCTATCTACCTGCGGGAACTTCCGTGCCGACGCGTGTGCATGGCGCCTTCGTGGCCGATGCCGAAGTGCATCGCGTGGTGGAGGCTCTGAAGAAGACCGGCGCGCCCAACTACATCGAGGACATACTCGAAGGCCCGAGCGTGCCGCTGGCCGGCATCTCGGGTGAGCCGTCGGAAGGCGGTGCGGGAGCCGACGGCGAGCAGGATGCGTTGTACGACGAAGCCGTGAAGATCGTGATCAGCGAACGCAAGCCTTCGATCTCCTACGTGCAGCGACGGCTGAAGATCGGCTACAACCGCGCCGCGCGCCTGCTCGAATCGATGGAGAATGCCGGCGTGGTCGGTCCGCTGCAGCCCAATGGTTCGCGCGAGATCCTCGTGCCGGCCGGGGGCGGGGAATAGCCATGAGGCCATTCAGACGCGCCATCGCGCTCGTGTCGTTGCTGGTGCCGGCGGCGGCGATGTCGCAGACGCCGCTGGACGCGTATCTCACGCAACTCAAGACGCTGCGTGCCGAGTTCACGCAGAACGTCACCGACAGCAAGGGACAGGCGGTGCAACGGGCGGACGGCAAGCTCGTCATCGTGCGGCCCGGAAAATTCCGCTGGGAACTCACGCCGCATGGGGCGGAATCCCCACAGCTCATGGTCGCCGATGGCAAGAACCTCTGGTTCTACGACCGGGATCTCGACCAGGTGTCGGTGAAGCCGGCGGCAGCCGCGCTCACCGCGACTCCCGCGGGCCTGCTCTCCGGGGACGGCGATATCCGCCAGTGGTTCAACGTGTCGGCTGCGGGCAAACGCGACGGCTACGACTGGGTCAAGGTGGTTCCGAAGCAGGCCGACGCCGATTTCCGGGAAGCGCAGCTCGCGTTCGACAAGAACGACCTGCGCCGCATGGTGCTCAAGGACAAGCTGGGGCAGACGGTTCGGCTCGACTTCCTGACCAGCCAGCGCAATCCGCAGGTGCCCGAAACGGAAGTGAAGTTCTCACCGCCCGCGGGCGCGGATGTGATCGGCACGCCAGCGCCGTGACGCCCGTTCCCTGGCTACGGTTCTGGTGGGCGCTGGGCGTCGTGCTCGTCGTGCTCGCGGCTTACATCTGTCTCGCACCCGGCAGCGACGTTCCCGGCGCCTTCGAAGTCAACGACAAGGTCAGCCACGCCGTAGGTCATTGCCTGCTGGCTATCTACTTCTGCGGAATCGTCCAGCGCCACAGCTGGTACAAGGTGGTCGCGTTCCTGCTGGCATTCGGCATCGGCATCGAGATCGCCCAGCACTTCATGCACCTGGGCCGCGAAGCCGACCGGTACGACATCATCGCCAACACCTCCGGAATGTCCGTGGGCTTGGCGCTCGCGCACTTCGGATTGGCGCGTTGGCCGCACTGGGCGGCGTGGATGCTGGGCAGGCGGGCGGTCACGTGAGTCCCACGGGCCGCGACTCGCAGCCCGATCTGCTGCGTGACGCGCCGGTCGACGACCGGTTGCGCCCGCTCGCGGATCGTATGCGGCCGCGCAATCTCGACGAGGTGGCCGGCCAGCAGCAGGTGATCGGCCCCGGCAAGCCGCTGCGGCAGGCGCTCGAGCGCGGTCAGGTGCATTCGCTGATCCTCTGGGGACCGCCGGGCACGGGCAAGACCACGCTGGCGCGCCTGATCTCGCGCCAGGCGGATGCGCAGTTCCTGCAGCTCTCGGCGGTGATGGCCGGAGTGAAGGACATTCGCGAGGCCGTGGAGAAGGCCAAGGTGTTGCGCGCCGAACGTGGGCGCCGCACCGTGTTGTTCCTCGACGAAGTGCATCGCTTCAACAAGTCGCAGCAGGACACTTTCCTGCCGTACGTCGAAGACGGCACGCTCACGTTCATCGGCGCCACCACCGAGAATCCTTCGTTCGAACTCAACAGCGCGTTGTTGTCGCGGGCACGCGTATACGTGCTGCGGCCGCTCGGAGTCGACGACATCGTCAAACTACTACGCCGTGCGCTCGAGGACACGGAGCGCGGGCTCGGCGGCCGAGGCATCGAGATCGACGATGACGCGCTGATCGCGCTCGCGCAGGGCGGCGACGGTGATGCGCGCCGCGCGCTCGGCATGCTCGAGGTGGTCGGGGACCTGGCCGAGGAGCGCGATGGCCGCACGGTGATCACGCTGGATCAGGTTCGCGAGGTCGCCGCGGGCGGGCGACGCCGGTTCGACAAGGGCGGCGAGCAGTTCTACGACCAGATCTCCGCACTCCACAAATCCGTGCGCGGCACCGATCCGGACGCGGCCTTGTACTGGTTCGCGCGCATGATCGACGGCGGCTGCGACCCTCACTACCTCGCACGTCGCATCATCCGCATGGCTGTCGAGGACATCGGCCTCGCGGATCCGCGCGCGCAGCAGATCGCGCTCGACGCCTGGGCCACGTTCGACCGTCTCGGAAGTCCGGAAGGTGAGCTCGCACTGGCGAATGCCGTGGTGTTCCTGGCCGTGGCGCCCAAGAGCAACGCCGTTTACGTAGCGCTGGACGAGGCGCGCGCCGACGTGGAGAAGTTCGGTACGCTGGAGGTGCCGCTGCGGTTCCGCAATGCGCCGACCAAGCTCATGAAGCAGCTCGATTACGGCAAGGGCTATCAATACGCGCACGACGCGCCGGCCGGTTACGTGAAGGGCGAGCGATATCTGCCCGACGACATGCCCGACCGCCGCTACTATCGCCCCGTGAATCGCGGGCTCGAGATCAGGATCGGTGAGGCGCTCGCAAGGTTGCGCGGTGAAGGCAAGCCCGACGAAGGCGAGGACAGCAAGTGACCTGGCTGCTCGTGGCGTTGGGCGGCGCGCTCGGCAGCCTGGGGCGTCACGGGGTTGCGCGCCTCTGGCCGATCACGCCGGGGGGCTTCCCGGTGCCCACGCTCACCGTGAACCTCATCGGCAGCTTCGCCATCGGACTCTTATATATATGGATCGCGGCCCGGGGTGGCCTGGGCGCCGATAATGCGCGGCTCTTCTGGATGACAGGCGTGCTCGGCGGCTTCACCACCTATTCGGCGTTCGCGCTCGAGTCCAGCCTGCTGGGATTTTCGCTGGCCGGCGCGCTCTACGTGATCGTCACGGTGGTCGGCTGCATCGGCGGCGCCTGGCTCGGACGCTTCATCGGCGCCACGCTTCTGGCGCAAGGTTGAGTGAAGGCGTTCTGGGTTCGCTGGTGGAGGCTCGAGCCGGGGAGGTCCTTCTCGCTGGACGCGCTGTTCGCGTGGCACCTCTGTCTCTTATACACATCTGACGCTGCCGACGACGATACCATCGTGGTGGTGTCGGGGGGGGGGGGGG
>JBKPPO010000190.1:0-16045 GCA_046733635.1 Pseudomonadota bacterium | reverse complement strand
GCACGGCCGCGATACCCCGGTGTACTTCACCGATTCGCGCGAGGCGGCCGGCCGCGGGGCAGCGTAAATCCATCTCGAGGAACAGCGTGCGTACGCCCGATCGCGCCAGCGAGCGCGCGACCGACATGGCCACCAGCGTCTTGCCCTGGCTCGGCGTGACCGACGTGAACAGCGAGACCTTCGCATCGCGCGCGCTCTGCTGCTCGTAGAGCGCATGACGCAGCGAACGGATGCTCTCGATGAACAGCCGCGGATCGCGGATCTGCACCACGCCGGGTTCGCGCGTCTCGTTGCGGAAGCGCGGTACGGCCACGAGTGCCCGCAGGCCGAGCGTATCCGCGAGCGCGTTGAGTCCGAGCGCGCCGGGCCGCATGAGCTGCACGAGCACCGCGGCGACCGCTCCGCCGAGCAGCGACGCGATCAGCCCGATCGCGAGGAACAATGACTTTCGCGGGAACGACGCCTTGGCGGGAGGCACCGCGCGCGAGACGATCACCGCCGTCGGCGCCTGGTAGCCACGTTCCGCGAGCTGGGTCTGATAACGATTCAACACGGTCTCGAACACCGTGCGTTTGACCTGCGCCTCGGCTTGAAGTGCCGGCAGCGCCGATGAAACCTTGTCCTGCGAGACTTTCGTCGCGGTCTCGGCTCCCACGGAGGAGTCGAGGTCATTCACCTGTCGCTGCCAGGAATTCACTTGCGCGACCGCCTCGCGTTCCACGCGCGCGAGCTGGGTCTCCACGGTGCGGTTGATGCTGGCGAGCTCCTCACGTTGTTTGATCAGCGTGGGATGGCTGTCCGCGAGACGCTGCTGCGTCGAGGCCACGAGGGATTCCGCGGCCACACGGCTGCGCAACAGATCCATGAGGGGCGCGTTGCCGAGCAATGCCGCGGCCGTGGAGGGATCGGCCCCTGCGCGCACACTGCGGATCTCCGCGAGCTGCGATTGCGCGGTGGAGAGTCCGCGCCGCGCGTCGACGAGCTGCGTCGAGAGCTGCGAGAGGCGCTGCTCGACCAGGGTCGTGTCCTGCGAGGTCACGATGCCGTGCTCGAGCTGGTACTCCTGCACGCGCGCATCCGCGTCGCGCGCCTCCCTGGCGCGGGCATCCACTTCCTGCTTGAGCCAGTCGAGCGATTTCTGGCGGGAGTCCCCGCGGCGGTTCGCCTGTTCGAACAGATAGGCTTCGGCATGCGCGTTCGCCACGGCCGCCGCGAGCCGCGGATTGCCCGCGGTGAAATCGATGGCCACGGTCTTGCTCCGGCCATCGTTGAACACGTCGAGCCGGTCCTGGTAAGCGCGCAGCAGGCGGTCCTCGGCCAGCTCGTCATTGGACAGGAACGGGTTGTCGCCGCGCGCGGGCTGGCGGAGGCCGAGGCGTTCGAGCAACGAGGGTTCGGCCGCGAACTCGGCTTCCTTGTCCAGCGCGAGCTTCTGGATCACATCGCGGCTGAGCTGGCCGCTGCCGATGATCGCGGTCTCGCTGCGGATGAAGAACGGGTCCGTCGTGGCCAGCACGCGCTGCGTGGTTGGCGCGTCTCCGAGCTCTTCGGTGACCGGCGCGAGCAGCACCACCGCCTCGGCCGTGAACCGCGGCTTCAGCGAAAACACGTAGACAGCGATGCCCGCGAACAGCAGTGCGGCCACGAACAGCAGGGTGAACCAGCGCTGGCGCAAGGCCTGCCAGATGCTTCGGAGGCTCAGGGGTGAGGTGTCGTCCATGGCGGTTCCTTTGAAGCGTTCAGAGTCTGGCGATGTAGGCGAGATTCACGACGTGCCGGTCGAAATCACGGCCCAGCGAATCGTGGTCACGCGTGGCGAAGTCGTATTGAAGGCGCAGCACCGAATGCCGGCCGAAGCCCCAGGTCAGGCCGAGCTCGGCGAGCCAGGCCTCATCCGTGCGATTCAAGTCTTCGAAGTCGTCGGCCAGGAAACGCGCGCCGGCATGCAGCAACAGGTTCCGGCTGTATTCGTGGGTGAAGCCGAGCGACACGTCGTTGCGAACCTTGGCGGCGCTCCCCGCCACGCGCGTGGGCGCGTCCGATCGCAGTACTTGGGCGCGGACGGTAGTGAGGCGCGTGGGGAACCAGCGCAGCGAGCCGCGCAGGGCAACGCCGTCGAGCGGCGTGAGATCGTCGTCGTAACGTCGCTCGAAGTAGCCCGCGCCGAGCTCCATCTCGAGCAGTTCGGGCACGTCGAAGCGGGCGCCCACGAGGCCGCCCGCGGTCTGCGCGGACAGCGCGAAAGGCGAAGGGTCGTCGAACTCGTCGCGGTTGTAATAGGCGCTCGCGACCCAGGAGAAATCCGCGCGCGCCTGGTAGACGCCGCGAAACTCGCCGCGGTATTGCCAGCGGTCGCGGAAAGCCTGGCTCGACGCGTCATAGGCCACTCGGCGCCCGTCCACGCGAGTCTCCAATGCGAAGCGATTGAACACGTGCAGATGCGAGAGCCCGGCTCGAAGGTCGTCGTAAGGGCTCAGCGCGATTTCCGTCGGCGTCTCGATGTCGGCGCGCGATTCGATGTTGCGTTCGCCGGTGAGTCCCACGGTGAGGCGGTTCTGAGGATTCAGCCAGGCGTCGTACCGCCCGATGGCGCCGTATTCGGTGGCGTCCTGGTCGCGCGCGTCCTCGAACCGGCGCGCGCGCACGTATCCCAGGCCCAGGATGTCGCGTGTATCGGACTTCTGCCGTGCGCGCAGCAGCGCCTCGCCCGTCGCGACACCCTGCTCCTCGCCATCGGGAGCCGCGTAGACATTCGAGTCGAGCCCGTACGAAACGCCGAGCGCGGCGCGTACATCGAAGAGACCCGCGCGAATGCCGCCCTCGGCGCCTTCGGTGTCGAACAACCTGGCGCCCTGGTCGTCGACGAACAGCGAGCGGGGCGCCAGCGACTGCGCCTGCACGCCGGAGACGAGCAGGGACAGGCTGATGACGGCGAGCGGTTTCAGAAGTGCCTCTCGTACACGTAGATGGTGTCGCCCGGCTGCACGCGCGAATCGCGGCGGCCGCGGGATTCCACCGCCGTGCCGTTACGCTTGCGCGTCACCGACACCTCGTCTTCCGACGCGCGGAACGTGAAGCCGCCAGCAATCGCCACGGCGGTGAGCACCGTCATGTCGGGCACATAGGGATACGACCCGGGATTCTTGACCTCTCCCAGGATGAAGAAGGGGCGGTACTGCTCGATCTGCAATGTGACATCGGGCGACTTCACCGCCTTGGCGCTGAGCTGTTGCACCAGCTTCTTCTGGAAATCGGGCAGCGAAAGGCCGGCCGCGGCCACCGAGCCCACGAGCGGCATCACGAGGGTGCCGTTGTCGGCCACCTTGAAGGTGCCGGAGAGATCGGATTCACCGAAGACCGTGATGCGCAGCGAGTCGCCCGGCCCAAGTAGATAGGTGGACTGCGGTTCGTTGGGGAGCAGAGGCAGTCGGCCGGCCGGTCCGCCGCACGCCATGAGCGCCAGGAGCACGATGAGCGAGCAGGCCAGGATCAGCTTCTTCAATCCACTGATCATGCGGCGACCCCGGGGTAGCCCCGCGTGGCTTCCTGCAGCGCCATCTGGCGGTCGAGGCCGGTCAGCAGCGCGGGCGTGGAGTTGAAGGCCTCCCAGCAGTGCTCGACGAAATGGCTGTACGTGTCGCGGAAGATCTGCGCCGAGAAACGCTGGGCGTTCTGCCAGCAGTCGAGCGGCGCGATGAAATCCTGGTGCTGCTCGAAGCGACGGATCGCATCGACGATGGATGCGCCGTCCTGGCGGTCGAAGAACACCCCCGTGGGCTTGTCCTGCTCGAGTCCGCGGATGGTTTCGAGCGCGCCGCCGCGTCCATAGGCGATGACCGGCGTGCCGCAGGCCTGCGCTTCCACGGGCGTGATGCCGAAGTCTTCTTCCGCGGCGAATACGAAGGCGCGCGCCCGCTGCATGAGATCGGACAGCACGCTTCCGGGCTGGTAACCCAGCACCTCCACGTTCGGGCCGGCGAGCGCCTTCACGCGTTTCATCTCCGGGCCGTCGCCCACGACGACGAGCTTGCGATCCGGCAGGGCCTTGAAGGCCTCGACGATGGCCGGGATCTTCTTGTACGGCACCATGCGCGAGGCCGTGAGATAGAAGCCGTCCTTGTTCGTGCACATGGAAAAGCGATCCACGTCCACGGGTGGATAGATGACGGTGGCTTCGCGCCGATACACCTTCCAGATGCGCCGTGCGATGAACTGCGAGTTCGCGACGAAGTGGTCGACGCCGTTCGAGGTGCGCAGGTCCCAGCCGCGCGCGCGATGCAGCATGTAGCGCGCGAGCATGCTGCGCATTCCCTTGTCCAGGCGGGCTTCACCGAGGTACTGGTGCTGCAGGTCCCAGGCGTAGCGCATGGGGGAGTGCACATAGGAGATGTGGAGCTGATCCGGCCCCGTGATCACGCCTTTTGCGATGGACGCGCTTCCCGAGAGCACGAGGTCGTATTCCGAGAGGTCGAGCTGTTCCATCGCGAACATGAGCAGCAGCAGGAAGTGCCGGTGGTGATGCCGGACGAAGGGCAGGCGCTGCGCGAAGGTGGTGATCGGCACCTTGCCGCGCAGGAAACCGCGGTCTTCGTCCTTCATGATGTCCACGGCCACGCAGACGTCCGATTCGGGGTGCAGCGCCAGCATCTGCTCGAGCACGCGTTCGCCGCCGGCGAACACGTCGAGCTTGTCGTAGATGAGAGCGGTCTTTCTGTCTTTCATGATCCCAATCCTTTGCGAGAGCCTTTCCTGAGGGCGTTCAGAACGCGTGCCGATCCGTCAGCACCACGGAGACGGTCTTGACGAGGATTCGCAGGTCCAGCCACAGCGACCAGTGACGTAGATAGGCGAGATCCAGTTCGATGCGCTTGCGCATGGATTCGAGGTCGTCTCCGCCCCGGTATCCATTGACCTGAGCCCAGCCGGTGATGCCGGGTTTGACCTTGTGGCGCACCATGTAGCCGGGGATTTCGCGCCGATAGTGTTCGTTCATCGCCACGGCATGTGGCCGCGGGCCCACGATGCTCATGCTCCCTTCCAGCACGTTGAACAACTGCGGCAGCTCGTCTATCGAGGTGCGGCGGATGAACGCGCCCACGCGCGTGATGCGCGAGTCGCCTCTCGCGGCGGCGCTGAACGACTCCTTGCCATCCTCGGTGACGTTCATCGAGCGGAACTTGAGCACCAGGATCTCGCGGCCATCGAGGCCATAACGTTTCTGGCGGAACAGCACCGGACCGCGTGAATCCAGCCGGATCGCCACGGCGACGAGCAGCAGCAGCGGGGAGAGCAGCAACAAAGCCGAAACCGCGATGGCCACGTCGCTCAACCGCTTGGCGAGCCAGGCGGCGCCATAGAAAGGAGTCTCGCGCACCGCCACCACCGGTACCCCGCCCAGGATGTCGAAGCGCGCCTGGATGAGATTGAACGCGAAGATATCGGGCACGAAGTAGATGGACGCGGTGGAGTCGTGCAGGTCTTCGAGCAGCGCGACGATGCGCGCGTCGCGGCTCATCGGCAACGTGACGAACACCTGCTCGATGTGGTGGCGCGCGACGTATTCGGCGAGCGAGGCATTGTTGCCGAGCACCGGCGCCTCGGGCTTCGCGCCGAGACGGGCGGCGTCGCGATCCTCGAAGAAACCCACGACCTCGGTGCGCAGCAGCGAGTCGGCGCGCAGCGCGGCTTCGAGTTTCACGCCGAGGTCCGTGACGCCGACGATCACCGCTTTCTGCGGCTGCCGCTTGCGCAGCGATTGCATGAGCCAATGACGCGCGGCCCATTGGCCGACGTACAGCACCGCGGGCGTGACCAGGAACCAGCGTGTGAGCAGGCCATAGTCGAGCGTCTGCGCCAGCCCCGAGAGGTACAGCACGACGGCGACCAGCGCGACCAGCGTGGTCCAGCGCGCGACGAGCTCCAGCAGCAAACCGGCTTGCGGCCGCGATCCCTCATTCGGTCCGATGCGTGCCAGCCCGAGCACGTCGGATGCGCCGAGGAACGTCAGGACCGCGATCAGGAAGTATCCCCCTCGCAGCGGCGCGTCGGCCGCGCTGATGCAGAGCCACAAGGTGAGCACGGGAAGGATGGGCAGCAACAGGCTCTTGACCGCGAACACCGCCGGGGAGTCCGTGGTGGACAGCGCGGTGACTTCGCGCGCGCCCAGCGATTCGACACGTGAGTTCATCAGGACAACGGCCGGGGCATCCGCAGCGATTTCTGCCGCCGCCGCAACTTGATTGCCACGAGCGCGCCCGCGAGCAACGCGGCCAGCGCGCCATCGAGCGGTGAGGCGGAGGTCGCCGGAAGGTGGGTGTCGATGATCGAGGCTCCGTCAGCGGTCACATGGGCGACCAGCGACAGGACGCAAACTGCCAGGTACTTCACTCGCTCTCCTTGTTCCATGGGCAGGGGCGGTCACGGTGATGGAGATGCAAGCGGCATTCCATCGGTCCCTGTGTCCGCGGTTCAGGCGGCGCGTCAGTTGCGCGCGGGCGCAAAGGTGACCGGCGCGACTGCACTCGTCAAGTGCACGAATGGCATGTGAGTAGTTAGATGTCGCCATGTGGCGTCGCTTTTCAGTCGCCGCGAGCGAATCCCGGATGAGAAAAATTCCGCTGTGCATGAATACACATCGCGCGCCGATGCGGGAAATACAGGCTCCGCGTGCGTTCTGACTCAATCACGCGACGTCGGACGATTCCCACGGTTGCACCGTGGGCTCGCAAAAAAAGATTCACATGCACGGAAGTAGGTAGACGACGGAAGATGCTCATTCACAAAAGCTTCGTGCGCGCATCCGCAGCATGGGGTACAAGGTCGCACCGGTTGGAATGGCGCTTGCAGCCCGTTCTGCGCAAAGGAGTGATGTACTGATGGAGCAGGTACTGCGGGACGGGTTGCAGGCGTCTGCCGCGCGCGCGGCACGGCCTGGCGTGCGCGATTCGCTCGTCGGCGAAGGCGTTGCCGTCGTCGTGGTCACGCTGCTGTTGCCGCTCGTCATGCATGCGGCGGGACTCGCGCCGCTGATGCGTTACGCCTATCCCGCGCTGAACCTGCTGCTGGCCGCCTATCTCTACACGCAGCGTTCACCCTGGTACGCGGGACATTGCCTCCTCATCTTCCTCTGCGTCTCGCTGGTGCGCCGGCTCGTGGACGAGCAGGCGGGCTTCGACGCTTCGAATCCGGTCCTGCTCACACCTTATCTTTGTTGCCTGCTCTGCCTCGCGGCGTTCTTCGAGTACTGGTCACGCTCGCGGCCGCGGGGCATCGGGCCGTTCCTGGTGCTCATGGCCTGCATCGCCTATGGCGCCGCGCTCGCGATGCTCGATGGCCGCATCCGTTCGGCAATGGTCGACGTGCTCAAGTGGTCCGTCGGCCCGCTGTTCGCGGTCTATCTGTTGTCGCAGCGGGACCGCATCCCCGAGATGCGGCGCATCCTCGAGCCCACATTGCTGATCGGCGGCACGGCCATGGCGCTGTACGGCATCGCGCAGTTCCTGCAGCCCTCGTCCTGGGACGCGGTCTGGATGCGCGGCGTGCGCGATCTCGGCTTCGAGTCGGTGGGGCATCCCGAGCCCTTCGCGGTGCGTGTGTTCAGCACGATGAATTCACCCGGCTCGTTCGGCACGATTCTCTGCGCGGCGATCGTGGTTGCGATGAAGCGGCGATTACCGGTTTGCCTCATGACCGTGGGGCCCATGCTCGTGGGTCTGGCCTTGTGTCAGTACCGGTCGCTCTGGGCGATGACGGCGCTCGCCATCTTCCTCGTCGCGATCTCACCCAGCCGCGAACTCAAGCGCGCGAACATCGTGGGCCTGTTCGTGATCAGCCTCGCGCTGGCGTCGACGGCGCTCGCGCCGCAGATCCGCGATGCCGTGTTCACGCGCGCCGCCTCGCTGACCGAACTCGAAGGCGACGAAAGCCTGCGGCAGCGGCTCGTGCAATACGAAGAGTTCATCGAGCACGACAACCTGCTCGTCGGCGATGGACTGGCGATCAACGGTGTGTCGCGGCGGCTCGACAATCGCGAGGCGGGCTCGATCGACGGTGCGGTGATCGAGATCTATCGCGCGATGGGCGTGTTCGTGGGTACCGCGTTCATGCTCGCCATCGCGGTGCTGGTGGCGCAGCTCTTCGGCAAGGCTGCGACCGTGAGTCATCACGCCTGGTTCGATCGCGCCATCGTCATCACGTTGTTCCTGCAGTTCCCGATCGGAACGGTGCACATCGGCGAGCTGGGATTCTGTGCGTGGACCTTCCTGGGCCTCGCCTTGGGTGCCCGTTTCGCCGTGGAGGAGAATCAGTGAAAGACACACGCCGGCCGTCGTTCTTGTTCATGACGCACGCGGGGGATCCCGGGGGCGCGGAGTTCAAGATGCTGGCCATCTGCAAGGCGATGGGCACCGCGGCGCACGTGATGTTGCTCCAGCATGGCCGCCTGGAGCAGATGCTCGCGAAGCAGGGCACGCCTTGCGTCGTGGAGCCGCTGGCGGGTGGCGCGGGCGCGATGCGCCGCGAAGGGGGCGTGATGAGCCTGGTGCGCGCCGCACCGGAATCCCTGCGCATGGTGAGGCGGATCGCGCGTGAGGCGCGCCGGCATGATGTGGTCGTATGCTTTTCGCAGAAGGCGTTCGTGCTCGCGTCGCTCGCCAAGCCGCTCATGCGCCGGCCCATCGTCTGGTTCATGAACGACATCCTGTCGCGCGATCACTTCAACCCGGTGCTGATCCGCCTCCTGATCACGCTCTCGCGATTCAGCGCCGATCGCGTCGCCGTGGTTTCGCAGGAAAGCCTGCGGGAGTGGCATCGCGCGGGCGGCCGGGCGAACGGCATCAGCGTGGTCCACTCCGGGATCGACGTCGACGAGGTCGACAAACAACTCGCCGACCCGGGACGCATCGTGGCCTATCAACAGCGCTTCTCGCCGGACGGGCGGCCGCTGATCGGCATGTTCGGCCGCATCAGCTCGTGGAAAGGGCAGGACGTGTTCCTGCGCGCGCTGGCGCAGATTCCGGGTGTGCGAGGCGTGATCGCGGGCGGCGCCTTGTTCGACGAGCGGGAGTACGAGCAGGAGCTGCAAGCGCTGGCTATGAAACTGGGTGTCGCGGATCGCGTCACGTTCGCGGGCCACATCGACGATCCCATGACACTCATGGCGGCGTGTGACGTGGTGGCGCACTGCTCGACGGCGCCGGAGCCCTCGGGCCGCGTGATCGTGGAGGCGATGTTCGCGGGCACGCCGGTGATCGGCAGCGATGCGGGCGGCGTGCGCGAGTTCATCGATCAGGAAGAAACCGGGCTTCTCACGCCCATGAAGAACGATGAAGCGCTGGCCACGGCGATCCAGCGCTACCTTGCAAATCCGGAATGGTCGCAACAGGTGGCCGAACGGGCCCGGCAGCGAGCTCACGAGAACTACTCGTCCCGCGCGACGGTCGCGGGCTTCCGGAAGGCCGTCGACAGCCTGGCGGTGCCGTTGGCGTGAGCAGTGTGATGCCTTCGCCGCGCGGCTTCGGCGCCGCCTTGCGCGGGGATCGTCCCCTGCCAGCGCTGCTGCGCTCGATCGGCACGCAGGTGCTCATCGTGTTCATGAACGTGCTCACGGGCATCATCACCGCCCGCGCGCTCGGCGCCGAAGGACGCGGCATCTACGCCGCGGTCACGTTGTGGCCGCCGCTGCTCGGCATGCTGGCCACGGCGGGGCTCGGCAGCGCCGTGGTGTTCCGGCTGAGGCGCACACCCGGCGCGGCCTCGCCGATCTCGGGCGCGGCATTGTCGCTGGCGCTGGTCTATTCGGCCGTGATGATCGCCGCCGGAGTGCTGATCCTGCCCTCGTTCATGGGCCAGTACCCGCGCGAGACCGTCTGGTTTGCGCAGGGCTGTCTGATCGCCGTGGCGTTCAATGGCGTGCAGATCGTCATGCGGCAGGGCTTCGCGGGCCTCGGGCAATACTGGAACGGCAATCTCACCCACCTGCTGCCGCAGGCGCTGCATCTGCTGCTGCTGTTGATCCTGCTGCTCGCGACCACGCTCGTGGCGCGCGATGCGGTGCTCGCGCTGCTGGCGTCGAGCGCGCTGACGGTGATGTTCATACTGCCGCGGTTCCTGCGCGCCTTCCGTCCGCAGTTCCGGAAGATCCGCGACGAGGCGCGCGCGCTGTCCTCATACGCGATGCGCGCAGCGCCCACGGGTCTCGTGTCCTCGCTGCTGCTGTTCTCCGACCGGCTGGTGCTGCTGCCGTTGCTGTCCATCCGGGAGCTCGGCATCTATGCCGTGGCTTTCAGTTTCTCGCGCGTGGTGCAGCTCGTGCAGCCCGCGCTGCAGTCCGTATTCCTCTCGCAGATGGCGTCGCAGGATGCGATCACCAGCCAGCGCACGCACGACCACGCCGTGCGGCTGCTGCTGGTCGCACTCGCCACGGGCTGCGCGCTGCTGTGGTGGGCGGGTGAATGGCTGCTGGGCTTCGCTTATGGCGCCGAGTTCACGGCGGCCAACACCATCTTCCGCGTGCTGGTCATCGAGGCCGCGCTCGCCGTGCTTTCGCAGGCGACCTCGCAGCTCTTCATGGCGCGCGACCGACCCGGCGCGGTGTCGACCATCCAGGCCGTGATGTTGGGCGTGTCGCTACTGCTGCTGTTGTGGCTCGTGCCGCAGTACGGCGGCCTGGGCGCAGCCACCGCGCTGGCTATCACGGGTGGCCTGCGCTGGATCACCTTGCTGGTGGTCATGGCCCGCGTGTTCCAGACGCGGGCGCCGCGGCTGTATCCGAACGCCGATGACTGGCGCTTCCTGCTATCGCGGCTGAAGCGATGAGACGCGCGCACGGGATCAGGCCACTGTTGATGGCGCTGCTGCTGCCGGTGGCGGCTTCGGCGCTCACGCTTCCGGTGTATCCGGCCGGGAAGTTCGTCGAGTCGGTGGGCGTGAACACTCACCTGCGCCATCGCGGCAGCGTGTACGACACGCATTTCGACGTGATCCGCGAACGGCTGCTGGCGGCGAACATCCGGCACGTCCGCGACGGCGCGATGGACCGGGATGGGCAATTCTTCGAACGCGATGCCGCGCAGAGATTCGCCGAGCTCGGGCGGGCGGGCATCCGCATCACGTTCATCTTCCGGCCCATGGTGCCGCGCGAATTCGTGCAGGGCTGGCCGGCGCGCGTGGAGTCTGCGTTCGAAGCCTTCGAGATGCCGAACGAACTCAACCAGCGCAAGGATCTGCCGTGGGCGGAGGCGCTGCGCGTCTGGGCGCCGCTGTTCCACGAATACGTGCATGGCGTGCCGGCCACGTCGAACTACCCCATCGTCGGGCCTTCGATCGCGGACGTGGGTGGCAACCCGCATGCCCAGCTCGGCGATCTCAGCCGGTTCCTCGACTACGGCAATCTGCACAAGTACTACCGCGCGTTTCATCCCGCGACGAGCGGCTACGGCAACCCCGGCGCGCCACCCTGTGACGCATTCCGGTATGGCTCGCTCTCGTATTCGTTGTGCCAGGTGCGGCGCGTGTCGGCCGACAAACCCGTCTGGTGTACCGAAGCGGGTTATGCCACCGAAGGCGATCACGCACGAGCGGTGCCACCGGCGATCCAGGCGCGATACCTGGTGCGCATGCTGCTGCTGCATTTCAAGGCGGGCATCGAGCGCACCTACCTCTATCAACTCGCGGATTCCGGCAGCGATGCCGGCGCCAGCATGGGATTGCTCGACACGCAGGGTCGTGAGAAGCCGGCGTATCGCGCGATCGCGGGGCTGTTGCGCGAGCTCGTGGATGACGGCGACGCGACCGGGACATCGCCGGCGTTCGAGGTCGAAGGAGATCTCCAAGGCGTGGAGGGCATCGCGCTCGGCAAGTCGGACGGGTCGTTTCGCCTGGTCCTCTGGCTGGAGCAGTCCAGTTTCGACACGAAATCGGCGCGCGTGATCGACGCCGCTGAACGTCCCATCGAGGTTGCATTGCCTCCGGGCTGGCGATCGCGCCGTTTGCTCGAGCTGGATGCCGAGGGCCGCTTCGAGATGGAGCGCATCGAGCAGCGTGGCAGAGTGAGGCTCGAGCTGACGGACCGGCCGCTGATACTTGACGTGGCGCGAGAGAGCTCATGAACCGCCTCGCGATCCTGATCTCCGCGATCTCTCTGCCGCTGCCGGGATTCCTGCGGCGCTGGCTGCTACGCGTGTTCTGCCGCTACGAGATCGACGCGGACGCGCGCATCGGCGCTTCGCTGATCGGCTGCACGCAGCTGCGCATGGGGCCGGGCGCGCGCATCGGGCACTTCAACGTGATCAAGGGGATCGCGGTGGTGCTCGAGGAGAGCGCGACCATCGGCGACTTCAACTGGATCTCGGGTCTCGGGCTGCGCACCCGCAAACATTTCCACGCGGAGCAGGATCGGGACCCGCGCCTGCACCTCGGCCGTCATGCCGCGCTCACGGCGCGCCACTACCTCGACTGCTGCAATCGCATCACGATCGGTGCGTTCAGCACCGTCGCCGGTGCGCGTTCGCAGATCCTCACACACGCGATCGACATCCGGTTGAACCGGCAGGTGTCGGGGGCCGTGGAGATCGGGCGGTACTGCTTCGTCGGAACGAACGTGGTGCTGCTCAAGGGATCGCGGCTGCCTGACTACTCGGTGCTCGCCGCCAAGTCCTCGCTCGCCAAGGCGTTCGAAGAGACGCATACCTTGTATTCCGGCGTGCCAGCGGAGGCCGTGCGGCCGCTGGACCGCGACGCGGCCTATTTCCATCGCACGCGCGGATCCGTGGAGTAATCGTGCAGCCTCTCAACATCTTCGTGGTCCATCCTTCGGACACGCTCACCGATCACCTGCCCAATGGCGCGGGATGGATCGACTACAACTATCTTCGCGGTCTCGCCGAGCGCGGCCACACGCTGCACGTGGCGACGCCGCGCATCGAGCTGCGCGATCCGGTGCCGCGCAACCTGCATCTGCATCTCATCGAAGGCACGGGCAGCAAGCGGCCGGGCTTCGGCGAGCGGCTCGCCTATCTATCCGGCGTACGCCGATTGTCGGGGAAGCTGCAGCGGGAGATGCGCTTCGACATCGCGCAGCAGTTCACGCCCGTGGAGACGGGGCTCAGCCTTGCGATTGCGGGCAGCGGGATTCCGCTCGTGCTGGGTCCGTACTCGGGACACTGGGCGGCCGAAGCTTTCGGGCCCGTGAAGCCGCGAGGAGTCGCGACGCGCCTCAAGCATGCGGTCCGCGATTCACTGGCGTGGCTGCAGCAGCAGCAGGCGGAAGCGCTGGTCATCACGTGTCCCGCGGCTCGTGAACGGATCCGCTCGCGCGGCCTGCAGGAGCGCGTGCACGTGATTCCGCACGGGATCCACGCGCGTGACTATCCGTCGCGGGACGCCGCGCCCGTGCGGCCCAGCATCCTGTTCCTGGCCGTGCTCGAGTACTGGAAGGGCATCTTCACACTGCTGGAGGCGTTCGATCGCGTCGCCGCCAAACTACCGGACGCCGAGCTCGAGATCTGGGGTGATGGCAAGGAGAGGGCGGCCGTGGAGGAGAAGGTGGCGCGATCGCCGTTTCGCGATCGGATTCATCTGCGCGGCCGGGCGCCGCGCGAACGCGTGTCGGAGATCATGCGTGCTCACGCCTTGTACTGCATGCCCTCGTATGGCGAGCCTTTCGGCATGACGCTGCTAGAGGCCATGGCGTCGGGTGTGCCGGTGGTGACGACCGACGCGGGCGGGCCGCCGTCGATCGTGCAACCCGAGGGCGGGCGCGTGGTGCCCATGCGTGACGTGCCGGGACTCGCCGAGGCGCTCGTGGAGATCCTCTCGCAGCCTGCATTGCAGGCGTCGATGGGCGCGTTCAACCGCCGGCGGATCGAGCAGGAGTACGACTGGAGCCGTCAGCTCGATCGCATGGAAGCCGTGTACGAATCCGTGCTGCGCCGGAAATGGGGCCACTCCCCAATTGCCAGCAAAAGGGGGCAGGCCTCAGCGAACGAGGCTTGACCCTTTTTGCCAGCAAATGGGGAGTGACCCCATTACCCATTATCGGGCGGAGAGGTTGGCCACGGCGCCGATCAGGGCCTCGGCCTTCACGGGCTTCGCGAGATGGAGCTGGAAGCCGGCGGCCAGCGCATCGGCGCGATCCTGCATGCGTGAGAACGCGGTGAGCGCGATGGCCGGCAGCCGCTTCTCGTCGTACCCGCCGGCGCGCAGGTTGCGCAGGAACTGGTAACCGTCGAGCTGCGCCATGCCGATGTCGCTCACGAGCACATCGGGTTTGTCCTTCTTCACGAGGTCGGTCGCGATCTCGGCGTTGGCCGCTTCCATGGTCTGAGCACCCGCGTCGTTGAGGATGCGCGTGATCAGCGCGCGGGCATCGGGATCGTCCTCCACCACGAGCACGCGAACTTTCTTGAGCCGCGTGGCCTGATCCGTCGGCGCAGCATCGGGGCGGCGTTCGGTGAGCGGCAGCCGCACGCGAAACGTCGCGCCCTGGCCCACACCCGCGCTTTCGACGTCGATGAAACCTTGGTGGATGTCCACGAGGTGCTTCACGATCGTCAAGCCGATGCCGAGACCCGCGAAACTCTTGCCGGTGCCCGACTCCTGCTGGCTGAAACGCTCGAAGATCTTCGGCAGGAACTCGGGATCGATGCCGCGCCCCGTGTCATGCACGGAGATTTCGTACCGATCGCCGACGACGCCCGCGTTCACGTCGATGTGTCCGCCGTCGGGCGTGAACTTGATCGCATTCGTGAGCAGGTTCCAGACCACCTGCTGCAGGCGCGAATCGTCCGCCATCACGTGCGCTTCCGGATCCGAGACCGCGAGGTTGATGACGATCCCTTTCTTCTGCGCCTGCGAATTGACCACGTCGACCGCGGCGCTCACCGCGCGCGCCGGAGGCGTGGCTTCCAGGTCCACGCGCATCTTGCCGAATCGGATGCCCGCGAAGTCGAGCAGGTCCTCGATGAGATGGCTCTGGATGCGCGAATTGCGTTCGATCGCATCGATGCCCTGGGCCATCATGGCGGGCGTGGCGTTCTTGCGCTTGAGCACGCTGGCCCAGCCGAGCATGGCGTTCAGCGGATTACGCAGCTCATGTGAAAGCGTCGCGAGGAATTCGTCCTTGAGGCGATTGCTGCGTTCCGCCTCGCTGCGCGCCGCGCGTTCGCTGGAGAGCAGCTTCTCGCGCTCGGTCACGTTCGTCGCGATGGCGATGCGCGCGCCGCCGCCGCTCTCGGCCACGATGCGCCACTCCACCGTGGCCACGCTGCCGTCCGGACGCTGGATCGGCATCGTGCCGTCCCAATGCCCGCCATCGGCGAGCGCGGCGTGCAGTTTCTTGCACAGGTCCTCATGGCCCGGTGCGATCAGATCCACGCAGCTTTTGCCGACGATGCCCGAGCGTGCGCGGCCCGCGATGCGGCAGAACTCGGGATTCACGTCCTGGTACACCAGGTCGGGATCGAGCAGCGCGATGCCGCTGGACGCGAGCTCGAACACGGTCCGGAACCGTGCATCCGTCGCGCGTTTGTTGATCTCCGCCTGGCGCGCGAACAACAGCGCACGCACGGTGGCGATGAGCACGGGCGGGTCCACGGGGTGCGTGAGCCAACTGTCGCCGCCCGCGCTGAGGCCCTGGTCCATGTGATTCTGGGCCAGGTAGGTGGCCGTCAGGTGTACGATGGGTAGATAGGCCGTGCCGCTGCGCGCGCGCAGCCGCCGGCACACCTCGAGACCATCGATGTCGGGCAGGTTGATGTCGAGGATGATGAGGCCGACTTCCTCTTCGGCGCGGGCCAGCGCCTCGGTGCCATTGGTGGCCTCGATCACTTCGAAGCCCGCGGACTTGAGGATGCGCACCGTCGAATACAACGACGCGGCGTTGTCGTCGACGACCAGGATCTTCTGGTGTGTGATGGCGTGGGAGAGCGGGGAGCTCATGGCATCACCTGCGATGCGAGCTCATCCGGGATCTTCATCGGCAGACGCACCCAGAAGCGCGATCCCTTGCCGACCTCGCTCTCGACGCCCACGCGGCCGCCCAGCAGCG
>JBKPPO010000189.1:0-14153 GCA_046733635.1 Pseudomonadota bacterium | reverse complement strand
GCCATGGCCATAACCCACGTTGGCCGTGAGTGACTGGCCGCCGGCGCGCAGATAGTCGAGGGCATTCAGATGAGCGCTCGCGAGGTCGGCGACATGGATGTAATCACGCACACCGGTGCCATCCGGCGTCGGGTAGTCGGTGCCGAAGACGGACACATGAGGTCGTTTGCCCACCACGTGCTCCACGGCGACCTTCACCAGCAGCGTGGCCTTGGGTGTGGACTGGCCGATGCGGCCTTCAGGATCCGAACCCGCGACGTTGAAGTAACGCAGCACCACGTGCCGCAGCGGAGTCGCCGCGCTCAGGTCGCGCAGCATCCACTCGCTCATGAGTTTGGAGGTGCCGTAGGCGTTGATGGGCGAGAGCGGGGAATCTTCCGCGGCGAGGCCGGTCGCCGGAATGCCGTAGACGGCCGCCGTCGACGAGAACACCACGTGCTTGACTCCGGCTTGTGAGGCGGCCTCGAGCAGCGAGCGCGTCGCGCAGGTGTTGTTGCCGTAGTATTTGAGCGGATTCGTCACCGACTCCGGCACGACGGTGTGCGCCGCGAAGTGGATGATCGTGTCCACCTTGTGTTCCGCCAGCAGCGAGTCCACGAGTTTGCGGTCACCCACGTTGCCGACCACCAGCGGCACGCCGCGAACGGCCTGACGAAAGCCGGTGGAGAGATCGTCGAGCACGACGACGCGCTCGCCGCGCGCGACGAGCTGCAGGACTGTGTGGCTGCCGATGTAGCCGGCGCCACCCGTGACGAGGACCGTGGAACTGGAAGTCATGGGAGGAATTTCACGCTCGAGTTTTGAGGACGCAGGATTTTACATTAATGTCTGGACGTGGCTGTGACGCATTCTGCACCCGCCCCGTTCGATTCGTTGCATCCGGATGCGGTTTTCGCAGCGGCGGAAAGCATCGGCCTCGTGCCATCGGGGCGCTTGTTCGCGCTGAACAGTTACGAGAATCGCGTCTATCAACTCGGCGATGAAGACGGCGCTCTCTGGGTGCTCAAGTTCTATCGTCCCGCGCGCTGGAGCAACGCGGCGATCGCCGAGGAACATGACTTCTCCTTCGAACTCGCCGAATCCGAACTGCCGGTGGCCGCGCCCGTGCGGCGCGAGGGCGAGAGCCTGTTCGAACATGCCGGTTTGCGGTTCGCGGCGTTTCCCTATCTCTCGGGCCGGGCGCCGGAACTCGACGATCACGCCACGCTCACTTTGCTAGGCCGCACGCTCGCGCGAATCCACGCGATCGGTGGCCGCCGGCGGTTCGCGAACCGCCCGGCGCTCACGGTGGAGAGACTGGGGGACGCGGCGCGCGACCTCGTGCTGGACAGCGGCTTTGTACCCGAGGCGCTCACCGAGCAATATGCGCGCGTCAGCGAACAGGTCATCGGACGAGTCCGACAATCTTTCGACGCGTTCGGCGTGTTGCCGCGTCTGCGGATCCACGGCGATTGCCATGCAGGCAACATCCTGTGGCGCGAGAGCGGCCCGTTGTTCGTCGACCTCGACGATTGCATGTCCGGACCTCGCATCCAGGATCTGTGGATGTTCCTGTCAGGGGACGCGGCGAGCCAGCAGAGTTCGTGGGCCGCGATCATGGAGGGGTACGAGCAGTTCGGCGAGTTCGACTACGCCGAGCTCACGCTGGTGGAAGCGCTGCGTTCGCTGCGCATCCTTCATCACGCGGCATGGATCGCGCATCGCTGGACGGATCCCGCGTTTCCGCGCGCTTTCCCGTGGTTCGGAGAAGCTAGATTCTGGGAGCGCCATCTGTCGGACCTGTTCGAGCAGCTCGCGGCGATGGACGACCCGCCCATTCTCTCGAAATGAGGCGCTTTACCCATGTCGGCCGCGCCAATGCAGTTAATATCGCGGCCGGAGGTCTCTGGATGTCCCTGAGTGGTCGCTTCGCCCGGGTGGGTGGGTTCGTGCTGGCGTTCGCCGCCTGTTCGCTGATCAGCGCCTGCGGGGAGTCGCCGGAATCCTCCGCGGACACTTCCGCCACCGCCACGGCCAAACCCGCGATCAAGGCGGGAGAATTGCCTCCCGAAATGGTCGCCGCGGTGGCCGCGGGCAAGACCGCCTCGGCCATCGGCGTGCATTTCGCACTCAAGTCCGCGCCCACGGTCGGCCAGACGCTGCAGGCGGACATCGCACTGGTGCCTCACCAGGTTTTCCAGTCCATCCGTGCGCGCTTCGAGCCGCAGGAGGGGATGGTCATCTCGGGCGGCCGGGAGCTCGAGCCGCAGAAGGGAATCAAGCCCGAGCAGATCATTTCGCACCGGATCGTGCTCGAGCCCGCCCGCGAGGGAATCCTGATGGTCACCGCGGCGGTGGAGACCGAGGGGGACGAGGGCTCCACCGTCCGGATCTTCTCGATTCCGGTCATCGTCCACTCCGCGGCGGCGGCGGAACCGGCCGAAGCGGGCCCCGCGCCGGCACAGGCCGCCGCGGAACAGCCCTGAGCCACGACAAAACGCGAGGCGTTTCACGCGTCGGCCCCGGTGGCGGACATATCATGCAATTTGGTCCTCGATCGCATGGTTATGTCAAAGACCGCCGAAGGTAATCCGGGCGAAGAAGACGCCGAGACCGGGGCTACAGCCACCGGTGGCGCGCTCGCGGCCGGTGTTCGGCTGGGGGTCAACGACGTCACGATGCGGCGGCTGCATCCGCTGCTGCAGACCCAGCTCCGTGAATTGCGCGCACGCGTGACGGGCGGACGCGTCAGCGCCCATGAACTGCTGGAGATGCTGAGCCGCTACTACGACAGCGTCGACGACGAGCGCCGGGCGATGGTGCGCTCACTGCAGCTCATGTCGGACGAAGCCCGCTCGCTGGGCGTTGAAATCGCCGAGCAGGGCGCGGCCCAGCTCCAGGTCATACTCGATCACATCAAGGACGTGGTCATCACGGCGAATGCCGAGGGCGTGATCGATCGCGCCAACCCGATGACCGAACGCGTGTTCGCCTATCCACCCGGCGAATTGTTGGGGCTGCGCGTCGACGTGCTCATGCCCGGCGTCGCCGTGGAGGGATCCGTGGCCGCGGGTCTCGATCGGCTCGCCGGCTCCAGCGATACCTTCCGAGGCATGCGCGTGAGTCCGGAGATCACCGCGCGCCGCAGTGACGGCACGTTGTTCCCGGCCGAAGTCGCCGTGTCGCGTGCGCGATCGGGGCGCAACGAAGTCTTCGTGATCTGCCTGCGCGACATCTCCGAACGTCACGCTACGCAGCAGGCGCTGCGCGACAGCGAACTTCGATACCGCTCGCTCGTGGACAACGCGCCCGAAGCCATCACGGTCATCGATCCGGATTCCAAGAAGTTCCTCGAGGCCAACGAGCCGGCGCTGCGTCTGTTCAAGATGACGCGCGAGCAGCTGCTCTCGATGGATCTCGATGCGGTCAGCGCGGAGATCCAGCCGGATGGCCAGCCGTCGGTGGCGCCGCGCCAGTACCTCAAGCGCGCCGCGGCCGGAGAGTCGCAGGTGTTCGAGTGGATCCACCGCGACGCCAACGGCCGCGACATCCCTTGTGAAGTCCGCCTCGTGCGGCTGCAGGGCAGTGCGACGGCGCTGGTCCGCGCCAGCATCACCGACATCTCCGAGCGCAAACGCGCCGAAGTGATCATCGAAAACGAACGCGCGTTTTTCGCGCTGCTCGCCTCGAACGCCGGGTTGCCGGCCGTGCTCGACGTCATCTCGGCGCTCGTGCAGGCCGTGTATCCGCGCTGCCGCTGCACGATTTCCGTGCTCGCACCCGACGGAAGCTGCTTCGCGTTGACCATCGCACGGCATCTGCCGCCGATGCTGGCAGCGGTGCTCGAGCGCACACCGATCGAGCCGCGCCGCGGCTCATGCGCGGCGGCTGTCTACTCGGCCTGCGACGTGTTCGTGGCCGACGTCGCCAACGATGCGCACTGGGCCGACCGGCGGCAGATCGTGCTCGACTCGGGCTTCCGCGCCGTGTGGTCCATGCCCATCAAGGGCGCGAGCGGAAAACTGCTCGGCTCCGTGGCTATCTACCGCCCCGAGCCCGGGCTGCCGGATTCGCGCGAGCAGGTGCTGCAGTCGCACGCGACGCGTCTCGCCGCGCTCGCCATCGAGCGCAGCCTCGCGGAAGAAGCCTTGCGCAACAGCGAAGCCAAATTCCGCGGACTGTTCGAGGGCGTCATCGAAGGCGTGTACCAGAGCACACGCGACGGCCGGCTGGTCTCGGTGAACAGCGCCTTCGTGAAGATGCTGGGATACAGCTCTGCCGAAGAGATGTACGCGCTGCCGAGCTCGGTGATGTTGTATTGGAGCCCTCAGGACCGTGCCGACTTCGTCCGCAAGGTGGACGACGATGGTGAAGTGCGCTCCATGGAAGTGGTGCTGCGCCGGCGTGACGGCACGCAGGTCGTGGCGCTCGAGAATTCGCGCGGCGTGCGTGATGGCGGTGGCCGCATCGTCGGCTACGAGGGCACGGTCTCCGACATCACCGAACGCAAACGCGCCGAGCAGGCGATCTTCGCCGAGAAGGACCGCGCGCAGGTCACGCTGCAATCCATCGGCGACGCGGTGATCACGACCGATGCCGCCGGGCGCATCGACTATCTCAATCCGGTGGCCGAGCGGCTCACGGGCTGGTCGCTCGATGAAGCCCGTGGTCAACCCATCGGCAGCGTGCTGCAGCTCATCGATGAATCCACGCGCAAGCCCGTGGCCTACACGGTGGATCGCGTGCTGCAGTCGGGCGAGACCTCGGTGCCCTCGGACCGCAACGTGCTCGTGAACCGCCGCGGTGAGGAACTCGCCATCCAGGACACGGCATCACCCATCCGCAATCGCGATGGCGAGGCGATCGGTTCGGTCATCGTGTTCGACGACGTCACCAAGGAGCGTCGGCTCAAACGCGCGTTGTCCTATCAGGCGAGCCACGACGCGCTCACTGGCCTCATCAATCGGCGCGAATTCGACGTGCGCCTCGAGACGGCGGTCACGGCCGCGCAGCGCGGCGAAGGCGAATACGTGTTGCTGTACGTGGACCTCGACCAGTTCAAGGTCGTCAACGACACCTGCGGTCACAGCGCGGGTGACCGGCTGTTGCGCGATATCACGAGCCTGTTGCAAACACGCGTGCGTGCTTCGGACACCATCGCGCGCCTGGGCGGCGACGAGTTCGGCCTGCTGCTCGAACGCTGCTCGCTCGAGCAGGCCGAGCGTGTGGCGGACAGCATCCGCCAGGCGATCCACAGCTACCGGTTCCTCTGGGGCGCGAACTCGCTGTCCGTCGGCGCGAGCATCGGCGTGGTTCGAATCGTGCGCGATACCTCGAGCGCCGCCTCCGTGCTGTCCGCCGCGGACATCGCCTGCTACGCGGCCAAGGACGGCGGACGCAATCGCGTGCAGGTGTACGAGCGCGATCACGGCACCAACCGGCATCGCGAGATGCAGTGGGTGGGGCGCATCGCGCGCGCCGTCGAAGACGGGCGGCTCGAGCTCTTCGCCCAGCGCATCGTCGGGGTGACGCGTGCATCGGGCGACCTGCCGTTCTTCGAGCTCATGGTCCGCCTGCGTGACGAGGACGGAACACTCGTGCCGCCGAACGAATTCATCCCGGCCGCGGAACGCTACAACGTGATGGTCATGGTGGATCGTTGGGTGGTGAGCCGCGCCGTCGAACGGCTGGAACGCTGTCTCAAACAAGGCCGCCGGCTGCCGCTCGTGGCCGTCAACCTCTCGGGCACGTCGATCAACGACGAGGACTTCCTCGAGTTCGTGATGAACCGGGTCGGCGATGAGCGCGTGGCGCGGGCCATGTGCTTCGAGATCACCGAGACGGCCGCGGTGGCCAGCCTGTCGAAGGCCACGTATTTCATGCGCGAGCTCAAGGCGCGCGGCTGCCGCTTCTCGCTGGACGATTTCGGCAGTGGCGTTTCGTCTTTCGTCTACCTCAAGACGCTGCCCATCGACTTCCTCAAGATCGACGGGCAGTTCGCGGCCAACGTGGCCACGGACATCGTCGATCGCAGCATGGTGGAGGCCATCGCCAAGATCGGCGCCGCGATGCGCATCGCGACCATCGCGGAGAAGGTCGAGAGCGCCGATGTGCTGGCCGTGCTCAAGCAGATCGGCGTCGATTACATCCAGGGCTTCCACCTCGCCGAGCCCGTGGCGATTGACGAAGTATTCACCGGCGGATAGCTTGCTCCCTCATGGGGGAGAACGTTGAGCCGGCGTTCACGCTGGGCATAGAAGAAGAATATCTGCTCGTGGACCTGGCCACGCGTGACCTCGTTGCCGATCCACCGTCCGAACTGCTGCAGCGGTGCATCGCCGAGACCGACGGGCGGGTGAGTCCGGAGTTCCTGCGTTCGCAGCTCGAGGTGAAGACGTCGGTCTGCGCCTCGGTCGCTTCGATGCGTCGTGAACTCGCAGCGCTTCGTCGCAAGGTCTGCGAGATCTCCGCGGACTTCGGCATCGCGCCCATCGCGGCTTCCACGCACCCGTTCGCGCGGCCCGTGAAGCGCCCGCCGCACACCGATCACGAGCGTTACGCGGACATCGCGCGCGAAGTGCAGGGTGGGGCGCGGCGCATGATCATCTGCGGCATGCACGTGCACGTGGGCCTGGACGACGACGAGCTGCGCATCGACGTCATGAACCAGCTCAAGTATTTCGTGCCGCACCTGCTGGCCATGAGTTGCTCGTCGCCGTTCTGGGAAGGCGACGACATGGGCATGCAGTCGTTCCGGTTGATGCTCCTGAGCTCGCTGCCGCGCACGGGCCTGCCGGAGGCTTTCGAGAGTTACGGCGAGTTCAAGCGGCACCTGGATGCGCTCGTGCGCAACGGGCTCATCGAGGACACCACCAAGATCTGGTGGGACATCCGGCCGAGCTCGCGGTATCCCACGCTGGAAACCCGCGTCTTCGACTGCTGCACGCATCTCGACGACGCCGTGTGCCTGGCGGCGTTGAACCTCTCACTCGTCCGCATGCTGTACCGGCTGCGCCGCGAGAACAAGATGTGGCGGCGCTACGCGCACATGCTGATCGCGGAGAACCGCTGGCGCGCGATGCGCTTCGGCACCGATGCCAGCCTGCTCGATCTCGCCCGTGGTGAGCTCGTGCCGTTCAACGAGCTGCTCGAAGAGCTGCTGATGCTGGTGCGCGAGGACGCCATCGCGCTCGACTGCCTCGCCGAGACCGAACACGCGCGCACCTTGCTTCGCCGCGGCACCAGCGCGCATCAGCAGATGGACGTGTACCAGGCCGCGCGCGATCAGGGCGCCACCGACGGCGAGGCTTTGTCGGCGGTGGTCGGCTGGCTCGCGAGAACGACGAGCGCCGTCTAGCTACGAGGACTCCATGAACAGGACCACCGGGATGTTGGGGCTGTTTGCCGCCGGCGTGGTGGTCGGGGTAGTGGGCACGAAGTGGCTGGAACCGCGAGCCGACGCGGCGTCGGCGGTGAACTCCCCGCCGCCCGTGCTCACGCCAGCGATCTCTCATGAGACGGGAAATGCGGCGCCTCCCGTGGCGTCGCCGGCCCCCACGCCGCCCCCGCGTGGTTCGCCCGTGGCGCCGCCTTCCGACACTGCATCCGGATCGATGCCCGAGACCTCGCCCGCGTCGGCGCCGCTGATCGCGAAGTCCGCGCCGTACGCGACGCCGGTCGACTCCGGCACCGTGCAGCCCATCGATGTGGGGGACCGTCTGCGCAAGCTCATCGACCGTCCGTCGATACCCGGCCACGAGAACGAGATCGGTGATGCGCATCGCGCGCTCGAGCGTGAGCCGCGTGACGATGGCTGGGCCTATTCCATGGAAGCAGAGCTGCAGAATTCATTCGTCAACGAGGTGAGCTCGGGCGATTTCAAGGTGGATGGCGTCGAGTGCCGCTCGACGATCTGCGAGGTGCGCATCTCCGGCACGGCCGCGCAGTCGTCGGCGGTGAAGCGCTGGAACGATTCGCTCATGGGCCAGCCATTCGGCCAGCGACTGTTCATGAACTATGGGTCGACGCTCGCGGACAACGAACGCGTGGACGGCATCTTCATCTTCCGGAAGCCGAAGACGAATCCCTGACGGCTGTCAATTCGTTCCTGTCGAACGGTTCGCCGTTCACGGGCAGCGCGTGCCGCGCACGATTCCCGCCAACGCGGCACAGGCATTCACCGAGGAATAACCGCCGCGGTCGGCGTGTCGCCGGCTGGTCTGTGTGAGCAACGCCTGCAGGCGCGCGCTGCCCAGCCGCTGATCGCGCGCCAGCAGAAGCGCCACCACACCGCTGACCTGCGCGGCGGCGAGCGAGCTCCCGGACGCGAAGTCGTATGCGCCCTCAGGCACCAGCGTGACGATGTCACGCGCCGGGGCGCGCAGCACTGCCATCTCGAGCACGCCGGATTCCGCCTCCGCGACCGGCAGCACGCGCGGTAGTTTGGCCGGGAAACCGAGGCGGGGATCCGTGGAGGCCGCGCCCACGACCACGATGCCGGCGGCCGTTGCCCGGGCAATGAGCGCTTCGAGCAGCGGATCGCTGGGTCCGACCAGGCTGAGATTGATGACCTGTGCGCGTGCGGCGATGGCATCGGCGAGCGCCTGCGCGATCGTGAACGAGTTGCAGCGCCCGGCACGGCTCGCCGAGACCTGCCAGCACGCCTTGAGCAGCAGCAGTCGCACGTCGGGCGCGACCCCGACGATGCCGATGCCGTTGTTGGCCACGGCTGCGATGAGTCCGGCCACCTGTGTGCCGTGGCGATCCGCATGGAAGAGTGCATCGTCATCGTCGACGTAGTTGCGCGTCAGTTGCGTGCGGCCGGCGAGATCCGGATGGCGCGTGTCGACGCCCGTGTCGATCACCGCCACGCGTACGCCCGTGCCGCGACTGACCGCATGTGCGTCGGCCACGTCCAGCGCGAGAACATTGGCTTGCAGTCTGGCGTAGGGATCGTCGAAGGCCGGCCTCGCGTCGGTGGCCGATTCGAACTCGTTGAGCGGCTGCACGAGCCGTACGCGGTCATCGCCGCGCAGCTTTTCGACCACGGCCTCGCGTGTCGTGCCGGGTGGAATGCGAAACAACACACAATGCATGCCCAGCGCCTCGATGGGCCATTCGGAGACGCGAGTCAGGGAATACTGCCGCGCGATGTCGCGGATCAGGGCGGCCGCGCTGGCGCCGACACGGTAGTTCGACTCCCCGCCGTACCCATGCGCGGTGCCGCCGACGGCGGCCGGCCGTGCGGAGCGCGGATTGGCCACGGCCACCACGACGAATTGCGCGGGTGATTGGCGGACTTCCTCGGGCGTATGCACGGGCGGCGCGGCATGGGCCGCCGGGATCAGGCTGCCGAACGCAGCCAGCAGTGAGCCCATCACGAGCGCGCGACGGGGCGCGCGGCGCGGCTCAGCGGGCGACAGGCTGCGCGAAGGCGACATTCGGATCCAGTGAGATCACCGCCGCCACGGACTGCGCCGTGGCGCCAGCGGCAACCGCATCGGTGGACAGGGCAGCCGTGAAGTTACCGGAAGCACCCGGCCCGGCGACGATGGTGAGTCCCTGCTGCGCGAGCAGTGTGTTGACGCTGCTGATGGTCGCGTAGGGTGCGAACACGATGCGCAGTTCCGGCGCGCGCGCGCGCGCGGCTTCGGGCGTCGTGACCGTGCGGAAATCCGCCGACGTCTCGGGCGAGCGCAGCGCATGGAATCCCAGCAGAGCGAGGCCGAAGCCCTGCACGACGACGGCGGCCGCGAGCCAGCGAACCACCGAGGCTCGGCGCCGGACTGGCGGCGCGGCGTTCTTGTCGAGGTGCAGCTCAGCGCCTTCCGACGCTTCGATGCGCGACCAGAGCTTGTCGAAGGAGCGTTGCTCGTCCGAGCCCGCGGCAGGGGCCGCGGCATCCGTGCGCATCTGTGTGGCGATGGATCGTTGCGCGGCGAGTTCGGCGCGGCACTCGTCGCAGCCATGCACGTGGGCCTCCACCCACTCGCGGTCCGCGGGCGCGAGGCGCCCGTTCGCGAGCCAGGGCAGGAGGTTCCACGCCTCGGCATGGGTGTCGGGAATGCGGCTCATGAACGCGCTCCGGTCTGCCCCGCCAGTGCGGGCAACACTTGTTTGAGGGTCTCGCGCGCGCGGAACAGCCGGGTCTTCACCGTGTTCACGGGGCATTCGAGTATCGCCGCCACCTCCTCGCAGGAGTGGCCCAGCGTGTACGTGAGCTCCAGCGCCATGCGTTGCTCCACGGGCAGTCGCTCGAGCCCGAGCGACAGCCACTGCTGATTGGTCTCGTCTTCTTCGCTGGATCCCACGCTCACCGAATCCTCGTCGAATTCGTGATCGGCCACGGGGCGGATCTTCGCCCGGCGCAAGGTGTTCAGCGCCCGGCGATAGGCGATGCCGATGATCCAGGTAGATAGCTGGGACGCGCCGCGGAATTCCCCGGCCTTGGTCCAGACCACCCAGAAGGTGTCGTTGATCACTTCCTCGATGTCCTGCGGCCGCATGGACATGCGCATCAGCAGTCGCGAGAGCCGCTGGTGATAGTTGCCGTACAGGGTGCGGAAGGCGGCCTGGTCGCGGCCGCGTGCGATGCGCTCCAGCAGCTCCCGCTCGGTCAGGTCATTGCCGGGCGAGGGGGCTCGCAGGGGAGAGGAGTCGACGCTTTTCAATGCCACGGTGAACGACCTTCGAGGATCAACTGCCCATGGGTACCCGGCCGGCGGCGGGAGGTTCCCCGGCTATTCAGTTCGAAGAAGAAAACCGCCAGAGCGCCGTGACCGCCACGCGGTCGCCGACGGAGTCTGCCAGGAAGTGCTCGCGGGCCTCGGAATCCGTGCCCAGGTAGGCCAGCTGCAGCTCGAAGGGCGCGAACGTGGCCGAGAGCGTGGCGTTCCAATAACGATAGCTGCCGCCGTATACGCCTTCGAGCCCGTAGTGCCCGACGCCCGCGGAGAGGGTGTAGCGGGAGCTCAACACGTGTCGTCCCGAAATCTCCACGGCCCAGGCGCCATCGTCCTTGTAACCCGGAGCGGACCCCACCGCCTGCGTGTTCGGCGTATACACCAGCGCGAAAAACAGCTTGTCGCGATAACCCAGCGTGCCCGTGAGCTCGCTGCGGTTGTAATTCACGCGGCGCGGGTCATCCGGGTAGGTGTACTGCGAAAGCCGGATGTCGCCGGAAAAATCCTGGCCCATGCGCCAGAATCGACCCGCCCAGGCATCGAACTCCACATCGGGGCTCGGGCCGGGATTCGGGTCGGCCGTGGCGATGAATCCGCCGATGTAGAACTGCGTCGGAAATTCCACGTCGAGCGATGCCTGTGCCGCGGGCTTGCCGCGCGTGAGGGACAGCCCGCGGTACACGAAATCGGAGGTGCCGCCGACGCTGCCGGTGACCACGGGTGCCGCCTGAGCGGCCGCACATCCCGCGAAGCAGATCAGCAGAAATCGGCAGAGGTGAATCACCGAGGGGAATCTCGCAGGCCATCCTGAAGCCGCCGCGAGTCTGAACAGTCGCCCCGGGGCTGGCAAGCAGCGACCCGGGTCGCAGAACCGGAGGATCCCGGCGGGCGGACCCTCAAGATGTTGCGAGAGGGACCGTTATCCCCCGGGATGACCCGAGCTCGGCGCGCACTTCCATAATCATGGCTTTTTCCCTGTCGAGCTTCCTGGACCGCTGGTCCCGCGTCGCCATTGCGGGGTGCGTGGCCTATGCGGTCGCGATCGCTGCGATCACCCAGACGGGATGGGGTGGCGAATCGCTGACCGGCTGGATCAGCGCCTGGGGCAATCTCCTTTTCATGGGCGTCATCCTGGTGATGCTCTGGCCGGTGATGCGAGATGCGTCGCTGAGTCCGCGGCGGCGGCGTGCGTTCCAATTCCTGTTCGCGGCGCAGTGCCTCGATGCGATCGCCAGCATCGGCTGGGGATATGGCGCGCTCACGGCCAGTGAGACCTGGGGCTCCTGGCCCGACGTGATCTGGATCTTCTGGTATCCGCTCGCCACCAGCGCGCTGCTGCTGTTGTATTTCGATCTCGGCGGGCGTTTCGATTCCACGCGCTCCGTCGTCGATGTCGTCACCGTGACCATGGGCTTCGGGCTGCTCATCTGGTTCACGGCGCTCAAGCCCCTCACGCAGATGAATTCCCACGAGCTCGCGGAGAACTGGTCGGCGCTCACGTATGGCGTCGGCAATGCGATCACGATCATCGCCGCGGCGCTCGTCGCGATGCAGGTCACCGACTGGCGCTCCGAGCGCGCCATCACCTGGTTGCTGATCGCCATGGTGGCCACGCTGGTGGCGGATCTGCTCTGGGTGAGTGCGGAGTTGAACGAGCGATACACGCTCGGCGCGGGCATCGACCTCGTCTATCCGCTGTACTACGTGTGCTTCGCGATGAGCGTGAACCTGCAGCGCCGCGAGCGCTCGAATCTGGTGACGCGCGGAATGCAAGGCGATCTGCGCGGTTCGCTGCCGGTCGTCGCGCTCATGGTCGGCGTGGTGGCGCTGCTTCACGACAGATTGAATCTCGCGGCCGGCGATTCACCGCTGCTGGCCGCGGTGGTGCTGTTTGCCACCGCGCTCGTGGTGATGAGCCAGGCGCTCGCGACGCGCGAAGTGGTGGGCCTGCATCGCGAGGTGGCCACCCGCCGTTTCGACGAACGTCTGACCGAGCTCGTGCGCCGGTCGAGCGACATGATCGCGATCTGCGATCCGGCCGGCGTGATCCGCTACGCCAGTCCGTCGTCGGAACAGTTGTTGGGTCTCACGCCCGCGGAATTGTCGGGCCAGCGCCTCGACGACGTGCTGGGTCCGGAAGCGCCGCATGTTCGCGAAGCCTTCGAGAAAGTGCTCTCGGCAGCACATTCCGAGCAGACCACGTTGTTCTCGATTCCACAGGAGGAAGGCGAGAAGCGCTCCTACAAGATGGTGATCGCGAACCTTTGCCACGTGGATTCCATCCGCGGCATCACGCTCAACATCCGCGACATCTCGGACGCCACACGGCTCAACGACAAGCTGCGCACGCTGGCTTTCCACGATCCCCTGACGCTGCTCGCCAACCGCTCGCTGTTCTCGGACCGCGTGCACCAGGCGGTGCGGCGCATCTCCGATGGGATGACGCCCGCGGTGCTGTTCATCGACCTCGACAACTTCAAGACGGTCAACGACAGCCTGGGTCACGGCGCGGGCGATCAGCTCCTGCGCGCATTCGCGCACCGGCTCGTGTTGTGTACGCGCTCCGGCGATACCGTAGCGCGCCTGGGGGGCGACGAGTTCGCCGTGCTGCTGGATCACGCGGCGGGCGAGTCGGCCGCGATGGCCGTGGCGAACCAGATCCTCGAGGCCTGCAAACAACCTTTCGAGGTCGAGGGCCGGCCGCTACGCGTGGGCGCGAGCATCGGCGTGGCGATGTCCGATCGCGTGAGCACCGTCGAGCGACTGATGCGCAACGCGGACGCGGCGATGTATTCGGCCAAGTCGCAGGGCAAGGCGCATGCCGAGTTGTTCCAGCCGGCGATGCTGCTCGCCGCGCGCCGCCGCATGCGAATCGAGAACGAACTCGACGTGGCGCTCGAGCAGGGGCAGCTCGAGGCGCACTATCAACCCATCGTGGATCTCACCTCGCGGCATCTCGTCGGTGTCGAGGCGCTCATGCGCTGGCGCCATCCCACGCGCGAGCTCGTCGCGCCCGCGGAGTTCATCGGCGTCGCCGAGGAGACGGGCCAGATCGTGCCCATGACGCAATGGATGCTGAATCGCGCTTGCGAGGACGTCGCGCGCCTGCAGCGCGAGATCCCGCATGGCGAAGGGCTGCGCGTGTCGGTCAACGTTTCCAGCCGGTATCTCAACCACGGCGACGTGGTGGGCGACGTGCGCGCCGTACTGGAGCGGCACCGGCTGGCGCCGGATTGCCTGATCCTGGAGGTCACGGAGAGTCTGCTGCTGGAGGACTCGCTGCGGCTGGGACAGACCTTCATGCAGCTCAAACTGCTCGGCGTGCGGCTGGCGCTGGACGATTTCGGCACGGGGTATTCGTCCCTCGCCTATCTACATCGCTTTCCGATCGACATCATCAAGATCGACCGGAGTTTCGTCGAACGGCTGGCGGACGGGGGCGAGGATGCCGAGCGTGTCGATGCCGTTGCACTGGCGCGTGCGATCCTGTCG
>JBKPPO010000188.1:0-2916 GCA_046733635.1 Pseudomonadota bacterium | reverse complement strand
GGCGGCGTTCATGGGTCCCGGCACGCCGGCCTACGTGAACGAGTTGCTCTCCGAGCAGCGCCTCAAGGACTACGGCTATTTCGACGCGGGCAAGGTCACGAAACTCGTGGCCAAGATGCGCCGCTCGGCTGCGCCTTCGACGCGCGACAACCAAGCTTTCGTCGGCGTGTTGTCGACGCAGCTCTGGCACGCGCAGTTCGTGGCCGGCGAAAGATTTTCCTAACAGACTTCATCCAACCAGATTTCAATGGGAGTTAAGACAATGAGCGACGAGCTGAAAGAACAGATCCGCGACTTCATCCTCGAGAACTATCTCTTCACCACCGACAAGTCGGCGCTGGGTCTCGATGACTCGCTGCTGGGCCGCGGCATCGTGGACTCCACGGGCATGCTCGAGATCATCTTCTTCATCGAAGAACAGCTCGGCGTGAAGGTGAAGGACGAGGAGATGATCCCGGACAACCTCGACGGCGTGAACAAGATCGCCGCCTTCGTCGCGGGCAAGCGTTAAGGCCGGAAGGTTGCGCGCTTCCATGACCACGCTGGTAGAAGCCATCGAAAGCCAGGCGCGGCGCCAAGCCGGCGCGCCTGCGCTGACCTGGCACAAGACCACGTGGAACTACGCCGATCTCGCGGGCGCCATGCACCGCGTGGCCGATGCGTTGCAGGCGCGTTCGCTGGCCGCCGGCGATCGTGTCGCGCTGCTCATCAAGAACTCGCCGCAGTTTGCTGCCGCGTATTACGGCGTGCTCGCCGCCGGTGGCGCCGCCGTGCCGCTCAACGTGCAGGAGCGCGCGGTGGTGCTGGCGCGGCAGATCGAGCATTGCGGCGCGCGCCTCGTGCTCGCCGACCCCACACACGTGGAATTCGCCGAGCTCGGCAAACAACTCGCGGCGGCGGGCGTGGTCGTGTTGCCCGTCACGGTGCAGGACGCTCCGGAGGCACGCGATGTGTTCTGCGAGAGCCTCGGTGCGCCCACGCAGCGCGGCGCGGCGCCTTCGCTCACGGCGGATTCGCTGGCCTGCATCATCTACACCTCGGGCACCACCGGGCGCCCGAAGGGCGTGATGCTGAGCCACGGGAATCTCGCCTCGAATGCGCGGATCATCGCCAACTACCTGGATATTCGCGCCGACGACAAGGTGATGTGTCCATTGCCGTTCCACTTTTCGTACGGCATGTCGGTGCTCAACAGCAACCTGGCCGCGGGCGCCCACGTGGTGCTCGAGGACAACCTGGCGTTCCCGCAGGTGCTGGTGAAGCGTCTGCAGGACGAGGCCATCACGGCCTTCGCGGGCGTGCCGTCTACCTACTCGCTGCTGCTCGGCCGCACCAAGCTCGAGGACTTCGATCTCTCACGCCTGCGATACGTGACGCAGGCCGGCGGCGCGATGCCGCGTCAACAGATTCAGGCGCTGCGCGCCGCCTTGCCGCGCGCGCGCGTCTTCATCATGTATGGCCAGACGGAAGCCACCGCGCGGCTCACCTATCTCACGCCCGAGAAGCTCGAAGAGAAGCTCGGCTCGGTGGGGCAGGCGCTACCCGGTGTCGAGATCGAGATTCGCGACCCGTCGGGCCGCGTGTTGCCCGCCAACGAAACGGGCGAACTCGTGGCCCGCGGTCCCAACGTGATGCTCGGTTACTGGAACGACGCGGAGATGACCGCGAAATCCGTTCGTGAAGGCTGGCTGCATACCGGCGACCTCGCGCACAAGGATGCCGACGGATATCTCTTCATCGACGGCCGCGAGGTCGAGATGATCAAGGTGGGCGCGTTCCGCGTGAGCCCGCAGGAAGTCGAAGAAGTGCTGGCCGCACTCCCGGGAGTACAGGAAGTGGCCGTCACCGGCCTGCCGGATGAGTTGCTCGGGCAGGCGATCAAGGCCGTCATCGTGCCGAAGGCGGAAGGCGCACCCACGGTCATGGCCGTGAAAGCGCACTGCCGCGCGCACCTGGCGACGTACAAGATTCCGAAGATCGTGGAGTTCGCGGCCGAGTTGCCGCGCACGTCTTCGGGCAAGGTTCAAAGATACAAATTGGCATAAAGGAAAAATACGATGGGAGCTGCAAAGAAACCGCTCAACGCTTCGGTGCTCGAGCTGGACTACGACAAGGAAATCGAGCGCATCAGCGTGCGACTGCGCGAGATCCTCTCGAAGGAAGTCATGCGCCGCGGCTTCGTCTGCGCCATGTCGGGTGGTATCGACAGCTCCGTGAGCTCGTCGCTCTGCGTGAAGGCGTTGGGCGCCGACCGCGTGTACGGCATCATGCTGCCGGAGCGGGACTCCTCGGGTTTCTCCACGGCGCGCGGCAAACAACTCGCCGAGCACCTGAAGATCCGCCACGAAGTGTTCGACATCGCGCCGGCGCTGGAAGGCATCGGTTGCTACCGTCAGCGTGACGAAGCCATCCGCCGTGTGTTCCCCGAATACACCGACGGCTGGAAGAACAAGATCGTCATCAAGGGTGGTCTCGAAGGCCGCATCAACCACTTCGAACTCGTGGTGCAGGCGCCGTCGGGCGAACTCAAGACCGCGCGTCTGCCGTTGCCGGAATACCTGCAGATCGTCGCTGCGACCAACCACAAGCAGCGCATCCGCAAGACCGTGGAGTACTACCACGCGGACCGCCTGAACTACGCCGTGATCGGCACGCCGAACCGCCTGGAATACGACCAGGGCTTCTTCGTGAAGAACGGTGACGGCTCGGCCGACGTGAAGCCCATCGCGCATCTCTACAAGAGCCAGGTGTATGCGCTCGCGCGTCACATGAAGTTGCCGGCCGAGATCTGCGCCGCCATCCCGACCACCGACACGTACAGCCTGGCGCAGGGCCAGGACGAGTTCTACTTCGCGCTGCCGTATGCGCAGATGGATCTCGCGCTGTACGCGCTCAACAACGGCTACACGGCCGCGG
>JBKPPO010000187.1:0-16199 GCA_046733635.1 Pseudomonadota bacterium | reverse complement strand
GCTCGCGGAGGCGTTGAGGGTGACCGTCGCGGCCTTGAATGCGGTCTGGTCCGCGCCGGCTTGCGCTACGGGAGCCCGATTGGCGGGTTCGTCCTCGCCACCTCCGCCCCCGCCGCCACAGGCGGACAGCATGAAACCCGCAGCGATGGCCACGAGGCCACCTGTCTTTCCCGGCAGAAACATGTTTGGAGGCTCCCGTTGTACGCGGCTCTGCGGCCGCTGCCTTCGACTCAAGCTGTTAGTGCCGCCAGCAGCGTATTCCTGACAGCGTTATGTCGGCTCAGGCATCTGAAGCGCAGCGAAAGCCGATGTCGTCCGTGCGTGTCTCGGGGCTCGCATACTGCCGCGCCACCGCGCTCACGCGCTCCGCTGCATCGTAACGGCCGCCGCCGCGGATCACCTTCTTATCTCCCGTCGCAGGTCCTTTCGGGTTGAAGGTCTCATCGCGGGGAAAACTCTCGGTGAACCAGTCGGCCACCCACTCCGCGGCATTGCCCGACATGTCATCCACGCCCCGGGCACTGCGGCCGGCTGGCAACGCGCCCACGGATGTCAGCGCGCTTCCATACGGACCGGGAGCGTGGTTCTGGTAGTTGGCGAAGTCGATGGTCGGTGACGCATCGCCCCAGGGATAACGCCTTCCCTCGATGCCGCGCGCCGCCTTCTCCCACTCCGCTTCGGTCGGCAACCGCCTGCCGGCCCATCGGCAATACGCATGGGCGTCGTTCCAGCTCACGCCGATCACAGGCTGATCGTCATTCGTCGCTTCTTCCCAGGAGTCCGGCACATTGGCGCTGCCCGTGCTCTCGAGGAACTGACGGTATCGCCCGACCGTGATCTCGAAGCGATCGAGGTAGAACGCATCCACGAACAACTGACGAATCGGTGATGACTCGTCATCGCCCATCGTGAACTGACCCGCGGGAATGAGGATGGCGGGCGCACCGTCCTTGCCGACGCGAGTATCGAGACTGGGATTCCGGAACTGCCAGGCCGTCACGCCCGCGGCCAACACCAGCGCGGCTGCGGCCGCCGCGCCGATGCGCCAGGTCCGGCGCCGCCGTTCCCGCGCGATGCGATCGACGGCGCCCGCCACCTCGGCGGGCACGCTGCCGGCCGTCTCCAGGAACGTGACCGAACTCAGGTAGACAGGCATGCGCGTGCGTTCCACGCGCCCGAGGATCACCGGCAGGATCCGGCCATCCGGCGTGGGCCAGCGTTTTTCGGCAATCGACAATTCGCTCAGCGTGTAACTGCCTTCATCGAGGGCGTTCGGACTCACGAGGAACACCATGAAGTCCGCTTTCTCGATGGCGCGCCGGATGCGCGTGTGGAACTCCCCGCCTGCCGGCAGATCCTCGCGGTCGAAGAACACATCGTGTCCATCGGTCTGCAGGGCGAGGCGGATCGCATCGGCGGCCGCGCGATCCTGTGAGGCGTAACTCAGGAATATCCGCACTCGTTCACTTCTTCCTGCGAGGTTTCTTCTTCGGCCTGACCGGCACACTCGCAGCATCGCCCGCGTCAGCCGATTCCTGCGATGCCTCGCGTTTGGCTGCGGGAATCTGCGACAGGAAGGCCCTGCAGGCCGCCTTCTCCGCCGCGCTGGCGCCCGCGCTCGCGCAGTAGTCGTCGAGCGTGGCCCGCATCTGGAATTCGAACGAGTCCCACTGCCGCAACGAGCTCGCTCGATTCCACACATCGAGCAGGGTCGCCATGGTCGACCCGGCGACGCGGGCGAGATGGCCCGCATCCACGGCTTCGTACACGTCGAGCTCCAGGTCGCCGATCACGGACCAGAAGTTGGCGTCGCCCTGGTTCCTCTTCGACAGCGACTCGCGCACCTCCTTGATCCGTGTGGCCTCGAACCGGCCGAGCTTCTTGTCCCCGAGACTGCGAAGCCTGAGCTCGATGCTCATGGCGTTGAGGGCCGCGTAATGGAGTTCCCCGTTGCCCGCCCGGGCCCTGCGCTCCGCGTTGAGGTAGTAACCATGGGCGCGCGCGAGCGCTGCCCGCTTGCCGGCGACGGTCCTCTCGACCTTCGCGAGCCGCTTGTACGCCGAACCCAGCAGCGCATCGCGTTCGGCAGTCGATGAGATCGCCTCCAGTTGACGGAGGTAACCGATGCCCTGCTCTATCTTCTGCAACGCTTCGGCACGCACTGCCTCGTCGCGCGGATTCTCGCGCGCCAGATTTTCACCGTGCCGGGACAACATGTTGCCGAGCTGCTCGAGTGCGCGCAGGCCTGCGCTGCCGTCTTCGGCGTTCTTCGCGACCGTGTACCACTTCACTGCCTCGTCGAAGCGCAACACCTCACCGTAGACGCGCCCGAAGCCCGCAGCGACATCGCCGAGCTTCAACCACTTGGCATCGCTGTTCTCCTCGAGGAACCGCAGCTCCATGAGCACGGCGTCGGCGGACTTCCCGCTGTAGCGATGATCCAGCGCCAACGCGTCGAGCCGGATCACGAGGCCCAGTCGGGAGGCCACGCGGCTGAAGGTCGGGCTGTAATTGCCGGCATCGCGCGCGGGGCCGTAGGTCCAGTCCGCATCGCCATAACACTGGTACGCAGCCCAGGTGTTGACGTGCGGGAACTGCCGGTAGGTGATGGCGCGCGCCTCGCCGACGGCATCGATGAAACGGCGGCCGTTCTTGAGGTGCCGATAGAAGGTGCGCGCGAACAGCAGCGCGGCCTGGTCATCCACCGCCCAGCCGGCGACGACCACACATCGCACACCAATCTGGATGAGTCCCTGCGCCACGTTCGCCGCGAATCCCGGGCGGCCATCGCGCAGCTTCGGCGCCGCCCTCGAAGGATCGCTGAAGCTGCCGACGTGACAGCAATTGATGAAAGCCAGCTCGGGCACGATCCGCATCTGCGCGATTTCGCGCGCGCCGAACGTGATGTCGTTGGAGAGCACGATGCCTTTGACGCCATCGATCTCATCACCATGACCCGCCACGTGCAGGATCGAGAACTGGCGCTCGAAGACCGCGGTGGAGATCGCCTTCTCGTTGCCATTGAGCAGCGCTTCCGTGTCGAGCACCTTCGCCACTTCCTCGGCCTCGTTGCGCGCGCCGGGCAGCGGCGGATATCGGTCCGAACACTGCGGCTCGCCGATGACCAGCACGCCACCCGTGATCGAGCCGCGCGGAGTCTCACGGAAGGTGGCCGTGCGCAGCTTGCGCAACATGCGCGTCTGGATGCCCCAGGGCATGGCGTCGCGATCGCCGTCCTCGCGATGCAGATCCAGCATCTCCCAGGGGTAAGCCGCGGTTTCCTGGTCGAGCAGGAGTTGCAACGCCGTCGAACCGGCCAGGAACGCTTCGATTTCGATGGGCACGAGCAGTTTGAACAACGTGCGCCCGATGCGGACATCGTCATTGCGATCGTCCGCGCCGGTCTTCACGAGACTGTCGACGAGCTTCGATTGCGCCATCGATCCGCGCACTTCGTCGCGCGCGCGGCGGGTCGACAACACGTACTCGAGTTCGGAGCTGGTCGCGGACTTTTTCTGCGACACCGAGATGACGTCGTATTCGGTGCTGCGATAACCCGTCTCGGGCGGGCGCACCAGCGCGCCGCGACCCTGTTCGATGAACGGCTCGAGGATCACGCCACTCGCATGGCTGTCGTCGAGCGCACGCAGCGCGACGATGGCCTCGGCCGCGCGATCCAGATGCAACTCGATGAGCTGCAGCTTTTCGACGACGGGCCAACCGATTTCCGCGAGCGCCTCGTTGGCCTGGAGCACTCCCAGCGTGATCGCCTGCGCGGAGGCGCCCGCGCTCTGGTTGATGCCGCCGCTGCCGATCAGCGTGGACGCCAGTTCGAATGTGGCCGTGGAGTTCTCGCGCTTCTCCGCGACGCGCTGCGCATAGGCGATCACGCCCTGTCGCACGCTCTCGGTGAGCTGCGACAGACGCAACATGCCTTCTTCGCCGAGGCCGACGACTATGACCGCTTCGGGACGCGGCTTCGCGTAGGGATTCTCGTCGTTCGCCTGATTGTTGAGGAACACCTGGCTCGCGCCGATCGCCGTGGGATACAGCCGCGCCTTCAGCGAACGCGACATGGACTGGCCGATCAGGCGGTCGATGACCGCCTCGGCGCCGGTCAGCTTCGAGGAGTGGTAGTGCCCGATGAGCAACGGCGCGCGCACGAACTTGAGATTGCCGTTGGTGATACTGATGCGAACGCGCGAGCCTGCCTTTTCCGGCGGCGCGCTTTCAGGCTGGGCCTGGAAGACATCGTTGAGTTGTGAGGGCGGCGCGTCCGAGCGCAGCACGCGCGAGGGCCGGCTTCTCGTGAGCGTCTCGGCGAGCGCTGGAGCGGATCCGCCGCGCGTGGCGAAACCTTCCACGACCACGGGCAGCTTCGAGGTCTCCCCGGTAGTCAGGATGTCCACGTAGGCTTCGAATGCCTTGCGCGCATCGGCGAGGTCGCCATGTCCCGTGTCGACCTGCCAGGTCTTCACACCCGGCAGCATCGCGCTCTTGTGAGTGACACGGCCATCGCCTTGCGTGGTGTCCAGGTAGAACACGCCGTCGTCGCCGGCGTCGACACCCGCCGGCGTCGCCTTCGCCTTGCCCAATACCAGCGCGGTGTTGGCGGCGAACGAACCGAAGCGGTCCTTTTGCTGGTCGAGCTTCCTGCGTAGCTCCACCGCGATCTTGAGATTGGCCGCGGACGGGATTCCCCACTTGAGGATCTCGCGCTGCTCGTCTTCCTTGTGCCAGAACGAGCCCAGCGAGATGCGTCGGTCTATCTCCTCGAGATCGTCACGGGCCAGCTTCTCCCAGGCTTCGACGCTGCCGAGATCGCGTTTGCCGCCGGTCAACTCCGCCTGCAGCTGCAGCAGTCCCGGCATGCCGGCGACGATGTTCCGCGCTTCCACGCCGTCGAACAGGCTGCCGAACATCGCGAACAGATTGCCGAAGGTGTCATCGCCGCTCATGACCTGCATGGGTGCGAAGGAGCCGCCATTGGGCGTTCCCAACATCAGGAAGCGTGAACCCGGCCTGCCGATGAAACGCTTCCAGGTTTCGGGACGCTCGAGCTCCATCGTGCGCGCGAGCAGGCCGCCCATGGAATGCGCGACGATGCGAACCGGTTGTTTGCTCACCTCACGCGCCGACAGCGCCTTCTCCATCGCATCGGCGAGCCGCTTTGCCTCGTGTTGCAGCGGACGGCGCCAGTCGTAACCGAACGGAATGACCTCGTGCGTGTCCGCCAGGTGTTTGATGAGATCGTCGTACGACGAGCCCATGGGCCCATCGGCGACGACGCTGTCCGCGGTCTTCGGATCCCATTTGAGCCGATCCAGATTGTTGACGAAGCGGAGGCTCAACCAGACGCGCTTGCCGTCGACCTTGAGATGCGAGCCCAGGATGCCCGGCAGCACGAACACCGCGGGGCGGTCCGCGGGCCGCGCGCCCCTGGAACGCTCGACGATCGCGCCGCGCACGCCGCTCGCGTCTTCACCTGCCCAGGACAACGGGCCGATGGCGCGGAAATATTCGGGCGATTGTTCGGTGAGGCCGCGAACGATCAGATCGGCGGTACGCTCATTCGAGAAGTAATTGAAGTGATTGACCTTGGAGCCGCGGTCCAGCATGAACACCGCACGCCCGTTCGCGCGCGGCGAGCCGCCGTACATCGATCGGGTCTGCACCACGAGGTCGTGATCCGTCCAGTAGAACGCGTCGGTGACGAGCGTCTTGAGCCAGGAGAGCAGCGAGTCGCCCTGCACGTCGCCCGCGATCACGCGCAGGTCGCCATCGATGGTCTGGCCTGCACGGTTAACCCACTTCGTGAACGCGCTGCCCGGCATCATCACTTCGAGGCCGGGCAGTTCTTCCGGCTTGGCGCGCCGGCGCGCCACTTCGCCGATGAAGTCGACGATCTGCGGCAGCACGGGGATGCCGGCCGACTGCAGGCCCCATTTGAACACCGAGAGGAACGCGTCGAGCCGGCGCGAGGCCAGCAAGGTGCCTCGTGCGGGGCACGCGACGCGCACCACCCGCTCCACCTTGATCTGCTTTGCGCGGACTACCTGCGCCAGCTCTTCGAGGTCGCGGCGGTACTGCGCGAACGCGGCATCGTCGAACAGGGCCAGGTCGTCCTTCGATGTGCCGGCGCCGCCGGATACGCGCGCCAGCGCTTCCGCCACGAGGCCGCCGCGCGAGTGCGTCAGGAGATGCAGCGTTGCGCCCTTCGGCATCGCCCTGGCGAGCAAGAGCGCGTTGCCGAAAGGGTTGTCGCCGAGCGTCGCATGTTCGAGGCCGTACACGCGGCCGCCGTAGTTCTTGAACAGCGCACGCACCAGCGCGGGATGGGTCGTCCACAACTTGCCGAAAGTGCCGGCCGTATTGGAGAACGTGCCATGCACGAGTGCGAGGAACGGTTGGTCGGACTCCGCGATCGTGACGGCAGGCTTCTGACCGCTCTCCTTCAACGGCGGCAATGAGTCCGCGTTCAGAAGATAGACGCCCGGGTCGACCTGACCATCCACCTTCCTGACGATGGCGGCCCCGGCGAGCTTCGCCGCCTTGTCCTTGACCACGCCCGTGAGGATGTCGACGCCGTTGACGACGACGTCACCCCGGCCTTCCGCCGTCGAGCCACGAGTGCTGCCGGGATGTTGGGCGGATTGCAGGCCGCGCCAGGCGAGCTGCGATGGCACCACCAGCACGCCCTCGTCCGAACTACCACCGCGAGTCGCGCCCGAATCGACGCCGGCCTGCGCGCGCAGCAGTTCACGCGCGTTCTCGGGATGCAGGTACAGCGTGGGTCCGTTCGCGATGTGCAGCCGGACCACATCCTCCCCCACCTTCGCCTTGAGGCGGATCGTCTCGGCGGTGCCGCGCCTCGCGCCCATGCGCGCGGCGGACCTGACGGTCGCACCGGCCGGCACCGTTCCCGTGTCCTCCTCCGTGGATTGCGCACTGCCGGAGACGATGAACGTGATCTCGCGGGGTGATTCGGCCATGTCCTTGCCTTCTTGTTTGTCGTTCCCGCCGCTTGTAGCGCGGCACACAAGGCTTGTCGAGTGCGGTGCGATGACGTTATTTTGAAACCGTGCACAAAGTAGTTTGACGCCGCCGCACCCCGGGTCACGCCGGGCCCGACCGCACGGAGACCGCCATGCAGCTTTCCAGATTCTTCACGCTGGCCGAGATGACGAAGTCGGAAACAGCCACGCGCCTGGGCATCGCCAACCAGCCCGATGCCGCATCCCTGGAAAACCTGCGAGCGCTTTGCAGCAAAGTGCTGGATCCGCTGCGCGAGGCCGTGGGCGCGCCCATCAAGGTCAATTCCGGTTATCGCGGGCCCGAGTTGAATGCGCGCATCGGCGGTGCGCGGAAGAGCCAGCACATGGAAGGCAAGGCCGCCGACATCCAGTCCTCCGCGATCAGCGTGCTCGAACTATTCAAGACGGTGATTCGCAAGGGATTGCCTTTCGATCAGGTGATCTACGAGGCCAAGACCCGGACTTCGAAATGGGTCCACGTCTCGCACGATCCGGCGCGTGCGCGCGGCGCGATCCTGCTTGCGGCTTTCGATGCGGAAGGCCGCGTGTCGTACCGCGCGATCACTTCGGAAGAGGCGCTCGCGCTCCCGGAAAGCGCGATGCGCTCCGCGTCGCGCGAGGCCCTGGAATTCGAAGAGATCCCCGACGAGCCCGAACCCGAAAGCGCTACGCCGCTCGAATCGGACCTCGGTGTCCTGGCGCCTGCCCCGAGACGAGCCAAGGCGAAGATGAAGCTCGCCAAGAAGAAAGGCAGCGCACGCCACGCAAGCACGATCGGGAAGAAGGCCAAGAAGAAGAAAAGGAGCCCCGCGCCGGGTCCGAAGGCGGCCGCCGGATCGACGATGGCGCAGGCGCGCGGCCGGGCGCGGGCGCGCCACCGATCGATGCGCACGCGGTAGGCGCGCCGAAACCGGCGTGAGCCACGATGAGAACTCGCGGGACAGCGCAAGTGGCTGATCTGACTGAACAGGCACGCCCATCGGCCCTCGAGCGTCTGGTGAACCGCCGCGCCATGCCGCCGCCTACAATCCGCGCATGGAAATTCCAGACGACGACCTGCGCACCTGCGTGCGGGTGCTCAAGGCCATCGAAGCCGATCGATCACATCTCACCCGCATCAGCCAGGAACAGCGGCGCGAACTTCTGACGTTCGCCGGGCTCGTCGCCAAGCCCGAGCGTCACGACCTGGTCAAGATGGCGAAGGCATTCCGTCGCGCCGAACGCGAGGCGGCCAAGGAGCAGGACCGCAAGGCCATCGACCAGGCGGGCCTGCGCATCCAACGCCGCGCGGCGGTCTTCACGCCGCTCAGGCTCGAGCCGCCGAAACCCGAGGATCTGGATGACCGCCCGCGTTTGAACAAGGAGCGTGACTGCTACGTCTGCAAGCAGCCGTTCACCCGGGTGCACCGGTACTACGACTCCATGTGCGAGACCTGCGGCGAGTTCAACTACGCCAAACGCGAGCAGACCGCGGACCTGAGTGGCGAATACGCGCTGGTCACGGGCGCGCGCGTGAAGATCGGCTATCAGGCCTCGCTCAAGCTGCTGCGGGCGGGCGCGCACGTGATCGTGACCACGCGATTCCCGATCGATGCCGCGGAACGGTATTCGAAGGAACCTGACTACCCGGCGTTCCGGTCGCGCCTGCAGATCCACGGGCTCGACCTGCGCCACTCGCCGAGCGTCGAGTTGTTCTCCAGGTTCCTCGTCGAGCGGCTGCCGCGGTTGGACTACATTCTCAACAACGCCTGCCAGACGGTGCGGCGCCCCGCGGGATTCTTCCAGCACCTGCTCTCGCGTGAAGCCGAGTCCATCGCCGCGCTGCCCGCTGAACTGCGCACCGTGCTCGCGGATCACGACGAACTGCGCCATCGCATCGAAGCTTCGCCGCCGCCGACGGGCGCGCTGCTGGCAGAGCACGCGCAGGGGGAAGGACTGCTGCACAGCGCCGCGCTGTCACAACGGCGCTACCTCGACGAGGACTACCGCGGCGGCGTATCGCTGTTCCCCGTGAACCGCTTCGACGAAGACCTGCAGCAGGTCGACCTGCGCGACACGAACAGCTGGCGCCTTCGCATGCATGAAGTGGAGACGCCCGAACTACTCGAAGTGCAGCTCGTCAACGCGATAGCGCCCTACATCCTCAACGCGCGCCTGAAGCCGCTGCTCATCCGCACGCCGGGCGCGCACAAACACATCGTCAACGTGAGCGCGATGGAGGGGCAGTTCTATCGCGCCACCAAGACCGACAAACATCCACACACCAACATGGCGAAGGCCGCGCTCAACATGATGACGCGCACCAGCGCGCCCGACTACGTGAAGGACGGCATCCACATGAACGCGGTGGACACGGGCTGGGTCACGGATGAAGACCCCGCGGTGCATGCGGCGCGCAAGGCAGAGGCGGGATTCTCGCCGCCGCTCGACATCATCGACGGCGCGGCCCGCATCGTGGACCCGATATTCGTCGGCCGGCTCACGGGCGAGAACGTCTGGGGTCAGTTCCTCAAGGATTACAAACCGGCGCCCTGGTGATGGAGCCCCCGCCGGTTTCCCGGCGAGGGCCAACCTTGGATCACAGCGAGCCGTTGTCCCAGGGTCCGGTGATCGCGAACGTGATGCCCGGCGTCTGGATGTTCACGAACATCCATCTACCGACGAAGCACGCACCCGCCCACTCGATGCCCGAGTAGTTGCCCGGGGCGATGTTGCCCACGAGCCCGCCACGGCCCTTGTTGACCATGACATCGGCCTGCTGGATGTCCGCCGCCGACAGGTTCATGCGATTCTCGGCGAAGATGAACGTCCGGCCATTCTGCGAGAGGCCACGCAGGCGCTGGATGTTGTTGCCGCCGTCTTCACACAGGATGATGCCGCCCCGGTTGCTGACGGCGATGTTGTCGGGGTTGTTGCACTCGAGATTCGAGGTGCCCGCGCCCGCCGAGTTGAAGATGATCGTGAGGATCTGCTTGCGCGGATCGTATTCGAACACCTGGCCCTGGCGAGCCACGCCGCCGCTGGTGCACACGAAGTAGATCTTGCCGCTGTCGAAGTACGCGCCTTCGGGGCGGGCGAAGCAGGCGCGTCCCGGCGCCGAGTTGTAGGCGCGGCCGAGCAGCGCCTCGGGATCGGTGACCGGCACCCATTCCACTTCCCAGGTGGCGCCGTTCGGATAGTCGACGTAGGCGCCGCCCAGGCCGCTGAAGTTGTAGTTGGGCTCGCCCTTCACCGCGAGCGCATACAAGGCGCCTCCGGCCGCGGGCTGGCCATACTTGTTAGGCACGAACTTGTAGAAGCCGCCGGGCGTGGCGTCCTCGGTTTCGTAGATGTGGCCGGTGCCTTCGTCCACCGCGATCGCTTCGTGCGAGAAGCGGCCCATGGCCGTCAGCGGCTCGGCCGTCGCCTGTCCGTATCCCGGAACGTCGAAGCACCAGCCGTGGCGGATGCCCGTGGGCGAGGTGTAGCCCGTCTCTTCGCAGGTGATCCAGGAACCCCAGGGCGTACGTCCGCCGGCGCAGTTGGTGACGGTGCCGCTCAACGAGGCGTAGTGACCATTGAAGTATCCCGACACCGTGTTGAACGCGAGCGTCGTCGTGCCGCCGCGGCCGTTGGCGTTGTCGTAGCCGGCATTGGCGATGAACGGATTGGCGCCCGTGCCGCTGCCGAGCTCGTGGTTCCGGACCAGGATCACGTCGCTGCCCTTCTGCGAGACGACATCCATGCCGTCATGCGCGCCCGGCGTGAGCACTCCGTCGTCCATCTGCTGGCCGCGCCAGCCGAAGGTGCGATATCGGAATCCGGCAGGCAGCGCGATCAGCGGCAGGCCGGTGGTTTCGTCGTTCACGGGCGCGACCGGGCCATAGTCATCGGAATACGGGAGTTGCACGGCTTCGGCGCGTTGCGCGAGCAGTGCGCCGAAGGAGATCGTCGCGGCGCCGGCGACGCCGCCTCTCATGAAAGAACGCCGGTCCATGCCCGACGAGACTGGCTTGCCGTCGGCTTGCTTGTCCAAAGGATTGCTCATTGCGGTTCCCTAACGTGATTTTGTTGCTGGTACGCCTGGCTCGCGGCCGGGCGTGCACACGTTGGCGGTCGGGGATTTCGAACGCGTGTCAGTCGGATGACAATTTCCGGCTGCAAGAAAAAGCCGCACCGGTTTCCCGGCGGGGCTTGGGTCGAAAGACTGCTCCGCTTACTGCGCGCTGCTCGCGCACATGGGGCTGCGCATCGTGCCCGCGCACTGGACGAGGATCTTGCACTTCCATACGTAGGGTCCGTCCGCCGTGCACGTGGCGTCGCCATCGATGCCGGAGTTGCCGGTCTTCGCGAGGCACGACGCCTCGGCGCGATCTCGCACCGCGGCTGATGATCTGATCCTTGTAGTACTGCCGCTGCTCCACGATGGTGTCGTCGCTCGCCCACTGCCACTGGGCCACGCCACCGACGCCGCCTTCGGCTCCGCCCCACGTGGTCCCCACGAGGGTTGCGTCCATGCCATCGGCGGATGCGAAGGCCGTGAAATTCATCGTGCATTCAGCGGTCGCAGCCGATACTCGAATCGTGCCCGGTAAGCCGACAATCAGGATCGCGCGTCTCGCATTGGCCACGCTGAGCCTGGCCGGCTGGATGGCTTCAGCCCAGGCCGCGGACGCCGTCGTCGGCTCCTCTTCGAACGCGAAGATCCGTGAGCGAGTGGTCGAACTGGTCAACGAAGCACGCAGTCGCCCTCGCCGATGCGGACGCGAGAAATACGCGCCCGTGCCTCCGCTGAGCGTCTCGCGCATGTTGAACGAAGCTGCGGCCGACCACGCCCGCGACATGGTCAAGAAGCGCTACTTCGATCATCGCGGCAGCGATGGCAGCCAGCCCAAGGACCGCGTGCTGCGCGCGGGCTACCGGTACCGCATCACGGGCGAGAACATCGCGATGGGCCCGGAGTCGGCGGAGGAAGTAGTGGCCGGCTGGCTCGATAGCCCGGGGCATTGCGCGAACATCATGGAACCGCGGTTCGAGGACATCGGTGTCGGGCTAGCGGCCGGCAAGAAGCGCGGCCAGATCTACTGGGTGCAGAGCTTCGGCGCACCGCGTTAGGACACCGCTCGACGCGGCCGCGCCCCTCGGCCATGATCGGGCCATGAGCACATCCACCCTGCGCGCCCGCTGGGCGTGCTTGTTCATGGTGACCATGATGTCGGTATCCGCCAGCCAGGCGTTCGCGCAGAACGCTTCGTCTTCCTACGACTCGCTCCTCTCGCTGTTCAAGGAATGGCGTGCGTTCGAGACGCCACCGTTGCGCGATGGCGCACCCGACTACACGGCGGAGACCTTCAAACGCCGGCATGCCCAACTACCCGCGTGGCAGGCGCGGCTCGCGGCGATCAAGCCCGACGGCTGGCCGGTCGCCCGGCAGGTCGATCACCGCCTCGTTCGCGCGGAGATGAATGGCTTCGATTTCTACGTACGCGTGCTGCAACCCTGGGTGCGCGATCCGGCGTATTACGTCTCGATCTGGACGGCGCAGAGCGATACGCCGGCGCACGAAGGACCCACGAATCACGCGGCCATCGAACTGTGGCAGTACCAGTTTCCGCTCGATGCCGCGAGCGAGAAGAAGCTCACCGCGGAGCTGAAGACCATCGCCCCCTTGCTCGCACAGGCGCGCGGCAATCTCACGGGCAATGCTCGCGATCTGTGGCTGGGCGGCATCAAACCCGTGAAGCAGCAGATCGCCGATCTCGATGACCTCGAGAAACGTGCGCCCGACGCCGGCGCGGATTTCAAACGCGCGCTCGACGACGGCCGCAAGGCCACTCGCGAGTTCGTCGCCTGGCTGGAACAACAGGCGCCCAACAAGACGGGCCCCTCGGGCATCGGCAAGGAGAACTACACCTGGCTGCTGCAGAACGTGTACCTCGTGCCCATGACCTGGGACGACGAGGTGCAATTGCTCAAGCGCGAACTCGCGCGGGCGCATGCGTCGCTCAAGCTCGAGGAATTGCGCAATGAAGCGCTGCCGCAGCTCGTGGCCGCGGCGACGCCCGAGGAATACCTCGCACGCGCCAACGCTGCCGTCTCGAAGCTCATGCAGTTCGTCGAGCGCAAGAAGATGCTGCCCGTGAAACCGAACATGGATCCGGCGCTGCGGGCGCAGATCGGCGAATTCGTGCCCGAGTCCCGGCGCAATTTCTTCTACATCGCTTCGCACCTGGAACCGCTCACGCTGTTCACGCACTTCTATCACTGGTGGGATCTCGCGCAGATCCGCGACGAGCCGCACTCGAGCCCGATTCGCCGCAATGCACTGCTCTACAACATCTGGATGAGCCGCGCCGAAGGCATGGCCACGGGCTTCGAGGAAATGACGATGCATGCGGGCCTGTACGACGACAACCCGCGTGCGCGCGAGATCCAGTGGATCATGCTGGCGCAACGCGCCGCGCGCGGCCTGGGCTCGCTGTACGCGCAGTCCAACGAGTTCACGATGAAGGAAGCCGCAGATTTTCACGTCGCCTGGACGCCGCGCGGCTGGATGAGTCCGACGCTGGATCTGCTCGGCTTCGAGCAGCATCTCTATCTACGCCAGCCCGGCTACGGCACGAGTTACGTGACCGGCAAGTACCTCATCGAACAGTTGTGGCAGGAGCGCGCGAAGCAGCTCGGCAAGGATTTCACTTCGCTGAAGATGTTCACCGAGTTCAACGACGCCGGGCTGGTGCCGGTCTCGCTGATCCGTTGGCAGCTCACTGGCGCCCAACCCTGACATGGACCGCAAGGAAACGATCCGCATGAAACTTCCGCTTCTCTCGATCCCGCTCGCGTTGGCCGCTTTCGTGTCTCTGACCGCGTGTGATTCCGGCAAACCGGGTGCGGACACGGCCGCGCCAGCGGCTGCACCGGCGGCGAGCGAACCCAGCGGCGGCATCCCCACCACGGTGACGGAAGTGGATGTCGCGACCCTGCCGGCGGAGTTGCGCGCCGTCGTGAACACGGCCATCCCCGGCATGCAGATCGCCGAGGTGGAGAAGAAGGAGCGCGAAGGCCGCGTGTACTACGACGTGGAGGGCAAACGGGCCGACGGCTCCGAAGTGGAACTCGACGTGCTGCAAGAAGGCGCCGGATATCAGATCGTCGAGATCCAGCGCGACATCCCGTGGGGCGATGCGCCGCAGATTGCCCGCGATGCCGCCAAGGCGGGCGGTCTCGACTTCGAACCCGTGCGCGTCATCGAGAGCACGCAGACCGACGGCAGCGTGATCTTCGAGCTGTTCTCCGAGGGCAAGCCCGACAAGCCTTCGAAGGAAGTGCGCGTGGCCGACGGCAAGGCGGAAGTGCTCACCGAAGAGTGGAAGCACTGAGCCGTCAGGCGGCGCGTAACCACCGCAGCGACAGACAGGAGAGCCCGGCGTCGATTTTCGCGATTTCCGTCACGGGAAGCGTGAGGACCTGGACGCCGTGAGTCCTCAACAGGTCGACCGTGCGCGGGCAGTCCTCGCGCGCGAGCATCACATCGTTGACTCGCAGGGCGTTGGCCGCGGCGCGCTCGTTCGCGGGCGCCACGAGCAGGTGGAAGCCCTCGAACAATCCCGATTCCGCAAGTCCGTCCGTGACGAGCAGGGTCTCCTCGTCCACGAGCGAGCAATCCGATTTCAGATGCAGCGTCCCGGGAGGCGTGTGCACCACGCGGCTCGCACGGCCGAGTGAGGTGAGCAACGACTGCAACGCCGCCGCGCCCGCCGCGTCGGTGCGGGCGGAAAGACCGATGAATACGCAATCCGGCGTCACGAGGATGTCGCCGCCGTCGGCATGCCCCTCGCCGAGCCGCAGCAGCCGCGGGAATCGTGCTTCGAGTACGGGAGCCAGCAGCGCCGCTTCGCCCATCCGACTCGGCGCGCCGGGCCGCAACAGGATCGCTGCTTCCCCGAACACCAGAGCGGGGTCTTCGACGAACACGGAATCCGGAAATGCTTCCTGCGGCTCCAGGACCGTGACGTCGAGGCCGCACGTGCGCAATGCGGCGACGTATGCCGCGTGTTCGACAGCCACGTTTTCGAGCGTGGGCGAAGGCCCCGCCGTTGCACGCAAGCCTCGGCTCACGCTCCTGCCCGGCAGGCGGACGATCGCGGAGTCGAAATCGAAGATTCGCAAGCGACTACCGGGCGGAAGGGGGATCCGGATTCTCCACGAGTAGCTCTTCCACCGCCGCGCTCTCCTTCTGCACTTCGTCGGCCTTTTCCACGGCCAGATCGGTATTGCCCTGCTCATGCGCGGCGTTCGCTTCGGCAAGCTTCTCGCGCATGGAGGCCAGACGGGCGCGGATCTTCTCGAGGGTCTCGGGGGGCAGCCGTTTCAGCGACTCCGAGTCCTGCATGAGTCTCTCGACGCGTTGTTCGATGGAGGCGACTGCGCGCTCGGCCTCGGGCCGCAGTTCTTCCCAGCGCTCCAGCGCGGCGGCCAGCATCTTCTTGGCTTCGGCCGTGCCTTCGGCGAATTTCTGCTCGGCCGTGTCCATCGACTGTTCGAGTTTCGCCTGCGCTCGTTCCAGCGCACTCGGCTCCGGCTCCTTCTCCGGTTCGCGCGAACAAGCGGCGGCGAGTGCAGCGGAGACGAGGATCAGCGAGATACCGGGCAGCCGCATGGGAAGAACCTTCGTGTTTGGCATCCGGCCGCGATATTGGCATGGCACGAGCGGCTTTCAATCGCTTGATCGGCGAATGCCGCTCGCGAACACTAGGGAAATGACTGTTTCACCCACGTGGACCACTGTAGCCACTGCGATCGCGGTGATCGGGCTGGCGTCAGCGAGCGCCAATGCGCAGACGCTGCGCTTCAAGCGAATCTACCGTCAAGTGATCGAAGATCGCCTCGGTGAATACGCGGGCACGAACACCGAACGCGCCGCCACCCTCAAACGAATGCTCGCCGACGCCGGTTGCGGGGATCATCTATCCGAACAGTCCGTGCGTCGATCCAGCCCACCCAACGTGATCTGCGTGCTGCCCGGCGCCACGGATCGCGTGATCATCGTCGGCGCGCATTTCGATCGCGTCTATGAAGGCCAGGGCGTCGTCGACAACTGGAGCGGCGCGTCGCTACTGCCCTCGCTCTATGAATCGCTGAAGGCCGAGCCACGACGTCACACCTATGTGTTCATCGGGTTCACCG
>JBKPPO010000186.1:0-41769 GCA_046733635.1 Pseudomonadota bacterium | reverse complement strand
GTGGCCTAACCAACCGCGGCCGCCTTCCGGCGTTCTTTCCGGAGGAAGGGTAGTTCGTTAGCCGCGGCAGCGTTTGAACGGCCGCAGGGCTTTGGCTGCTTTAGCGATCGCCTTCAGCGGCCGCTTGGCTGCCTTCGCCGCCGCACGCAGCGGTCGCTTAGCCGCGGCTGCCGCTTTGCGAACTGGGCCGCGCTTCGCGTCTTCGCACCGCGGCCCACGTGGACCGCCGGCGTAGTAACGTTCGCGGTGGCAATCACAGTTCGGGCATTCGGTGCAATCGCACGGGCAGCTTTCCTGGGAAAGTTGCGGGGCGAAGCAACGGCCGTTCTTGCATTGGGCTTGGCTTTCGCTGGCGACGAGCACGACGGCCGCGGCCGCGACGAGGGCGAGAATCAGGGACTTCATGGGAACCTCAGTGGTCAGGGGCAGTGCCGGAGTCTGTAACGCGACTACTTCGCCGCGTCGGTTGGTTTGGGCTTCATCGCTTCGGCGAGCATCGCCGCGAATTGCTCGATGTACGGTTTGGCGAGCGGGACCAATTGCTCCAGCGGCAAGTTCGGCAGCACGACCGATTGACCAGTCGCCTTGCGGCGCGTGCGCCACCAGATGAAGACGGCGAACACAGCGGTAATCACCGCGGGCACGCTTCCACCCGTCATTACCGCGCCGGCAACTTCTTGCCACGGGAACGGCGGAGCGACGAGCGTTGTCGGCGTCGCGGCGGCTTCGGTGTCTCGCGGTTGAAATAACGGGAAGAGTTTGCTGGTGACCTTCTCTTGCACCGCACCGTCGGCCGTCACGACGACGGCCGGCAGATCTTCGGCTTTCACCGGCAGGTGCTTCGAGTTCCGCAGATCCGCGATTCGCACCCGGAGACCGGGGCGTTCTTTGCGGAGCCGCTCGATCACCGGTTGCATTTTGCTTTCGTCGTCTTTCGACAGGCAATTCGTGTCGCAAACGATGATCGCTTCGGGCGTTACGGGGATCACTCCCTCGGTGCCGTCGGCATTGGGAGCAGGCGCGGGCGCTGGGCCCGGCGCTGGCTTCGGCGGCCAATCGAACAAAGGCGGCAGCACGTTGGGCGGCGTGTCAGTCGGAGCCGGGACCGGCGTGGCGTCGACCTTTGGAGCCGGCGTCCACGGCATTTGTCCCCAGCCACTGATCCGGGGCTGGAGTTTGGGGGCTGGGGGCTGGGGAGGAAACTCAGCGCCACGCTCGTGAACGAGCGAGACGAGCTGGGCCCGGTGCCCCGTCGATCGCACTTCGGCTTGCTTCGCCAAATAGGCTTTGATGCCCGCGGCGATGCTCGTCGCGAGCTTCTTGCCGTCGCCGTCGTAACCGGTCATTTGCACGACCACCGTCGACGGGTCGCCGTATTTCTTGTTGAGTGGCGGCTGCACGATGATCGTGGGATAGCCCGTGACCTTGATCTCTTTCCAGCGGAAGTCTTGCGACTTGTCGCCAGCGAGATAGTAGGTGTAGTGCGCCCAGCTCGTCTTGGTGTCGCTGTGGTTGTCGTCGTTCTCGTGAACGGTGATCAAAGCCCGCAGGTATTCGTTCGTCTTCAGATCGGCCTTCAGGCGGGCGCACGCGCCGCAGCCCTTGCTGCCGATGATCGAGATGAACCATTTGTGATTGTCGTCCGCCGGCGGACCCATCACTTCCACGTAGTCGCCGCCGTCGCGGATCGCGTTGCCTTCGACGTATTGCACGTGATCGCCGAGCCGCTTGATCTCGGCCCCGTCGACTTCTTCGGCGTGGGGTTCGTCTGCTGGCGCTTGCGCAAACGCAAAGCTCCCCAGCACGCAGACCGCACTGAGAAACGCGGCACAGAAGCGGCCGCGCCGCAGCTTGCGCATGCAGAGGTAAGTCGTCAAAGCGATGATCGCAAACACGATGAAGCAGGCGAGGTTGGCGGGCATAGTGAATCCTTCAGAGCGGTTAGCGCCACCACTGCCGGTAGACCGGGCGGCGCGGATGCGGCGGATAATCGAGCACGACGATCCATTCGCCACTGGCGAGGTGGAGTCGGCGGAACTGTTCCCAGGTGTACTCGTCGATGCGGCTCGTCGAGTTGTTGTTGCAAACCCAATACGTGTCCGTCGCCGGATCGTGGCCGAAGAGCGTTTGAAAGTGCGAGCCGCCCGCGCCGATCGCGGCCCCGCGGCCGTTGCGGCAACACCACTTCATCCACTCCCACGTGTCTTTGCCGGTGACGTTGTAGATCCGCACGTTCCGCTCGCGGGCGTACCGCGCGACGCGCGAAGGTCCGGATCCGCCGCGTTCTTTGCGGCCGTACTCGCTATCCCAAAGCAAGGTCGCGAAGGCCGGCACGTTTTGATCGGTGCCGGTCATGCCGTTCGAGCACTGCACGCAGGAGCCGTCCGGATTGCGATACCAACCGCGAATCTCCACCGGCAGATCGACCGCCAGCTTGTCGTCGGGGCATTCAATGCCGTGAGCGGCGCTAGCAAGCGAGACGAGGGCGACGGCGATGATCGTGGCGAGTTGCTTCATTGGGGCAGCGGGGCGAGGGGCACGGGGCTCGGGAATTACCGATTTACGGGAACTCGGTAAAACTGAACGGACTTGAGCGAGTTAAGCTTTGCGGCGTTTCTTGGCCGGTTTGTTAAGTTCTGGCTCGGGCACCTCGGTTGCCGGTGCGCTCGAAGGCTGCTCGGGGGCTTCCTCCGCGTCCTCTGCGGTTAAATCTTCCGCAGGTGAACCGGCGTCATCGCTCGGAGCGTCCGTTGCTGCCTCGGCCGGCGCGGGTGCGAGCGACTCTTCGGCCGGGACGTAGGGGGGATCCAGGATCTCCGTGTCGCGAGTGCGGAGATCGAGCAGGATTTCCGCACCTGGCTCGGCACCGGTGTAAAGCACGCGCATGAAGACGACTTCTTCGATACGCTTGAGCCGCGCGTCGACGTCGCTCATGAAGTCGCGGAGAACCTCTTTCAGGTTGTCGACGAACTTGCAGTCGTGGAGTCGCTCTTGAAACTTCGACATGGTCAGGCCTCGTTCGACGTCGAAGTGCGGAACTCGACGGTCAGGTTGATTGATCCCATAAACGCCCCTTCGCTGCGGAGCAGCTCGGCGTCGTAAATCGTGTTGCGGACCGCGTTCGTGATGATCGCAAGTTGGTCGGAAGCGTAAGTCAGCGTGCGAGTGTCGCGATGCCGATAACGATTGGCGATTGCTTGCGCGAGCGACGACAGTTGGTCGCGATGGCTTTTGTCGACGCACTTCCACGCGCCGACGGCGAGTTGCACCGTGGCCCGGTGCGCGAACTCAGCGCGAGTATCGTGCTCGCCCTCTTCGGCGATCGTAGCCACGTAGACGCGGGCCGCGTTGTTCTCTTCCGGCGTGTGCCGCGACAACTCCCAATCCGGGATCTCGTCGCGCATCACGAAAAACGCCAAGCCGAGTGGGCCGTTCTTCACGGTCTCCAGGTCGGACACGACGGCGTCGGCGATGGCGAAGAGCGGATCCATCAGTTTCTCTCAGTCGCTACTTGCTTCGTGTGGACGCGGATCGCGTCGCGGATTGGCCCGTGCCAATCCCACACGTTGCCTTGGCCAAACGCCGGCCGCAGCTCTTGCACAAACGTTTCGTTGCCGACGACTTCGAGGATCTGATCGCCGGCTACAGGCTTGAACGGCACACCGTCGAGAACGAGGTCCGCGGCGGTGATGATGTAATCGCGCACGCGAAGGGTCAGCTTCGCGGTCTGTTCGAAGTCGGCCGCTTCGACGCGGGTCTCTGCAATCACAACTCGCAGCGCGAGCGGCCGCGGCCCGCGTTTGTAAGTGACGTCGACGTAGGCCAAGCGTTTTTCAACCTTGTGCCCCAACTTCAACGCACGTTCGAACGCCGACGGCATGACTACCTCGCGGCCGCTTTAGAGCACCAACGAAACAGTCATCACCTTGGCCGACACGTTACCGGTGCCGGTCTTCGTGCCCTTCACGCGCACGAAGCGTTCGACGTTCGACGGCAGTCGCACGCGGACCGAGGCGGCCACGGCACCGGTACCGCCGGCACCGGTCTGGCGAAGCACTTCCGCGTGCAACACGGTCGCGCTCGAGAAGGCCGAGTTATCGTCCATCTCGATCGACATGATGTACGTGTTCGTGTCGGGCAGCTCGGTCGTGGTGAGCGCCGGCATTTCGATGAGGATCTCGAAGTCCGCCAGGTTGCGGCCCAACTTCGCCGCGTTGTGGCCGAGATCGAAACCGTCGATCGCCGTATTGCCCGCGCCGTTCGACAGGGCCTTGGTCTGAACGAGTTGGTTGTCTTTGACTGCAAAACTCATGATCGTGCTCGCGAGCGGGAAAAGGTATTTTGGTGAAGGGCGGCAATCGCCGCCCTATGCGGACAAGGCCGATGAACCGGACCGATGCGACGTTTACAGGGCGAGCGTCTCGACGTTGGAGATCGCGTCCGTCGCGTGGATCGGAATGTTGAACGACTCGGTCGGGATCGGAGCCGGAGCGCCGGTCGGATTCGTCGCGGTGCGGCTCGCGCGGAGCTGCCGCAGCGAGCGGCGCGTCACGAGGATCACGTCCGGCACGATGCCGGATTCGAACTTCTCCAGCCCTTTGGCGATCAGCTCGTCGGTCAAACCCTTGCCCGAATCTTCGGTCACCTTCTTGATGCGAACGACGCTGCGCAGCGAGTGCTGTGCGAGGCCCGGGTAGGCGTTCATCGTTTGCACGTAGGCTTCGTAAGGGTTGTTGCTTGCGTCGAGCACGTCGCGGATATCGACGTCGCTCGGGGTGAGCGTGCCGTTGTTGCCCCACACCCACTGCACGTCGCGCGGTCCGAACTTCACGAGCCAGACCGAGCTGCACGTGCTTTCGGTGGTGCCGGCGGCGTCGACGGTCATGTTCGCTGCGTCGTACATTTGCAGCAGGCCGGGATGGCCCTTCAGATCGCCCAGGCTTGTTGCGCCGTAATAGAACTGTTTCGCCAGCGCCTGCATGGCCGCTTCAAGCTGCGCTTCAGCTTCCATTGCGAGGAACGCGGCTGCGCCGTCTTCGTAGCGATCGGCGACCGCGCGGTCAGCCGACCAGCGGGGCGACATGATGAACGTCTCGACGAGGCGTCGCTCGTGCGTAGCCTTCTGCGCGACCGAACCTTCGTTGGCATTGCGGAACGCCACGCTCGGCAGGCCGGTTCGCACCAGCGTGTGGTAATTGATGCCCTGAATCGTCCGCGCGGGAGCGAGGGTCAATTCCGGGTGCGCCTTCGTCGTCTCATCGATGAGCCCGACGACGCCGTCGGTACCGTTGGCTTTGGCGATGTCGAGCAGATTGAAAACGGCCATGATCGGGACTCAGGAGGGTTCGAGGTGCGTGCCGCGTTGGCCGCGGCGTGTCATCGGTGAAATCTGCGGATCAACTTTCCGGGGAAAGCCGGGTTACTTCTTCGCGATTACTTCTTCGCGGGCAATTGGATCTCGGCGGCGAACTTGGCAACGCTGTTGCCGAGCTTGCTCGCTAGCTGCGAGCCTTTCACTTCGGTGGCCTTGCCGTCCTTCTCGCTGAACGAAACCGGAGCCGGTTCGCCCACGTCGACGGCTTTGAGCTTCGCTTGCAGCTCTTCGATTTGTTTGTCCTTGGCCGCGCTGCCGGCCGACAACTCCGAGGCATGAAGCTTGAGGGCTTCTTCGTAGGATTTGCCTTCGGCCGCCCACTTGCTGCCGTTCACCGCGCCGAACTCGGCATTGAACTGCGCGAGCTTGGCGGCGAATTGCTTAGCCGGATCCACGGGCGTCGGATCAGAGACGGCCGCCGGCGGAGTTTGTGGCGAGGTCGAGAGTTGCTGAACATCCGCCGGCGCGTCGGTGGCTTGCGAAGAGGTGGCTTGAACGGTCATCGGTGCTTGCTCCGTGAAAAGTGTGACTTCGATTTCGGCCGGCTCTTCATCGTTGCGAGCGCCGCCGCTCTTGGAAAACTGAGTGCTGGTGCCACCGTCCGCACCGTACGTGCAGACCGCGGCTGACTTGAGCGGCCAGGTGCGGAAGATCACGCCTGGCCCTTCGAACGTTTGGCCGTTGACTTTCGCGGTCGCGCCCTCGGGAACGATCTCGATTCGCTTCGGTCCGCGGAAGTCGATCGACGCTTCATAGGGCACGCCGGCCTTGCCGCGGGCGAGGATCTCCGCGGCCATGTCGTCGGGCTTCGTCGAAACGATAAAGCCGCCGATCTCCAGGCCCGTCTTCTTGTCCGCTTTGAATTGGTTGGCGAAGCCGACGTTGACGTCAGACCAGTGATTCCAATCGAGCGGAATGCGTTCTTTGAGTTGAACGCCTTCCATGTCGTGGATGCACTTGCCCCAGTACCAGTGATCGATTGCGTCCGCGGTCCGCGCGAGCATCTTCACCGGGGCGATCGTGACGGCACCTTCGCTCTCGGCAAACTCAAATTCGAGCGGTACGTTGAACAGGAACGCATCGCGCGGCGCTTTGTGCGAGCCGGGGGCGAACTTCGGGCGTTCGAGTGTCTTAGGCATCGTCGGCCTCCACCGCGTTCACGGCAGGCGGCGCGACGAGCGCGAATTCGACAGGCACCTTGTTGTCGGCCGCGTATTGGATGGCCTTGGCCGTCTGGTCGATGTTGTCGAAGTAGTCGGTGCCACGTTCGCGGCACGCGTTGATCGGATTGTTGAGGCCGGCCTTAATCTCTTGCACGACGCCGTTGATTTCTTTCGACGGATCCCACCAGGGCATGCCGCGGGGAATCCATTCGAAACGCAGGTCGCGAATCGTCTGGCTTTTCTTGAGCGTGATCGTGTTATCGAGCGTCCACAGCGTGTACCGCCAGAGCGTGATCTTCCGCCGCAGCTCGATCGCATCCGCCCACTTATCGAGGCACGAACGCTGGTAGTGCAACCAGGCCGCTCGTGAGCCGAAGAAGTTGGTAAACGACTCGTCGTAAAACGAGTAGGGCATGTCGAGCGCTTTGAGCCCGATCGCGATCGACACGTGAATGAACGCTTGAAACTCGGTGCTCGGATGCTTTGATTCAAGGAACTCGGCTTTGGCACCGGGCTTCAAATCGAGGAGCGCCGGCCCCGCGCCGAGATCGACTTCACTCGTCGACCGGTCGACGTTGCCGTCGGCGTCGAACTGCTTGCCCATTTCGCCGGCCGCGAGCGACGCGTCGCGAAACAGAGCCAAGGCGAAGAACTGGGTTACTTTGGCTTTTAACCTCGCGAGCTCCAGCATCGAGTAGGTGTCGCGAAACTCGTTGATCGCGCTGGCGATCGGCGACACGCCGCGGACCTGGTCGAAGCGATCGTAGTATCCGAACCAAGCCATGCGCGAGGCAGGGATAGTCCGCTCGAATTCGTAACTGTTCATGCCGGTCCGTTTGTGGACGGCATATGCGAGCGCGCGGCCGGAGCTATCGCACTTCACGCCGTGGATCCATTTCGCGCCGTCGGTCGGCTCACCAGGCACAAAGGCCCCGCGGCTGGTCACATCGCGGACGCGGTCGCCCTCGATCGCTTGCAGTTCGCCGCTCCCCAGCTTGATGAAGCCCATGTCGCCGTCGACGGTGCGGCGGGCTTCGCCCAAGCGCAGCATCTTGGCGAGCGTGTGGCGGCTGGCGACGTCGCAGGCCGTGGGCCGCGACCAATCTTCCATCAACGCTTCGATGTGATCGTCGAGTCCCTTGTCACCGGTGCGGCTGTGGAAGTCGAACGTGGAAACGTAATCGAGGTGCTTGCGAATGCACCAACCGAAAATGCTGGCGTTGCGGGCCAGGTCGCGGCTGTTGGCGACGAGCTTGGTCCGGTCGGCTGGCTTGAGGATGACGTCTTCCGCGCCGCTTTCGACCTTCGCTTGCTTACGGTGCCGGCCGTCGATGGCGTCATAGCCAAACTGCGAAGCGGCAACGGAGGCGGCTGCCGCCGGAGTTTCGTGAACTCCACCGGCACCGCAAAAGACGGACGTCGCAAGCATGAGAATCAGGGCGAGCATGGAAGACGCGGCGCTTACCAGCGGCGCATGTTGATTTGCTGAAGCACGGGGCGATCGCCTGCCGTGCGAGGGTCGGCCGCTTCGAGTTCGCGCAGCTCGGTGCGGAGCTGGTCGAGATCCCAGTTTGTCGTCGACCCGTCGCGGGTGACGCTGGTCACGCCTTCGGCGAGGATCTCGCGAATCTGGGCGATGCGTTCGCGGTTATCGGGCATAAGGAGGCACGGGAACGGTTCTCAGAGGAGAAGTCTTTTGTGGAGACGTCGCAGAGCGTGATGTTTCATTCTCGCGACGGCCGGTGACTTTCCGGGGAAAATCAGCCCCGCAAAACGCCGCCCATCGATGGACGTGCGCGCAAGTCCAGTGCTGAACAGAAGTTCGACTTCCGCAGTTTCTGCGGAAGTCGTCGAACGGAATTCCACGGGAGCCAGAGCGGGGCGAGAATTTCAGGCCGCGCGGCGCGGCTTCGCTTCGGCCGCGACGCGGTTCTCAAACACCTTATCGATGCGGAACTGGCCGCAGCCTTTGCAGCAGGTTCGCTTCCACCGCACGTGCGTGTAAGGCTTGCCGCTCGGCGTGACGCCGGCGTGCTCCAGGGGCTCGCGAGTGTCTTTGTATTCGGTCCGATCGGTCGAGCCGCACGCCGGGCAGGCGGTCAATTCGCCGACGACGATCGGCGTCTCTTTGCGAGGGTCCGGACGTTCGGCACGGGCGGCCGGCTTCGGCTTGGCGGGCTTCTCGGTCGGTTGCTTCGTGGTTGGTTTCTTGGCCATCTAAATCCTCAAAGTGAAATGGTGTTTCACAATTGCACTACGTCAGAACGGGATCACGAAAAATAACGCACGCGGACGGTGGGCCGCGGCGGTGCGGCCGCGGTCGCGGGCTTGTTGATTTGGCTGGCGAGCAGATGGATGCCCAGCATCGACGCGCCAACGGCGCAGCCGACGATGCAGTCCCACCAGTGATTGTCGCGGCCCGGCTTGAGCTTCCACTCTTCGCACTCGTGCCCGCCGGCCTTGTCGCGGTTGGCGGTCTTGGCCGTGTATTCGGCGGTGCAATGCTCGACCAGCATCCGCTGCTCGGCACCAGGCTTGCCGCCGAACGTCAACGCTCCGCGATCGCCGACGGTCGTCAGCAGCCGCCGGGCGATGAACGACTTCCAATAGTTCACGTCGATGTTGACGTGCTGAACCGCCCGCTTGCGCGTGAGGTTCGGGATCAACCAATGCAAGCCGAGGACTTCGCCCTCTTTGCGTTTGTATTGCGCGAACGGCGAGGATGCCGCGCCGTAGTATTTGCCGTGGCTCGGCATCACCAGTGCGCTGCGTTTGAACTGCCGCACCCATTGGTAAGCGGCTTCGGTGCCCGGCCCCCAGTTGACGTCGACGAGCAGCTTCTCGATTCGCATTTCGAGCCCGTCTTCGCGGATGTATTTGCGATCGAGCAGCTCGTTGGCGTGCGCTTCGAGTGCCTGGAAGATGCATCCTTCGAGGGCGGTTTTGGGGAACTGCGATTGAATCGTGGTCTGAATGTCGGCGTGGGTGAAGTAACGCCGCTGTTGATCGGGCCACGCGTTGCATTCGACGACGTGCCCGCCGAAGTCCGGCGTCCAGCCGCACACCGCGCTGTACAGCGCCTTCGTCGCGCCCGAGATGTCGATCATCGCCGTGAGCTTGTGGCACTCCTTCGGCACGCGGCCGCGGGCGAGGCCGGTACCGCGTTTGAGCAGCGCGTCGAAGTCGAGCGAGTCGGTGTCCTCGTGTTCGGCTTTCGGTTCATTCTGATACTCGGCGCAGAACGCCGCTTCGTCTGCGATCTTCAGGTTCATCGCGTGCTGAATCGCGGAGAGTTCCAAGCCCGGCTTGAACCGAGCCGGCCAGCCAGGCTTGGCTCCCTTGTCCATCGCCACGCGGTTCTTCTTGTAGAACGCGGTGGCCATGCGGCCGTCGCCGCCGTTCTTCAGCTCGTCGGTCAGTTGGATCGTGTAGTCTTCCCACAGCTTGTGATTCTTGGGGAACTCATACAGCAGCTTGCAACGCTCGCCGCGCCACGTCGGATGCTTGTCGCGATTGAGGAGCACGTCGGCGAGATCGCCACGCCGTACGACGGTGCAGGTGCAGAATGCCGCGATCGTTTTGCCCGGGCCGGCCAAACCGAGGATCGCGCCGGCGATGACCTTCTCGCGCTTCTCGCATTGGTTGACGCTGCGGGCCGAAGCGTCGGTCTGCGGATCGTCGACCAGCGCGAAGTCCGGGCGTTGATTCTCCCCGTCGCGGCGTTTGTATTTGGCACCGCGGACGCGGCCGAGGATGCCGGCAGTGCGGATGATCGTGCCCGACGCCCGGCTGCCGGCGATCGTGGGCAGGATGATCTGCGACTTGCTCCAGCCGATGTGCGTGCGTTCGCCGCAGCAGAGCTGCCCGGAGCATCGATTGGCGATCCCTTCGAGCGCCCGGATTGGAATGCAAACCTCGGGATAGTCCTCGGCGAGCAGCTCGTTGGTTTCGAGCGTGGCTTTGATCGAGTCCATCATTTCGTCGGCGCTGGTCTTGCTCGCCCCGACGAGCATCACAAATTTGCGATGTCCGTTGACCGCGGCCCACAGCACGGCCGTTTCGAGAATGGTCGTCTTGCCGCTGCCGCGCGGCATCGCCAGGGCAAGCTGCCCGCCCTCGAGTGCGATTGCTTCGATGCTGGCGATCAGCCGCAGATGATCGTCGCTCCACGCCAGCGGGAACAACTCGGCCAGGTACGTTTCGCAAAAGAACCGCAGGCTCTTCGCCGCGGTGGCCCGCCGCTTGGGATCGACGACTTCGGGCAGTGTGCCAATGTCGCGGCCGCTGATCGAGATCTCGGCGTTGCGATCGCGTTCGCGTTCGCGCTTGAGGTCGTAACGATCGAGCATGGCTCCCGCCGGCCGCGGGCCGCGCGGTACCGTGCCTGGCTCGGCCGGTCCGCCGAGGCCGGAGTCTTTCACCTGCCAGGCCAGCCAGGCCGAGTACTTCAGCAGGTCGATCGTCTTTTCGTCGCCGATGCGGTGGCCGGCGGCTTCGCGGTGTTTGCGGAGCGTGCGGTCTTTCAGCACGTGGCCCAGCGGCGTGCTGTTGAGCAGTTGGCACAACTGGCCAGGCTTCATGTGTTTGGGGTCGGTCGCCACAGGTGATACGAGCGTCAGAATCGCTTTATAGGCGGCGGCTAGTAACGATTCGGCCATGCGGGCACTTCGCTTGCTCGGGTGCGCAGCGCGAACGCACGGCCTACGGTTGCGGTAGCCGCCGTCGCAGCTCGTCCTGCGCGGATGGTCAGAGGCCGCGCGTTGTTTCGAGCAACGCGCGGCTTCGCTTGTTTAACGGGAACGGTTTACGAAGCTTGAGCCGCCAGCCAGGCGGTCAAGTGAACAAGATGGATGGTGCCGTCGGCGTTGGTTGGTGCGCCGGCGGTGATGAAGTTGCGGATCGTGGGCGCGTCGAGCTTGCGGCCGCCGGCCTTCGTGAGCAGCTCGGCGCACTGGTCGATCGACAACGCGGCCGGCGACGGCGGGGACGGTGGCACCGCCGCGGCCGCGGGTTTCTTTTTATTGGGCTTCTTGGGCATCAGTCGCGTGGGATTAGCATGAGGTGGCCACCGATGTGCGACTCGCGATACTCTTCTTCGCGCACGCCGAGCCTGCGTTTGCCTTCGATTCCATCGAACCGCACCGTCACGATCCATGCACCGCCAGGTCGACCGCCGCGCGTTTCATACTCGAAGCATTGCTCCTTGGCGATCACGGTCGTGTGATGAACTGGTTGCGGCCAAGGCTTTTGCAATTCATTAACGTAGGGATAGAACGCCACGGGGCGGACCGTCTCATACACGACCAAACCGATCGCCGCGACAAATACCAGGAGGATCAGCGTTCGAGCGACAATCGTCGCAAAGGTTCCACCGGTTTCGTCGCTGGTGCCGATCACGTCGGTGCCTTCGACGATGGGCGGAGCGACGGACTTGGCCGCGGTCGGGTTGTCGGCGTCGTGCATGATTGGAATCTCCTGAAGGCTGAGAAGGTGTGGCGGGAGGCCAAGTTGCAGGGCCATCCGCCGGAGAATGAACGTTTGGAATTCGTGGAACGCCGCCACATCATTCACCGCAGGCCACAGCGGCGACGGGCCGTAGTTTGCTTTCGCGGGGTCGATCGAAGCGAAGTCTTTCATGGTTGCGGTGGCGAGCATTCGTCGCCGGCGGTTCGCGTTCGAGTTTCGGAAGCGGGCCACGGTCGATTGTCTTTACACGTCGAACGATTTCTCGCTCGCCGGTGAAGACGTCGCGAACGAGGTACAGCGGAACCTTCGAGCGTGATCCCATCGTTTACTCCCAGCCGCCGAGATACTGGCTGCGGAGCTTCGCGAGTTCATGCTCGGCGGCGACGCAGCGGCGAAGGATGCCGATGAACGTATGATGCGACGGAGTCACTCGGCCGCGGACGCGGTTGTGGAACAACCACTCTTCAGCGGTTTCGAGCAGGCGCACGGCATCGATCTGCTTTTCCTCGCGCGTCGGTTTTACTTGGCTTGCATCGAGCATTCGCTTTCACTCCTTCGGTTTGTCGCTGAGCCTTCTGCCCAGTGAACGCTTCCCACCTGGCGATGATGACGTCGCAGTAGAGCGGGTCGAGTTCCATCAGGAACGCGCGGCGGCCTTGCTGCTCGGCCGCGATCAGCGTGCTGCCGGATCCGCCGAACAGATCGAGGACGTTCTCGCCGGGGAGCGACGAGTACTGCATTGCGCGGGCAGCCAGCTCGACCGGCTTTTCGGTGAGGTGGACCATCTTCGAGCTGTGCAACTTCTTCACCGGCCAGACGTCGCGCGGCAGTTGGTCGTAGAGCTCGGTGCCGATCTTCACCAGCACTTCGTCGCGGCCGGCTTTGCGGGCGCGGACCGGTTCGTGTTTCCAGACGTCGGCGATGTTGTCGGCACCGAAGAACCGATGCGCCGCCCCTGCACGCCAACCGTAGAAGCACCACTCGTGATCGCCCATGAAGTCTTTGCGCGTCAGGACGGGATGGCCTTTGGTCCAGATGATCGCTTGCGAAAAGTACAGCTCCGCGGCCGCGAGCGCGGGCGGATAGTTGGCGACGTTCGCGTAGCCGCCCCAGATGTAGAACCCGCCGCCGGGGATCAGCACGCGGGCGGCGTTCTTGAACCACGCATCGAGCAAGTCGACGAACGCGGCGTCGCTCACAAAATCATTCGCGAGCGGGCGATCTTTCGGCCGCAGTTTCTTCGCGGTCGCTTTCGCCTTCGACGGATCGCGGGCGACGTCGGCGGATTGGTTGCTGGTGGTACCGGCGAAGCTCGACAGGCCCGCGGCGATCGCGTTGTTGCTGCGCGGTTCCACCTTCACGTTGTACGGTGGATCCATGTTGACGAGGTGGATCGGCGCGCCGCGGAGGAGTCGATCGAGGTCGTTGGGATTCGAGCTATCGCCGCAGAGCAGGCGGTGATTTCCCAGGAAAATCAGATCGCCCGGTTGCGTGATCGCGGCGTCGGGCGGCGCGGGAACATCGTCCGGATCAGTGAGTCCCGCGATGCCGCCGCCGGCCGCGGCCGTCGTCAGCCAATCGTCGCCGAGCAGCAGACTGCCGACGTCGTAGTTCGCGTCTTTCAGATCCGCCAACTCGAGGCCGAGCTTCGCCCAATCCCAGTCCGCGAGTTCGTTCGTGCGGTTGTCGGCGATGCGGAGGGCGCGGGCTTGGTCCGCGGTCAGATCGGTGGCGACGTGGACCGGGACTTTCGCCAGGCCAAGCTTCGTCGCCGCGCGGTAGCGGACATGACCGACGATGATCACGCCGTCGGCGTCGACGACGATCGGCTGGCGGAAGCCGAACTCTTGGATCGAAGCGGCGACGGCGTCGACCGCGGCTTCGTTGTTGCGCGGGTTGCGCTCGTAAGGTTTGATCGAATCGAGCGGGCGAAGGGCGATCTTCATGGTGGCTCCAATTGTTTTTTTCTCGCGGCAACCAACTGTCTCTACATAATCAGCTGTTCCCGCGGGGCAGCCCTGCGAAGGAACGAAAAGTAGTACCTACTCGGCCCTCGGCTCCGGCCTGGGCCGCCGGCCAAAAAATCACACCCCCCCGCCATTGCGTGATAGCATGGTCCGAACTAGGCTTGGGGTATGGTTCTAATCCGCATCCTCGATTCGTGGCTCCGCAGCTTGGCGTCCTACGTCTCGCAGCTCTTCGATCCGATCGACGAGGACGATTACCCTGCGCCTTGAATCACCGCCCAGTTCTGGCCCAGCTTCGTCGCGATGTAACCCGCTTGCGCGTTGACGTCGCTATCTGACAACGCAGCGTCGAAGATCATCACATCGGCCACGTCGCCAGCCAGGAACTCCCCGCCTGGTACACCGCCGATCCGATTGCAATTGATCGAATAGTTGCCCGGCGTCGACGTCCGAGTCATCTCGACTCCGTTGACCCACGCGCGCCCATCGCTCCGCACGACGACAACAGCGAACCCGTTCCACGCTGGCGATGAGAAACCCAGCGATCCACCAGCCGTGTCGACGTTGAGCAAACCAAACGCAGAGTCAACGCGCACCACGTTCGCCGAACCCGCGGACGTCGCTAGCACGGGTCCAATCGCCGCAGCGTCAACGGCGAGCATGATCGTCCATGCGCTGCCCGTGAACTCGGTGCATTCGAGATGATCGTCCACGCCGTCGAAGCGCACCGTCGGCTTGTAGTTCGACGCCGCCGCACCGATGCGCCAAGAAGGGCGACTGCCCGCCGTCGCTTGCGTCGCATGATCTGCTGTGGTGCTGCGATCGGTAAGGGCAGTGCCGCCAATCGCTCCCGCATCGTTGAACGTTAAGCCCGTCCGCCCGCTCCACCATCGCACAAGATCCGCGTGTGCTACAGGATTCACATTGAGCGTCGCCGCGGCCGTCGCCATCAAGCCTGCCCAAATGCGATACGCGGCCGCGTTCAGATGGATATCATCGCCCGAGTTGTAAGCTGGATTCAGTTGATCCGTGCTCACGGCAAACGGCGTGTGCCCGTCGACCAAGGCCACGCGATCGAATCGACCCGCAACAGGTCGCACCTGTCGGTTGTAATACCAGTAAGCGTGATCCTCGCTTGCCCCACTCGCCCGCGGCGGCGCTGTCGAGAGCACGACGTCGCAGCCTTTGGTTGTCGCATCGTCGAGCGTCGCCGGCAGGCTATTCGCCCCGCTCGCCAAGAAAGTGCCGTCGATGTAGGTTTCCGCGGCCGCGTCGTTCGCAAAGGTCTGTGCGGCGACGTCGTTCGACGCCCCTTCGAGAATCACCAGGTCGCCGGGTGCAAAGCTTGCGTTGTCTGCGTAATAGCGGTCGAGAATTCGATCGACGGTCGAACCGTCATACAAGAACTGCTCGCCATACGCGGCCCGATTCGTGATGAAACCGCCACGTGCCGCCGGCAGCGTGGCAACGAGCTGATGCCCAAACGGTGCGACTTCAACGTTCGCCGTCGGCGTGCTCACAAACCCTTCGCCATGCGAATCGGCGAAGATCCACGTCGGCGCGGGCGTCACACCCACGGCGTAGGGCATGCCGATCAACGAAGCGGCGTAGCGCTCGATCTGTTGCCGCTCAGCGTCGGAGAGGGCACGGTTATAAATCCACGTGCCGAACCAATACATCGGCCCACCGTTGCTGTCCGCCGTCGTGCCATCAAACAAGTGCCCGATCGTAAACCAGCTCGTTCCGTCAAACGCGAGTGTCGCCCCGCTCGCCACGTTGCAGGCCTGCACGCCGTTGCGATAGGTGCGGCGGAATGTCGCACCGTTGAACACGGTCGAAACGACGGCCGGCGGCGATCCGCCAAGGCCCGCAGCCGAGTCGACCGCGGTACCGTTCGTAAACTGCCGCAGCAGCCGGGTGCTCGCTTGCATGTGCAGCAAGATCGAGTTGGCAGTCGAACCGCCGTTCGCTTCAATTCCCCAGGGAATGTAGCGCGTCGCTGAAACGATGCGACCCGCGCCGCAGAGCGTCACGACAGTGAAGCTCGGATTGGCCCCGCTGAGCGTTGGGCAGACTGAGCGATTGCAAAGGCGAATCGTCGTTCCCGAGTTGAAATAGATCGGCGTTGCACCCATGCCGTAAAGACCGGCAAACATCGGCCGAGCGGCATCGGCGGTCTCAGCGATCAGCGTATGACCATTGCCAGAGAGATCGGCGACTTGCCCCACTAAATCGCCCGCTGCCGGCGCACCGCCGCTCCCATCACGGCCGACCGTCTTCGGCGACTTGCCCGCTTCCCACCAGGCAACGAGGCCGCTAAGCATGGCAGGATTGAAGCGTCGCCTCGACGAATCGAGGAACTGCTGATAGAGCATGTTGGTGAACATGAACGGAACTCGGCTCGCGTGGCTCGGGAAGCGGAGAAGGGCGACTAGCACCACAGCAGGCAGAGGTTTTGCCCGCCCGACGCGCAGATCGCGAAAATGTCGTTCGCGTTGCCGACGGGAATTGCCAGCTCTTCGCCGGCGGAGAGCGGATAGCCGTTCGCGGTCGTCACCCCACTCAGGCCGATGTAAACCGCCTCGGTGTTGTCGGGTCGCGCTTTGATCCGCACGCCGAACCTGCCCGTCGTCGCCGCGGCGGTGACTCGCGTCCCGCCCACGGTGCTGGCGATCGTGCGTTGGGCGTGGCCCATTGAAGCGGCTTCGGTGGTCGCGCTCTTGACGTGCGTGCTCATGCTCTTTTCCCAGGAAAGTCGTTGCGAAACTAACCGACGCACCGCAGGGCTTGCCGGTGATAAACGGTGATCGTCGCTTCGCCCTGCCACGGTTTGCGGGCATCGTAGGTGTGCGAGGCGAACCGGGTTTTGTGAATCAAACGCAGCGGCGTCTTGGTGATGAGCGAGCGCGCGCAGGGAAACACCAGCCCGTCGCGCGGTCCGCCGAAGTACTCGACGAACACGATCGACGGATTCTGTTGCACCAGCTCGTTGGCCCGATCGACGTTCATGGCTTGCTCCACGGAAAACTCAAAGGACGCAGAGACCCGGGGCCGGTAGAGGCGGCGGAAGGTTGGCAAGAGCGCCGCGCAATCTCTGCGTCCTTTGTGTGCTCCGTGTTCAAGTCCCCGGCTTGCGTTTGAACCAAATCGAAATGACACCGTGCGTCGGAAAACGTTCTTCGCGGTCCGACGCATCGACGCGGATCCACCGCTCGTGATACTCACCCGGATGAAGCACCAGGTAAGCCGCCTCGTCCGCGGTGAACTCGTGACTCACTTCGCCGTCGGCCGGCGTGTCGATCGCCGCGTTCGTCGAGAACACGATCGTGCCGTCGTCGACGGTCCACAGTTCCCACCGCACGCTTTGGCCCGTGAGGTCGACGGCATTGCCGTTCGCATCGACCAGCGTCTGCGCAGTCGCCCGCGCACGATCGCCGGCGACGAAGAACTTGCGGTCAATGACTTCGGCACCCATGGACTAAGTCCCTCCCGTCACGCTCGATCGCCCGCCACTCGCGCCGCGAACCATCGCGGCCGCACCATCGCCCCCGACAATGCTTCGCCTGCCGCCCGATCCACCGCCAATCGGCGATCGCCGGCCAACGAGCGCACCGGTGACGACCGGCGGCGGCGTCGAGCCTTCGGCCAGTTCGAAAGGCGGCGCGATGAGCAAGATCGAGGCGATCTTCACGTTGCTGCCCCCACGTCTTCGACGCTGTCGTCCGCGGTCACCGGTTGCGTGGTGAGCACGGTCGTGCCGTTGTCGGCGTAAGTCTCGATGTTGCCCGTCGCCTTGTTGTAGCGCGTCCGCTTGAACATCCGCCGCCAGCCTTGCACGATCATTTCGCGGAACGTGCTCGCCACGCCGGCGGGCGCAGTCACCGGGATCGAGTCGAGGCCCGTGGCCCCGAGAATGAACCCGCTCTTGTCCGTGAGCGACCGCGTGCCGTTTTGCCAGACCGCGGTCGCATTCGCCGCGGCCGAAGGCACCCCCGCGATCGCCGCCGGAATGCTGGTGCTGGTGTCCACGTACATTTGCCCGAAGTAATCGCCGAAGCTGCCAGGCACGTTGTCGTTCGCGTTTACATCGCGTTGCCAAACCGCCGACGGCACGCCGTCGAGGATCGAATCGAGCCGCCCGCCATCCGACCAATCGGCGTCGAGGATTTCGATGCGGGCACAAGCCAGCGCCACCAAGCCGCCGCCGAGCGCTGAATGGGAACCAATGTCCTCTTCCCACACGGCATCCGCGGCCGCGGCAGCGTTCTCGTTCGCCGTGGGAATCGCTTGCAACAGCACGTCACCCAATGAATCCTCGACGGGCAGATTGATCGGCAGTGCGTCGCGCAGCAGATGGTTGAGTTCGTTGAATTCGATCGCCGTGTTTGCTGCCGTCTCAAACACGTCGACCGCAGTCGAATCGAACTTACTGCTCGTGAACGCATTGTTCGCGATCTTCGACGCCCCAATCGCGTTGTCCGCCAGGCTGTTGTTCGTGATCGCGTTGTTCGCCGTGCTGATGAGTTTCACGCCGATCTGCGCACTGTCGACATCAAGCGCCACACCGTCGACGTGCGACAGATCGACCTCGAATCGGCCGCCACTGTTCGCCGCGGCGTTGCCACCGACTTTGACGACGTCGACCTCCGCAAAACGATTCTCGCAACTCCACTCGCCAAGGATGGTCCCCGTGATGCTCGTTCCATCCACGGTCGCCGAGCCAACTTGGGCGAGGTAGTAATCGGCCTGGGCGATGTAGCTCGCCGACGAACTCATATCGACCGACCAGTCGACCATGCCCGTGCGCGTGTCGAAGTCCACGTTCACCGTGATCCCGCTCGTGATCTCCGTCGTGCTCCCTTTGCGGTAGACGGCCCACGAAGGCGTGCCACCGATCGTGATGGGCCCAGCGTTGGTCTTGTCCGTGAGGTTGCTACACCCACGCACGGTTGCGTCTTCCGCGAAATCGCCCAGGTAGTTCGGCACGGTTTACTTCTCCGCTGCGGCTTCGTCCGCCAGTTCCTTGGCGACTTGCTCGGCGCGCTTGAGCTCCTCTTCGGCCGCGAACACCCGTTGCTCGTCTTCGAGCCCGTCGCTGTAGAGCCGCTTGACGACTTGCCGGCGTTTGCTGGCGAGTTCCTGATCGGTCGCGAGCTTCGCGACAGCCGTCCGCGCCTGTTGCACCTTCGATCGCGCCGCCGAGACCGTGGCGGCATGCTTGGCCTTCGCGGCTTCGAACTCCGCGTTGGCCGCGGTGATCTCCGCGGACGCATCGGCCTCGGCATCGCTGGCCGCGGTTTGTGCGGCCGCAATCTCGGTTCCGAGTTCGACGAGCCGATTGCGGAGCACGCCGCTTTCGTCGTCGAGTGCGGCCAGGTCGGACCGTCGCTCTTTGATTTGCACGTCTGTCAAAGCCATCGAACTACCGCACGAGGCGGCCTCCCATCACGGATTGAGCATTGCCGCTGCCGCCCACCGGAGCGACTTCGGCATCGAGTAAGAGCATCAGGCCGGCCGTCGCATCGGCGTCATCGCTCCAAGCGCCGGCGTTTTCGAGCGTCCAGCTAAACTTGCCGCCGCCTGGCATGGCCAGTCGCAGTGTCGCGTCGGCACCAGTGCCGATCGAGAGCTTTTGCGGTCCGCCCGTGGTTGCACCGCTGAACGTGGCCACGAGCCGATAGGCGGTGCCCGGCGAGAATCGATAGGCAGCGCCTCCCGACATGAACGCCCCGGTGCGAGCCGCGGCCCCGTAGATGATGTCCGTCGAGGTGTGGGCCGCGCCGCTCGCCGGGCCGTTCGTTCCCGTGTAGATCTTCAGCCCGCTGCAATTGGCGTTCGAGACGTTCCAGATCATGCCGAAGACGTCGGTCGGATTGGTAAACGCATCGCTATCGATCTTCAGCCCGCGTTGGTTCGTCGACGAAGCCGCGCCAGCCGTGGTGGCCAGACTGATCCCGCGCACGGTCCCGTCCGAGAATTTCACCACGAGCATCGATGCGCGGCCGCTCGAATTCGTGTTGCCCGTGTTGAAGCCACCCGTCGTTTGCACGTGGAACCCGAGCGGCGTCGACCAGGGCGTTACACCGTCGTGATACGTGGTGGCGAGCCCGACTGTTGCATAGTCGGTTCCGTTGCCGTCGGCGTCGGCGACGATCAGAAAGTACCGCGAGAGCGCGGCGAGCACCGACGTCCAACCGGTCGACGCGATCCAGCCCGTCGCGCTCGATGGGTTGACGCTCTTGCTTTCGGTCAGCGTCGACGTGTGCGGCGTGGACGCCCCGGCCGAGGCCTCCGGCCGCAGTTCGAGATTGATATCGTTGACGTTCGCCGCTGTGCCGTTGTAGCTCACGATGTAGAAGTACACCGTGTCGAGCGTCTTGCCGTCGAGCAGTTGCAACCGCGTGCCGATTGCATCGGCCGGGCTACCGCCGATCGAATACGCGCTGTCGAGCGCGAACGACGTCATCGCCAGGCCAGACCACAGCAGGTGGCGAATCAAGTACTCGTTTCGTCCAAAGATGCCGGCGATCCGCAACGGAGCCAGCTTCGCCCGCGGCCGGTCAAAGACCCCTTCGTAAACCTCGCGGCGCTGCCGCTCGATCTGCCGCACGGCCCGATCCTTGATCGCATCCCATTCGTAGCGCGCCCCGCCTTGGAGGCACGGATAGAGCTTCACGCCCGCGCCGTGCCGGCGGTCGATCAGCATCGGCGGAGTCGACACTTGGTCGCCCAGCCAGCCACGTACTTTGGTAAAGCGTCCGGTCATTGGTTCGAGAGGGGCGCGGGGTTCGGGACGCGAGACTCGGGGATCAGTAGTAACGCGGTCGTTTGCCGTACTCAGGCGAACGGGCGTCGCGTGAGGTTGACTCCCAATTCGCCGGCGGCTCGGCCGCGATCGGCATCGGGTTATCGTCCGGATGAAACAACGGCACCCCCGCAGCCTGCCGCGCCGCCAGCAGGTTGAACTTCTCCAGCGAACCGCCAGGTGCCGTGGTCGGTTGCTTGGGATCGATGCGTTCCATCGTTAGGCCGCAGCCTTTCGTTCGACGAACGTCACGTTGCCGCGGACCTCGGTGACCTTGGTCGATCGCAGCTCAGTGAGCAGGGCTTTGGCTTCGGCGAGAATGCCGGAGTCGACCGCCGGCAGCGTGCCGTGCGCGGCATGCAGCTCGCGCAGCTTCTTGAAGAGACGGTCCCGGCCGGCTTTGGGCAGGGCCTCGGCGACGCACGCCAGCAGCTCCGCCTGGTCGCACGCGACCGACGCGTTGCGCACCTGATCTTCGCCGACGACGAGCGTGCCGGCGATTTCCTCGGAAACCGCCCGCCGGCCCACCTTGCCGGTAATTTGCAGGTCGACGTCATACGTCGTGCCCGCGATCAGCTTGTCGCGATCGCCCCGCTTGGGAGCAATCTTGCCGAGGGCCAGATAACAGACGGCCCGGGCATCGGCCTGGACCAGCGGTTGGGTTTTCGCCATCGAACGGGTCTCCAAGCAGGTCTAAGGATCGTGCATCCGTTGCCGTGCGAGACCCGTTTTAAGCCCGGTTTTCACCCCAACCGCCCAAGCTGTGCGCGCCGCACCCGCCCAAAACGGCCCGCCAAGCCCCGACAAAAACACAATTTCCCCTGAATTTTCCGCACGGCGGGCCGGCCCAACCCGGTAGGAAAATGCTGGGGAAAAATCTCAAACTGTGCGCGCAAGGTCATCGCAAAAACCCCCGCCAAGGTCCGTTTGGCGGTAGAATGGCGGCTATGCCGTCCCGTTCCCGGCACATTTCGCTCAAGGTCCGCGCTCGGGTTGTCGAGTTGCGGACCCATCACCCTTGGCTCGGTCTGCGTAAGATCGCGTCCGCGCTCAAGCTCTCGCTGCACCAGGTCCGCCAGGCGATCGAGGAACCGGTGCCGGCCCAGCGTTTAACGGGCCGCCCAGGCCGCGTCCGCTGCGGCACCTGCGGGGCCAAGCTGGCGATCGTCCCCTGTCATGCGTGCAAGATTCAAGCGGCGAAGGCCGGCTGACGCTCCCGCATAATTCTGCGCATAAAACAGCCGCCAATCGGCCATTTTCCCCTCAAAACGCGCGCACAAGATGCGCAAAACGGTGTCGGTCTCTCAAGCGCACAAGACTAACGATCTTGTGACCGTGGCAAGATGGGTAACGGTGGGCGGCTTCAGGTTCTTGTGCCCGCAAGGGCGTGGAGGTTCAAGTCCTCTCTCGAGCACTGTTTTGCCCATTTTTGGTGAGGCGGCCTGCGGCAGTTTTTCTCGTGCCAGTCACGTCGAACGACTTACAGCAACCGCAGACCGCCTCACCGAACGTGGGCAGCGCCCTTGCGACCTGATGCCGTGTTGGGCCAGAATGCCCCCATGCGAAAGGAAGCCCTGGTGAGCGAGCAAGTTGTCCGGATCGATGCCGCCGAGCTCGACCGCGTCCGAGTCGTCTGCGTGAAGTGCCAGGGCGTGAGCGAGCAGCCGCTGGACAAGATGCACGTTGCGATCGGCAAACAAGGCTTCTGCCATTTCTGCAGCAGCCCGCTCGTCGACCTGCGAACCGCAGGCACCGGATCCGACCCGCTCCTTCGCCTTTCTGAAGCTTTGCGAACGGTCGCTCAACTGCAGGACGTATTGCGGGTGGAGTTCGTCGTTAAGCCTCCGCCAGCGGGCTAATCTTTTCGTCCGCGGTCGATGATCTCTGAATTCGCCCGGGCCATGCAGTACGGGATCACGGCGAGGGCGATCGCGGCGGTGAGCACAGTCGTCTCTTGAATTGCACTTTGCGCCATCTGACAGCCGCCGATCCCGACCAGCGGCGCGAGCATCGAGCAGAGGCCGGCGAAATACCACATGGCCACGCCGCCCCGCGGCCGAGGATCGATCGGCTCGCTGAACCGGCACGTCGGCAATTGCGGCGGGACGTAGGGCGTCATCGGCTGCTGCGGCCCCATCGTCGGCGCGACGACTTGATTGAAGAACGCATCTTCGCCCACAGAAGGTGCCGGTTGCGACGGAGCAAACACCGGCAAGCGAAAGTTCGTCTGGCACTGTTTGCAGCGGACCGCGCGACCCGAGTACTCGGCCGAAACGTCGGGCGTTTGCCAGTTGCAGTTCGGGCACGTGAACGACGGCATTTGCATCCTCCCGCGTCGCGCATTGGCGACGTGCAAAAAAACGTAAGTGGGGCGAATGCTTCCGGTCTAATTGCCGCCTAGTCGCGCGTCAACTCGCCGAAAAATCTTGTGCGTCTGCGGCTTGACGCATTTCGCGGTGCTGATCTAGATTGCCCCACGCTGTAAGTCGCGGTCTCCGGACCGCATGGAAAGTTCGACGCGACCGTCTTTCGCACACTCGCTCACATGTGACGCCTGCAACGTCACTGTGCCCCGCTCGGGCCTGAGCCGTTTGTCGATGGGCTGCCGCGCCTTAGGCAGTAACCATTGGCCGTCGCTGCAAAATCCGCCTTCAGCAAGCGGGGTGTCGCGTCGAATCGGTGACGTTCGGCATCACGGCCACTTTTAAACGAGCGGTGTTTCGCATCCGCCAGCGCAGGGCGTAATCCGCCTTTCGCTCTGCGCTGGCGGTGCGTTTTGCCCACAACCATGCGAGGTCGCCGAGGAACGCAGGGATTTTTGTTTTTGGTTCCGCCAACCGGAAAACAATCGTTGCCCCCTGCGTTCCTCCGCGGCTTCGCCCAACCAAAGCGAGGCCCAACATGTCCACGTCTGCCGAGCCAGTCTCTCAAGGTCCCGTCGCAAGACCCAAGTACGATTCGCTGTCCCACTTCCTCCGCATCGCCAGTCGCGGCCGCCGTGCCGGTGCATCCGGCGGTGAGAAGCGCGCGGCGAAGATCGCTCGCGTGATCGTCGACGAAGTCTCCGGCCTCGACGGTCAAGCGGTCGAGGGCCTGATCGATTTCATTCGCGGCACGGCTCGGTCGCCGAAGACCGCCCAGGAGTTATTCCGTTAGCAAAAACGGGGCACTTCACGTTCCCCCTCCCCGCTGCCTGTTACTGCCTTTTGAGATTTTTTCTGTCCCCAATTGGCGACGGATAGACACTAGTGATGATTGGAGGGCCCGATGGCCCCGCGAGCTTCTGGACGAACTCTCGCCACGGACGATTTGCAGCCTGATTTCCACCATGTGATCGGGCCGCGTGGCACTCCAGGATTGCGACGGATTGTCGAATGTGACGCCGCGCGGCCCTCGGAGTTCCTTCATGAGTCTGGCACCCACTCCCAACGGTTCGCTCGCCGCACAGTATCTGCCCGGTCTCTTCGAGCCGCTCGCGCCGTCGCAGGCGTCCGTGCTCGAATACGCCGAGACGAACTACGCGCTGCGGCAACGGGCGAAGCAGAACCGCGAAGCTGGTTTGAAGATTCTGTTGTCGGACATTCGCATGTGCGACAAGTGGTTTCGATCGATGCACGGCCGCGAGCTGCGGTTCAGCGATCTCTGCCTCGCGCTCGGCGAGGACTTCTTCGCCTGGCACATGAGCCAGCCGAAGGTCACCAGTATCGAAACGGGCAATCGCAGCCGTACGCAGTTGCTCACCATCTGGCGCGATGCCGCCCGGCGGAACCTCTGCTATCCGCCGCCGCGCGAGCTCAAGAAGGTGAAGACCGACAAACGCAATCCGGAAGCGTGGCGCGAGGACGAGATCGACAAGATCCTAACCGCGGCCCGCGACGGCGATTGGCGTTGGGAGCGGCCGCGGATCGGCATCACGGCCGGCGCGACCTGGTCGGAACCGGCGGTCGACGCTTCGCTGTGGCTGCTCACGATCATTTGGTCGCTCTACGACACGGGCGTGCGCAAGTCGGCGTTCCTGACCACGCCGGTGGCGAACCTCGATCTGCGCAATCGCAAGATCGCGATTCCGTGCGTCGTGCAAAAGCAGCGGGCCGATCAGTTCTTCTCGCTCAGCCCGGAAGTGTGCGGGTTGTGGGAGCAGCTCGACGTTCACGGCCGCGGGCTGAAGAGGCTGGGCGACGATTGGCCGTACGATCGGCACGACAACAGCCGGTGGAAGACGCTCAATCGCTGGTACGCGCGTTTGCTTCGCGAGGCCGGTTTGGTCGAGGAGCAGGAATCGACGCGCAAGCATTTGTGGCACAAGCTGCGTCGCACGTTCGCCACGTATGTGGCGGTGAAGCTCGGCGTCGGCGAAGCGCAGCGGCAGCTCGGCCACTCATCGCCGCAAGTCACGGCCCGCTACATCGATCAGCGGTTCATGCCGCAGGTCGATGCCACGCAGGCGCTGCACAAGCCGCGGTTGTCGCCGCCCGACGTGATCCCGATGCGGATTGCGGAGACGGGTTAATTCGCGTCTCACCACGGAGGCACGGAGGACACGGAGAGGGCCTTCATTGGCCGCTGCCCGCGCAGGGTGTTCGTACTCCGCCAATGCGCGGGCGTGCCGTTGGCTCTCCGTGTCCTCCGTGCCTCTGTGGTTCGTTCTTTCCGGGGAAAGTCGGCTCTGCTCAGTCGAACACGGGCCTTGGGGAGACGGGAGACGGGAGCGCCGTATGGATGCGGCCGTCCTTGCGCAGCGCGTGGTCGGTGGACCGCCCTCTTGTCTCTCGTCTCCCCAGGGCCTGTGCGTTTGCTAGTTCACTTATTCGATGCGCGTTTCGCGCGGCCGTGAATCGAGAAGCACGGCCGCGCGGGAAATCTTTCGCACGATCTCAAACGCCGGCCGCGGCCCGTGCATGTGACACGAGGCTGCTCTGCTCGACGGGAACAGAGCGGCACCGCGGTTGGCTCGCAGGGGGCAGACGTCGCGCGAACGATTCGCGGGGTGGAGCAGTGGCAGCTCGTCGGGCTCATAACCCGAAGGTCGCGGGTTCGAATCCCGCCCCCGCCATTTTTCAGTTAGCCCCCGGTGAAGACACCGGGGGCAACGTGCTCGGCATTCGAAAGGAGTTCATCATGCCCAGGCGACTTGTGCATTGCTGGAAGTCCGGACCGCTGTTGTGGGTTGGGCACGATCAGTTCGCCAGCGGCGTGTGCATGCTCCGCGATGGCCATCCCGGCCCGTGCGAGTTCACCCGCGACGACGAGATCCAGATCGGCATCCCGGCCGAGGTGCTCGCAGGCGAAGAATCGCTGGTGCCGCAGGAGGCGATCGAATCATGACCGAAGAACTTTCCTGTGCCGTGTGCCGCCGGTCGATCGACAAGGGCAACAGTGCGAGCTTCGTGCGCCGCGCGGAACGCGGCGACGGGGCGATGACGCTCGTGGTTCGCTACTGCCCACAAAGCCGGGTCTGCTTGGAAGGTGCGAAAGCGATCGCCGACGCCCGCGCGGAAGCGTTCAAGCGGGGCGAACTGACGCCAACGGAACGCGAGCGACTCCAAACCAAAGAGCGAGGCGATCATGAGTGAGCCGCAAGACATTTCGCAGATCGACCTTGAAGGGAAGACCGTGCGATTGAAGGCGGAATTTTTCAAGCTGGGCCATCGGCCCGAGGAGCATCTGTTCGTGTGCCAAGAAGGTTTTGGCTGCAAGCCGTATTTGATGGGCCGGAAGATCTTCGGCGTGTGGCAACACGACGGACAGTCCGGAATGATCACGCGGGACATGATCGACGCAGTGATCGACGAACCAAGCCCCGAAACCCCAACCCCTGTTTGAAAAGAACGAGGCGATCATGAATGAAACGGCAGTGAGTCACTTCGACACGGTCATCGCGAGGGCGGCGGAATTCGCCGAGCGCAACTTCGCCCAGCACGTGATCACCGAACGTTTCCGGGTCGTGCGCGAAGATGGCGGCATCTTCGCTTCATGGCGATGCGGCGCGCCGAATAGCAACAACTGCTATTTCAACGTGACGCACGAGCCCGGGCGAATCTTCGTTACGGGCGACATCGGCGATCTGATCGTCGAGCGCACGTTCAACATGATTGCCTGGTCGCGCAGCGCGGTGAACAGCATCGATTACTTCGCGTCGAAAGTTCCGCGCGCGATTGTAACCAAGGCGTTCAGCGCGGATCTTGCCCGCGAGTGGATCGCCGAACAAATCGAGGAACACAAACGTGACAACGCCGACGAGGATTCGTTCGCCGAAAAGTTGGAGGAATTGGAAGAACTCTCTGACCAATTCACCGACGGCGGGGATGACTTCTGCTCCGAAGCAGATGTCTACAAGGCGATTTTCGACTCCTCGTTCTATGACTGCGAAATGCCGCGGCTAGAAGTTTTCAACGGCAACTTCCTCTGGTGCCGCGAAGCGATTCGCTGGTGGCTGCATCGAATCAACGACGATGGCATCATCGTTATCCCCAGCCCCTAGTCCCCATCCCCTTTTCTTTCACGGAGGAAACCATGCTTGTTCTCAGTCGAAAACCGGGCGAATGGATCACGGTGGGCGACAACGTGCGGTTGCAGGTTGTCGCGGTCGTGGGTGACCGCGTGAAGCTTGGCTTCGAAGCGCCGCGCGACGTCGCGATCCATCGCTCGGAGGTGAAGGCCCGCATCGATCGCGAGGGTGACAATCGCGATCAGGGCAAGGCAGCGTAGGAAGCCACGAATGGAACCGCCGGCAGGGAGCCGGCCAAACGTTAGGGAGGATCATAGTCATGGCGGAGTTAAAACTCCGCGCGGACGCTACGGCACAACCACTCGATGCGTGCGATTGGTTTCGCCAGGTGATGCCCGACGAAGTGCTCACTTCGCGGCTTTCATCACCGGCCAAATTGATCGCCGGTTACTTGTGGGCGAGAGCAAGGTGGCGTGAGGGCACGATCGTGGCGACCTGTCACGGGCAGCTAATGCAGCTCGTCGGTCGCAGCGAGAAGCGGTGCCGCGAGTACCTCGGCGAACTGGTTGACGCAGGGTTCATGACCTGCGTTTCCAACCGCGTCGGTCGGACTGGCGGCATGGAGTTTCGCGTCTTCGGTCCAGGGCAGCTTGCGAGCGATTTCAAGCTGCTGAACAGGCCAGACGGCGATCAACTCAGCTTGTGGCCCTTCGACGAACCGGAAGGCCTGGGCGGGGCGACCGTCCAAAGCGACGGCGAATTCGCGGCGGAAACGCGGCGAAAACGCGGTGTTTTTGACGGCGTTTCCGCCGGGTTTTCCGAGGCGCGCGCGCATTTAAATACTAAGTCTGTTGCGCAAGCAACAGACGAGGAGACATCGACATTAACTTCAACATCGACGTCGAAGTTAATGTTGAAGTCGATGTTTAAGACAGAACAGGCGGGCGCGCACGGCGCGCTAGCGAAACCCGGCGAAAATGGGAAAACCGGCGTTTCTGCCGCGAATCCGTCCGTCCCGTCCCGCTCGTGTTCCGCGGAAGCCGTGCTCGCCAAGGCGACGGCGATCAGCCGGCAACTCAGCGACCGCTTCGGCAGTCCGAACCGGCTGCACGGCAAGTTCGTCGTGCTCGCCGCGCTCTTGGCCGAAGGGGGCACGGTCCGACTCGCATTGCCCGGTGCGCGGCTGGTGCGCGTGCAGCTCGCCGAGGGTGCGATCGACGAAGCGCTTTCCTCGGCCTGCCGCGGGCCGCGGCAAGACGTGTCGAAGCTGTTTTACGGTCTGCTCAAAGATCGGCTCCAATACGCGGCCGGATGCCCCGACGCGCGGATGCCGCACAGCGGTCTGATCCGCGAAGCGTGCGAAGCCGCGGGCATCGCGTGGCGCGCCGATTGGGAGCAGAGCGCCGCTGACCTGCACGCCCGCCGCCGGGAACAGGAGCCGATCCCGCGATGACGATCAAGCTCCTGAAATCGATCCGGTTCAACTATCGCCTGGCGGGAGAACCGTTTCAGCGTGTTGGCGACTTGCTCGAGTATGGCCACACGCATCGCCAGGAACCTCAGCGCAATGCGGGCGGTGCCGTGCAAGTTTCGATCCGCGTCGGTGTTTATCCCAACGAGCAAACGGTGCTCGTGCCGCTCGCTGCCGGCGAGTTTTTGTCATGACCCAAACCTGGAGCCGATCATGAAAACGTTTCTCAAGCGCACGGCCGCGCGGCTGGGGCGCTCCATTACGACGTGGTGCTTTGGTCCCACGGAAGTTCAAGCCGAGCCGGGTGCCGAGCAAGTGACCGCAGCGCCGCGAGTGACAACCGTCGAGGCTTCGCCCTTCGTCACGGCCGAAGGCCTACGGCAGATAATTGCGGAAGCGGCCGGCGTTCCAGTCGAGAACGTGAAGCTGCTCCCGCTGCGAGTTCATCCCTGCACGTGCCCGCAATGCTGCCAGCGCCGCAAGATGATGCAAGTCCTGCGGCCGCATCCCAATTGAGTTATTCACCGCCGAGGCGCGGAGGCACGGAGCAAACACGATGAGCGAAATCATTACACCCCGAATCGAAGCCCGCGACGGTTTCGTGTTTTACCACTGGCGGGAACGGACCGCGGAACGGTTGGGCGAAGCGCACATCATGACGCCCGAGGAGGCGATCGTGATTGGCCAGCAACTGATCGATGCGGCGTCGCACCCCGACCTGCCGACGTTCCGCACGCTGGCGATCGCCGTGCGAAACGCGCTCAGCCGCGACGGCGAACCGAACCATTACACGAGCGAGTATTCGCTCGCCGATCTGCGGCGGTTGGCGGACCAACTGCTCGGCCTCACCGACGAACCGAGCGACAGCGAAGCATGAGCGAAACCGTCTTGATCTGCGGCGTGGCTTATTCCGTGGCGGGTGCGTTGCCGCCGCGGGAGAGCGACGGGCGGCGGCAGTGCCGCGTGGAGACTTTGAACGGCGTGTGTACCGCGGTCGCGTATGACGACGGCTGGTACATCGTCAGTGACTTTCCCAGGAAAGAGGAACCATGCAAGACTTCAGCCCCGCCGAAGCGAAAGCGATCCTGACCGCGCATCAGGCGACGGCCCGGCCGCTGCGAATTGAATTGCCGAGCTACGAAGCGATCGCGCTGTATGGTGCGATCGCGGTCGCCCAGCGGCATCCGGCGATGCAGGCGACCGTGGGGAGCCGCGGTGCGCTCGTCTATCTGGAACGCTTCGCCGGCGACTTGCGAAAACAGATCGCGCAGGGCGACACGAAGGTCGAAGCGGTGCTCAAGCGGAGTTTCGACCGCGATCAGATCCCCGAGGTGAGGACGCTGGAAACGCTTCGCCAGGCACTCCATGATCCGCAGAAGATTCGCGATGCGATGGCCGTGCTGAAGATCGGCGTCGATAAAGGCGATCCGCCCGAGCAGTCCTTCGCGATCGCGATCGGCAGCTTCCTCGGCGACGTGTTCGGCATCCACGAACCGCTGAACATTCCCATGCAAACGAACCACGGAGACACGGAGGGCACGGAGGATAGCCAGGTAGGTCCGGACCGTTAGCGAACCGTAGAGTTTCGCGCCTGTTGCGATCCGTGGTGTTCACTCATTGGGTGAATCCGTGAAACGGGTCTCCGTGCTCTCCGTGCCTCCGTGGTTTTAATTCGACGGGCGTTTTTATTCCAACTTTCATTTCGAAGGAGTGACGAATGGCAACTTCAACCCTTAGCGACGAAGCGCTGGGCCGCATGAAGCCCGACAAGAAAGTCGTAGCGTACCGATTCGATCGCGCGTTCGAGCCGACGCCGGCGAACGTGCTGGGCACTTCGACGCCGGCGGGGATCGTCGAGCATGATCCGGACGTGGTCAAGAATGAACCCGTGAAGGCCGATCCGCTCGCGTCTGTCGTTCCCAAGCATCAGTCGCCGGCGGCCGCGTCTATGCCGAGCGTGTCCGGGCCGTACATCAATCACATCGAGCTGCATCCCGCGCAGCCGCGGCAGAGCTATGACGAAGCCGAGCTGCAAGCGCTCGCCGATGACATTGCCCGCAACGGGTTGATTTCCCCGGTGATGGTCCGCCCACATCCGACCAAGGCGCATCTCCAGCATTACCAGCTCGTCTGTGGGCATCGGCGATTGTTGGCTTGCAAGCGGCTGAAGTGGACGGCCATCCCGGTGATCGTCAAACAGCTCTCCGACGTCGAGACGCTGCGGATCCTGGCGAGCGAGAACGCGCACCGCAAGGATCTCAACCCGATCGAAGAAGCGCTGATGCTCGAAACGCTGACGAAGCCGACGGCCGCGGGCGGCGGCGGCATGACCGACGCCGAGGCCTCGGCGCTCTACGGGCACACCGAGACGTGGGCGACGAACAAGAAGCGGCTGCTCGCGCTCCCCGAGCCGTGGCGGGCGAGGTTACTTTCCGGGGAAATCGAAGAGACCAAAGCCCGGGCGTTGTTGCCGTACATCGTTTCGCCGCGAGTGATGAAGGCAATCGACGACGAATGGAAGGAGGCGGGGGCATACAACGCGCTGCAATCCCTGAACCGCGAAGCGTTTACGGAGGAGTTGGAAGGCCTGGTCGAGAATCAAACGTTCGGCGTGAACAACACGTCGAAGAAGACCTGGCATCGCGGCGGCAAGGGAAGCTGGGATCACGTTCCGTGCTACGTCGACCTAGAAGCGAACCGCGAGGCTTTGGGGATTGTGAAGATTCCGATCCGCAAAGGGTATGGGCCCAAGGCCAAGGTCGTGAACGAGGAGCGGGTCACCAACCTCGACTTGCTCTACAAGCTGCAATGGGCAGCGATGGAGAAACGCAAAAAGAACAAGGACGGCAAGGCCGATAAAGCCGAGGCGAAGGCGAAGGCGAAGGCCGAAAAGAAGACGCTCACACCTGCCCAATTGAAGGCCAAGCGAGCCGAGGCCGATCGCGTGCTCGGCGAACGGATCAAGAAGTGGAAGTTCGCGGTCAAGCGATTCTACATCGCCCAGACGCTCAAGAATCCCGCGATGGCCCAAGGGGAACTGGTCGATCGACTGCTGTTGTATTGGGGGCTGTTCGGCGGCAACCACGGCTATCAGCGATCGGCCATCAGAACCGGCGTTGGCAATTCGGCGTCGGTGAAGCGCGAACTTGAAGACGATCGACAAGGCGGCGTGTGGGGCGGTCTCGCGAAAGTTGGGGACGTCACGCTCGCGATCGCATGTGCCGCGGCCGAGTACTTCTGGCCGACGTTCGAAGATGCTTACGACGTGGACACGTGGCGCGTCGCGGAACCCGTTGTCGAAGCATTCTGTGGCGAGATCGGATTCGACTTCGAGGATCAGTGGCGAGACTTGCAAGAAGACAATCCCGCCGGCGGTGCGTTGCTCTTCAGCAAGTTCCTGTCGCTATTCAACGGCGAGCAGCTCGCCGAGTTGGCGATGGAGTGGGACGTCTTCATTCCGGACGGAATGGCGAAAAGCAAGGCGATCGACAAGATCCAAGCCCAACTCACCACTAAGCGGCTGAAGCTGCCGAGCGGCCTGAAGGAGAAGGGATCGGGCAAACAGGGATCAGGGGCCGGGAGTCAGGCGCCGGGGAAGAAAGCAAAACCAAACCGCAAAGCCGCGAAGGCCGGGAATTGAACACAATCGCGAACGATGCGAGTGCGGCGCGGCATATGGAGCCACCTAGAATCAAAGTGACCCAGTAATTAGCCGGCGCCGACGCCTTGCAGCTGCAGCCCGTTGTGCCGCCGTTTCATCGGGGACTTCTGCTGGGCCGTGTGATTCGCCAGTTGTTGAAATCGATCCGGCTGCTGCTGTAAGTTGCGCAGCCGGAGGCGGCCCGGTAAATGTCGCCGTGGCCGCGACCGTCGCGGCCGCCGCGGTAAGCGAGGCAGTGGCCTGAACAAGTGCTGCAGCATTCGCCGCGGCCTCCGGCACCAGATCGACGTTCTGACTGGCAGCCTTACCCTTGCCTCTATTTCGCGGACGCACATTCGAACGTCGTTTTGCTCGGCGTGCCATCAAAAGAACTCCACGTCAACTTTGTGAGCCGTAGGGTCGTTGGGCCGAAGGAAGAACAGCTCTCGATCTTTCTTCTTCATCTTCCAGGCGAAATCGAGCAGGGCCAGGGACCGGCGGATGACTTCCGTCATACTGTCCGCTCCCATCTCGTCCCTCAACAATTCGAGCCGATCGCGGACTTGGTCCGTCAGTTCCAGATTCAGTCGGCGCGTGCCAACGTTTTTTGCCAATCTCGGCATTTCGATTCCGGCCAAGTAAGGCCAGCGCTACTGTCAACAGACCTGTGATCGATGCAATCGCGACACCGGCCCATACATGGCCCCGATAGAAAGCGGCGCAGCCGATGACCGCTAACGCATAGAACGCGATTCGGAAATTCAACGCATCAATGATGTGCGGAACCTCGCGAATCTCTTGAAAGGCTGCGTAGCTGTCGGCGAGCCGAGGCTCGTCATCGCCAATTGCATCTAATTCAGATTCGATGTGCTCGTTCACCGTGTCGAACTCCCTTATCGGGGAGCCGACGCGATGAACGCAGCAGCGGAACTGGCATCATGGCCAGGCTCCCGTTGTTGCGTCTATGCGTCCCATTGCGGCGGTTCGTCGCTCGTTTCGATCGTGCTTCCTGTGTCAGCGGGAAGCCATCACCGCGGGTGCAAGACGAGGTGTAAACAAAGTGTAAGTAGCACGCACGCCACAAGCCGAGCGACGAACTCGATCAGGCTGGAGGCGTCCATCGTTCCTGTCTAGCAGGAGCAATACTCATAGAATACACATTCCGAAGTGAAAGTCAATGGTCCGGAGCTTTTTTGAGCTCAGCTTCCCCAACTCACCGTGCCCGCTTGCGCGTTGTCGCCGAGCCAGGTGATTTGCGATTGGCCGTCGGCTTTGTAACCGCCGATGCTGCTGTCGCCGATCGCGGCTTTGCTGCCGCGCAGGGAGAGGCCGACTTTGCCCGAGTCCCCTTCGATGTAGCAACCGAGCAGCGTGGCCCGGGCGTCGACGAGCCGCCATTTATCTTCGCTCTGCCCTTCGCACACCACGCCGATGAAGACGGCCCCGCGTCGCCAGCCGGTCTGCACGATGCCCATGCGGCCGCCGATCACCGTCATCGCGGTGACCGAGAGGCAGCAGACGCTGTCGCCGTTTTCGATTTGCAGGCCGACGTCGCAATCGTAGATCCCGCAGCGAGCCAGGCTCGGCGAATACACGCGGTAGCTCGGCTTGAGCAGCACGCCGACCCGGCACTCGCGAAAGATGCACCGCTCGACGCCGATCGCGTCGCCGCCGTGGATCCGCAGGCCGTCGCACTTGGCGTTGCCGAGGAAGTACAGATCGCGCACGGTATGGCCGAGGCCCGCTCCGCCAGGCACCGCCGGCGTCGTGCTGGTCGCGGCGATCGGACCGACGCCGGTAATCTCGACCAGGTGCGTCTGTTCGGGCGCAAACGGGGCCAGGCCCGTCGCCGAGGGCGACTTGTGGCGATGCCCGCAAAAGCTGCCCACAAGGGCACCAGCGGCTCCAGGAAGCGTTTTCAGCGGCGAGGTGTAGTAAACGCCGCCCACGTCGAACTCGACGCCGATCCGCTTATCCAGGAGCGGCTGGATGATGCTGGCATTGTCGAACGCGGGATCGTTCGGCCGGCAGCCGATCTCGCTCGCCAGCTTGAGCGCGCGGTTGGGCTTCCCGGTTGACTGGGGAATCGCCGCGAGCGCGGTGGAAAGGGTCGCGACTTGGGCCTTCAGCTCATTAATCGCGGCGGCTTGGGCAGCGATCACCTCGTGATGGGTGTCGAGCATTTGTTGGATCGGTGCAGTCACGGGAGAAGCGGCCATTGTTAGAATCCAGTATTCAGAAGCCAGGAGTTTTCAAATGTACGGCGAAGAGAGTCTGTCGATCGAGCGGCGGGGCGATTTGTGTTTCAAGGTCTATCGCGATCGCGATGTGACCGGGCGTTGGCAGTCGCCGGCCGATTGGGCGGAGCAATTGCGGTTGCGAGCCGAGGCCTCGCGTGGCGAATGGTCCGTCGAAATCAATCCGGTGATCGAGTGGCATCCCGCCACGTGGACGGCGGTCAGTGCCTGGCTCGAAACGGCAAGGCCGACGTCGGTCGACGATCTCGAAGCGGTGCGGTTGTTCGCTCCCAAGTGGCTCGGTGGCTTGAGTGTGGGCAACATTCTGATCGTCCGTCGCGATGCGGTCGAAGTCCCAGTTGTGATCGACTTCCACGTGCGGGCGATCTACCACTCGCTCGTTCATTCCAACGTTAAGCCGGACCGGCCCTGAGCAACTCGGCACCGAACGACTCGCCGACGGCGGTCAGGCCGCGGACGCCGCTGTTGAACGCGAACTGCACGGCGATCGCTTCGTTCGCTTGCAGGTAAACCTTCGAGTCGCACGATGCCCGGCCATTGAGCGCGCCGAGCGTGGAGGGATAATCCGCACCATTGATGTGCAGGCTCTCGACTTTGTCGGTTGTCCCCTCGATGATCGATTGCACGCCGCCGCTGGCCACCTTGATGATGTCGAGCGTGCCGCGCTGAATCTCGCTCGTGAGGTTGGTCGTCTCGGCCTCGAAGCGGACCTCGCAGAAGACGCGATAGTAGCCGGATTGAGTGACCGTGATCCCCAGGCAGATGTCACCGTCCGGGTCGTAAGTGCTGAATGCTCCCGAGCCGACGATCACCGGGGCGGGGTTCTCCCAATTCCATTTGATGATGTAAGTCGCCAGCGTATTGCCCGGGAACACGTTCTCCGCGATCGCCGCCGATCCCATCGCCAGCGTGTACGAACGATCCTCGCCGCCGCCGCCTTGAAGCGGAAACACGGTCCAGCCTGGCTGGGCGACGTTGGGGTTGGCCGGGTCGTTGATTGAGCGATCGCGGAGGCAGACGACTTCGTTGCCCAATTCGCCGGGCTGGTCGAAGATCCAATAGCCGGGCTCGGGGATGTCCTCGAAGGCCTCCATCGTCGAGCCGTCGGCACGGATGCGATGGAGGAGCACTTCGCACGGCTGCGACTTTGTCAGTGTCTTGTTCACATCGAACTCGGCCGCGATCACCGGGGTGTAGAGCTTGCCGAGGCGGACGATCTGCGGATCGCCTGGCGAGATCAGGTTCCCCAGCGGCACACCGCCGCCCAGCGGTTCGTTGAGTTGAATCTTCCGCTTGAGCTTGTCGTGGCTTCCGCGCGTCAAATAGTAGTGCGCGTTCGTCACGTTTATGCCGCTCCCTGCATGTGGACGAGGACGGTCACTTGCAAGCCGGAACCTTGAACGCCGGAGACGCCCGCAGTCGCGTCGACGACAATCGCCAGCGAATCGCCGGCAGCCAGGTTCACTTGGGCGCTGTCGAGCGATGCGGCTTGCGTGGTGCGATTGATGCTCGCATTGCTGAGCGTCACGTCGCCCGTCAGCGTGGTGGCATACGCCGTCGAACCGTTCCCCTTGTGCAGGTCGACGGTCGTGGTGTAATCGCCGGTCGGCTTGTTGATCGGCGTCACGTCGACGCGCTGGATCACACACGGGAACGGCGCGGTGAACAGTGGATAGGTCGCATCGGCGAGCGTGGTGCCGGCGGGAATGTTGAGCACCAGCGGAATCGGCACGACGAGCGACGAAGCCTTGCGGCGGCCGTTCGCTTCGAAGTTGTTCTGGCCGTGCGTGCCGTTGAGGATCACGGCATCGCTCGCGCGGACGTAACCCGGAGTGTAGACGTCGTCGGTGTAGTTGGGCATGGTGATTTTTCCCAGGAAAGTTAGCCGATGAAGGGCGCGAAGAAGGCCCCTTCGCGAAAGACCTTGAACGGGATGGTGTTGGGCGGCGTGCCATCGTCGAGGATGCTCTTGCCGTCGGCACTCAGATTGACTTCCACCTGCGGATGATTCTTGGCCTTGCCGAGCAGCGGAATCTCCAGCTTGCCGTTGACGAGGATGGCGAAGCCGACGTTGAGCAACTCGATGTCCGCCCAATTGCGATTCGGATGGGTCCAGACCTCATAGGTGGTTTTGTAATAGGCGCGGAGCTTGCCGGTCCGCTTGTCTTTGTGAAAGTCTTCCTCGTTGTTGATGCCGTAGAGCATCTTGCGGCCGTTCGCCAACCCCATTTGCGAAATGTCGCCTTCGTCGCGTTGATTCACCGTCACGCGGCGGACCGCGATCGTGATCTGTAGCGGCGGAATGTTCGTCAGGGCTTGGTTCGCGCGATTGAGCCAGAGCTTGCCGGCCGCATCTTTGTGCGAGTACTCCTCTGCGAATTGGCCGTAGCTGCTGTACTTCGGCTTGTAAGGGTTGTCAGGGCTGTCGGTCTGGCTCTGCGACATGAACTGATCGAAGTCGTCAGGCGGCGATTCGCTGCCGGTTTTGCTTTCCCACTGCGCGGTGAAGTCGAACGTTCCGTCGAGCTTCTCACGAGCCGTCGTGCGGACACGCTTCAGGAACGCACCTGGATAGTCTTGGTGGACCTTGCCGATCGAGAGGGCCTTCGCCGAAACGAATGCATCGCGGGCCTGCCGCGTCGTGCGCGGAAGTTGCAGTCCGTTGTCGTCGAGGTAGACCCCGAGCCAGCCTTCTTGCACGGAGAGGCTATCGTCGGACTCTTCCGACTCGTCGTTCCACAGTTGCTGAAAGTTCCACGCGGGAGCCATCGGTTGTTAAATCGTCGAAGGTGCGAGGGGCAGGGCGTTGGCGATCGATCCCTTGATATCGGTGAGCACCTGGTTAGCCTTCTTGTGTTGGGCGAGTTGCTCTTTGGCGACGTCGACCTGTTTGCTCGAGGCGAGCGATTTGAGGATGTGCTCGGCGGCCTCTTTGCTGCCGATGGCCATCGCCTGCGGTTCGACCTTCACGGCTTTGGCCATCTTGTCGGCGGCATCTGCCAAGCTGTTTTCTACCGCGGTGAGGTCAGGCGGTTTCAATTGCGTGGTCGTAGTGCCACCTTCGACGGCCGCCCGGGCCGCGGTTGCACGTTCGGTGGCTTCGGTGAGTTTCTTGCGGGCCGCTTCGAGCGCGGCCTCGGCGGCGCGAATTTCCTCGGCCGTGCCTTTGGCGCGGGCCTCGTCGGCTGCCTGGCGAAGTCGGTTGACTTCCGCGTGCTCTTGCGAGCTTTTCTGAACTATCGCGTTGATCTCTGCGTTGGCTTCGGCCTGGCGATTGCGAACCAACGTGCGTTGCGCCTGATTCTGCTCTTCCTTGGTGATCACACCCAATGCGTAAAGGATTGCTGAGGCCGTGTCCTCAAAGCTCGCTTTGAGCGCCGCACCGAACTGTATCGCCGCGATCTGCATGCCGCGGAACGTGTCGAGCGTGCCGAGGTAGATGTTGAACATCGCGTCGTTCCAAATGCCAGAAATCTCGCTGGCGGTCTTGGCCCACATTCCGCTCATCACCGCCAACCCAACGCCAATGCCCGCGTTCAACACTTCCACCGCCAGCCCGATATCGCCCGCCGCCAGCGCGTCGACGATGCCGGCGATCGTCGTGTTTGCATCGGCCTGGAGTTGCCCGAAGGCATTTGCAACGGCCGCGAGTGCCGCTTGTCCGGACTCGCTATAGATCAGCCAGGCCGCCACCCCGCCAACGATCGCGGCGGTCACGGCACCAACCGGCGTCACGAGAAAACCGAGCACGGCCGCGGTGGCTTCGATTCCAGCGACAACGGGGCCAATGGCAAACGCCAGGGCCTTCGCGCCGCCGGCGACGACGAGCAAAGCACCGCCGATCGCGGTGATGCCCACGGCCGCACCGGCCACGCCGAGCGTGAGGGCGGTATTCTCGGCGAGGAATTCACCCACCGAGACGGTTGCTTCGCGAAACATGCTCACCATCGGCGTGATGACGGGCAGCAGAATGCCGCCGATCGTTACCGCGACGTCCTGGATGCTCGCCGACGTCGCCTTCATTTGATTGGCGAAGCCGTCGGCGGTCCGGATCGCGTCGCCTTGAGCTGCCGTCGTGCCCCGCATGATGATGTTGAGGCGGGCGAGCACCTTGTCTTGGTTCGTCGCCTTCGTCGGATCCATCTTCTGATTGAGCAGCTCTTGCTTCACGGCGGCTTCGTCGACGAGCACGCCGTACTTTTTCATCACTTCGCCGGAGCCGGTGAGCGCGGCTTGCAGATCGCGCATCACGTCTTCGTCGGCCATGTTGTTGAACGAACCGAGATCGACGGTGAGACCGACGATCTTCTTCGACAGCTCCTCCGCTTTCACGGGGTCGAAACCGAGCGGCACAAACAAGTCTTGCGTGCCAGCGAGGAACTTAGCGACCTCCGCCTTGCTCCGGCCGACTTGCGCCGCGAACTCATTGGCCCAAGCTTTTACCGACTCGGATTGTTTGCCGAAGACGACGTCGAACTTGCTGAAGGTCTCGGCCGCATCGGAGGCGGCGTTGACTGCGAAGCCGAGCGGTGCGGCGATCGTGGCACCAAGCCCAACAAAGGCCGCGCCGATGCCCGCAATGTTCGCTCCGAACGCATTGAGCTTGGCCTTGGCGGCGTTCAAGCCGCGCACCAGGGGAGCTTCGTCGGCGAACAGCTCGACGAAGGCACGGCCGGCGCGGATTGCGTTAGAGCTTGCCATTGGTCAGGTGGATGGTTCGGGCGCAGCTTCGCGTGCGGCAATCTCGGCGAGCACGTGTTCGGGGCGTTCATTCCCACAGACGATGCGGGCGAGATCGCTCATCTTCACTTTGCGGACGGGCCTCGCGGCTTCGAGTTCGGCAATCCGCAGCGGGTTGAATTCATCCGCCTGGAACGCGTCCGATCGTTTGTTCGCGTCGCGGTGGCAGTTGGCGATCAGCGCCATCAAGCTCGATGTCTGGGCCCAACTGAGTTCCAGCCGAGCCGAGTTCATCGCGACCAACCGCCGCACAGTGAACGGCCGCGGGTCGATTCCTAGGACGCCGGCGGCGCGGTCGATGAACCGGTCGACGTCACCTGGCTGAAGCGGAGGCGAATGTTTTCCAACTCGCGATCGATCGTCGCGTTCAGTGCGTTCGCTGCCAGCGTGTTGACTTCCGGTTCCGCCGTCTGCCACCGTTCCAGCAGTTGCCGCTGGCCCTGCTCCATCAGGCGAATCTGCGCCTGGAGCGCCGCCCGTTGGTTCGGCTTGCGGAAAAAAGCGAGCAGCGCCTCCAACAGCGCTGCAAAGGCGGAGTTGAGCACGTCGCCGGCGAAGCGGCGGGCGAAGTCCTCGGGCGAGAGGGAGCGGCCTTTGACTTGATCCTCGCACAGCGAATAGAGCACGGAGACGAGCAGGCTCGGATCCGTGTCGAGCTTCGTGATCAGATTCTGATCGTCGCCGGCGGCATTCTTGCCGAGACCGACCATCGCATCGTTGAGGTTCACGCCTGCGACGTCGCGCTTGACCCGCTCGACGTGAAACACGGTGACGTCGACGATCCAATCGTCGCCGTTGTTGTCGGTAAACTTGGCCATTGGTGCAGGAGTCGGATTCAAAGGTGCCGGTGCCGGGGAACGACGCAGAGATCAGACCGTCTACACGGCCGTGTACTGCGTCGGTGCGTTGGCCGAATAGGTGGGCTTCGCAGTGACCGAAACCTTCACGCCTTCGCGCAGCGTTTGGTTCTGGCCGAAGTTGAACAGTTGGCACGTCGCGCGGATGCCCTTCGAGCCAGGCGTGGTGACCGGGCCGTCCAGGAACAAGAAGTCGATCGGCGTCTTAGCGAACCAGGCCGCTTCGAGAGCCACGTAGTCGACGTCGGCCGTGTCGTACACCATGCCCCATTCGAAGCTGCCGCGCTTGAGCGTGGCGACGAGCGCATCCCAGCCGTTGTTGGCGCGCGTGGTGAGATCGGCTTCGCCGTGTTCGAGATTGAACGTGACGTCCTGCACGTTCTCGACTTCTTGCCAGTCGGGAGAACCGTAGGATCCGGCGTTGCGGTAAATCTTGCAGTCGATGGCGAGGCGAAAACTCATGGCAGTGTGTGGTCAGAGGTGCGGAGGTCAGGCCTTCAGGGCGTTCTTCCAGAGCTTGGGGTGCTCGTCTTGGACGGACTTAAACGCCGGTCCCATGAACGGGCGCTTGCGAACGAGTTGGGTGTGGTTTCGCGCACCGCGACGACGGGCGGAAGCGACAATGGTGCTTCGGCCGCCATGCTCGAGGGCGTGCGGCGCGTCGCCGGCACCGATCGCAAAGCGGGCTGCGCCGATGACGACGGTTTTCTTGTCGGGTTCGTAACTGAACAGGATTCCCTTGCGGAGCTTGCCGTTGTGCGAGCTGGGCGGTTCGTCCGGCCGGCTGATCGCCTTGCGGGGACGAATGAGCGAGCGAGCGGCGGTCCGCACAAACGCGCCGAACTTCGACAGCACGCGGCGCGTGGCTCGATCGACCCGGCTGGTGACAGCCTGGCGATCGAAGAACAGCGCTTTGATCCGTGCGTCGAACATTCATGGCGAACTAAGCTTTGGCCACTCCGGTTTGCAGCGAGTGAAGGACGAGGACGCACGGCGTCATTTGCTTGATGTAGCCGCACAGCGTGACGCGGTTCGTGCTCGACAAATCTCCGGACGGATGCAATGCCCCGGCCGTCGGGCCGAGCACGACGAGATCGCCCACCGCGGCGTTCGTGAGTGTCGTGCTGTCGAGCTGCACTTCGCCGTCGTAAGCCAAGACGAACGGCTGGCCGGCCGCGGCGGCACCGAGTGCGATGCCTTTGAACTTGCACTCATCCGCGTTGCCATCGGCCTGGCAGAGCCAATAGCGGCCGTCGGCGGGCTTCTCGTAAACCGATTGGCCGGCGGTGACCGCTTCGCCCGCGATCACCAGCTTCGTCTGCGTGTTGGTGCGCGGGAGAACTTCAGCAGCAGTGATCGTGTAAGCGGCCATGAGAAGCGGGGCTCGGGGCTGGGGACTCGGGGCTCGGGGAATTCAAAACAGGCAGCCGCGGCGGTCAGTGGCCTAACCAACCGCGGCCGCCTTCCGGCGTTCTTTCCGGAGGAAGGGTAGTTCGTTAGCCGCGGCAGCGTTTGAACGGCCGCAGGGCTTTGGCTGCTTTAGCGATCGCCTTCAGCGGCCGCTTGGCTGCCTTCGCCGC
>JBKPPO010000185.1:0-8050 GCA_046733635.1 Pseudomonadota bacterium | reverse complement strand
CGCGAACACGGCGCTCCAATCGACGTCGAAGCCACAGTTGGCCGGCTTCAAGGGCGCGATATCGGCGCCGGCGCTCGCGAGCCAGTCGACCCATGCGCCGTCCGAGCCGAGCTGCGGCCAGCTCGCGCCGCCGGTCGCGAGGATGACCGCGTCCGCGTCGACCGTGAGCGCATCGCCCGGTGTGGAGAACAGCAGATCACCTTGGGGCGACCATCCCAAGCAACGATGATTGACGTGGAAGCGGACGCCGCTGTCGCGCAGCCGGTGCAGCCAGCGACGCAGCAGCGGGGCGGCCTTCAGATCGACGGGAAACACCCGCGCCGACGTTCCGATCATCGTCTCGACGCCGAGCTCGCGCGCCCAGCGGCGAACGGCTTCGTTGTCGAATGCGTCGAGCCAGGCATCGATTTCCTGGCGACGCGGACCGTAACGTGTCGCGAATGCCTCTCGAGGCTCCGAGTGAGTCAGGTTGAGGCCACCCTTTCCGGCCAGCAGGAACTTGCGCCCCACGGATCCTTTCGACTCGTAGACATCCACTTCGAGCCCGGCGGCGCGCGCCGCCTCGGCAGCCATCAGCCCGGCCGGTCCGCCACCTACGATCGCCACTCTTCGCGAACCACTGACCACCCGAAGTACCGTCCTGCCCTATCGCCGCGAATATACCGCGATCTCCCGGCGGGAAAGATTTCGCCATATAAGAAGGGCGCACCACTCGTCGAGTGATGCGCCCGTTCAACCCTTCACGCAGAGGACCTGCTTGAGGGTGTACGCGATCTCCACGAGATCGCGCTGCGCCGCCATCACCGCGTCGATGTCCTTGTACGCGGCCGGCGTTTCGTCGATGACGCCCGAGTCCTTGCGGCACTCCACGCCTTCCGTCGCGGCCGTGTGGTCCTCGACGGTGAAGCGCTTCTGCGCCGCGGTACGCGACATCACGCGGCCCGCGCCGTGGCTGCAGCTGTGGAAACTCTCGGAGTTGCCGAGTCCGCGCACGATGTACGAGCGCGCACCCATCGACCCCGGGATGATCCCCAGCTGACCCGCCTTGGCACTCACCGCGCCCTTGCGCGTCACGAGCACGTCCTCGCCGAAGTGATGCTCACGACTCACGTAGTTGTGATGGCAGTTCACCGCCACCTCTCCCATCTGGAAGGGGCGCAGTTCCTCACGCATCACACGCAACACCGAGTCCATGATCGCGCGGCGGTTCTCGGCCGCGTAGTCCTGGGCCCAGGTCATCGCCTCGACGTAGTCGTCGAAGTGATCGGTCCCCTCGACCAGATACGCGAGGTCGCGATCGGGCAGGTTGATGAAGTGCTTCATCATGTCCTTCCGTGCCAGCTCGATGAAGAGCTGGCCGATCATGTTGCCGATGCCACGCGAACCCGAGTGCAGCATCACCCACACCGCCTGCTCGGTATCGAGACAGACTTCGATGAAGTGGTTGCCGCCACCCAGCGTTCCGAGCTGCTTGTGCGGCTCCTTCGTGCCGAGCTTCGGATACTTTGCGACGATCTGGTCGTGACGGTCGGCCAGCGCGCCCCACTTGGTGCGCACCGAGTCCGGCGTCACGGCCCACGCGCCCTTGTTAGCGCGGCCCTTGACCGTGGTCATGCCATGCGGCACGGCGCGCTCGATGCGTCCACGCAGCGCGGCCAATGACTCGGGCAGATCGCTGGCCTTCAGCGAGGTCTGCACAGCCATCATGCCGCAGCCGATGTCCACACCCACCGCGGCAGGAATGATCGCGCCCCTGGTCGCGATCACCGAGCCCACGGTCGCACCCTTGCCCACGTGCACGTCGGGCATCACGGCCAGGTGCGAATGCACGAACGGCATGCGCGCCATGTTCTCGAGCTGCTTCTTCGCCTGGTCATCGACGGGAACGCCATGCGTCCACATCTTCACGTGGCGGCCGCCCTCGACGTTCATCGTTTCGTAAGTCTTCATTTCATCACCTGTAATCAGAGTACTCGCCGGTGGGGGCCCATTCCCCCGCCGGCTTTCCGTTCTCATCGTCCTTGCGCGGCCACCTGCGAGAAGGTCGGCACGACGTTCTTCAACACGCCTTCCAGACCGTTGTAGACGGTGATCTTGTCCACCTTCTCGGTGACCTTCTCCAGCGTCTCCAGTTCCTTCAGGCGCAACAGCGTCGGGTTCTCTTCCATGAGACGCGCGGTGTTCAACAGCGAACGCGTCGCCGCCGTCTCCTCGCGACGGCGGATCAGGTTGGCTTGCGCCACTTTCTCCGCCTCGACCACCTGGTTGAGGATGGTCTTCATCTCACCCGGCAGGATCACGTCCTTCACACCCACCGACCGCACCGCGAGGCCGCTGGCTTCGAGCTTCGCCGCCGTCAGTGCGACCTCGCGGTCGAGGGCGCTCTTGTCGGTCAGCAACTCGTCCAGCGTGCGCGTACCCACCGCCTCACGCAGCGCGAATTGCAGCTCCTTGTAGACGTAGTCCACGAAGTTGCTGACGCTCGCACGCGCCTTCACGGCGTCGGTCACCTGCCACATGGCCGTGAGGTTCACGCGCAGGCTCACCTTGTCGCGCGTCAGGATTTCCTGGCCCGAGACCTCCATCGCCTGCACACGCGTGTCCACCAGCTCGACACGCAGGTTGCGCTGGTACTTCCAGTAGGCGGTGAGGCCCGGCTTCAGCACTTCGCGCAACTCGCCGTCGACGATCAGCAAACCCACCGCGGTGTCCGGCACCTCGATGGTGCCGATCGCGTCGGTCACGCCCGCCACGCCCTTCGCACGCGCCAGCACGCGGGCGGTGCCCGCTTCCAACGCATACTCGCTCGCGATGTCACGCACTTCGACGCGCACGTTCACCGGACCCCGCCAGTACAACTGGCGCGCGCCCGGCGACAACACGCTCGCCAGACGCTCGTTCTTGTAGACCAGGCCCACCTCGCGGTCGCGGAGCTCGACGATCTGCACATGCGGCTCGAGCTTCTCGCGCGCTTCCGCGATCAACACGTCGGCACGCGGCAGATCCAGCTCCGGCTGGGTCACGTCGTACACCTTCACGTCGAGCTCGCGGCCCCACAGCCAGTACTTGCCCGGGCCCAGCACCGTGTCGAAATTCCGTTCGCGATACACCAGCGCACGCTCGTGCAGCGCCACCTTCACTCGCTTCCACATCATTTTTCTTCTCCTTCTTTCGTTGTTCCTGCCTCGTGACGTGCCGACCATGCGTACACGTCACGATCCGGACCCCGCCAGGCCCCATTGCCCGGCGGCATCTCCGAATAGATCGAGGTTCATCCACGCCTCCGCCGCGGTCCGGACACTGCGCGTCGTGCTCCGTGGCGGGATGCAAGGCGCGATCGACACGCCTTGATTCCATCCACGAGCCTCGCCGCGCGCATGTCCGGCTCAGGGCGCCGGCGGCGCTGTGATGGGCGACTCGTCACCAGCTTTCGCCGGCCTCCGGTCCGCATCACCGGACTCACCTCGCTGCGGAGCTCTCGCTCCGCCCACTCGCTTCTCATCGAGCCATTGACTGGCTACAAGCGCGGGATTCGAACCCACGACAAACGGAACTGAACCGTCGCTCTACCCAACTGAGCTAGCTTGTGGTGGTTATCGCCACGGGCATTCGCGGTACACGCGTTCACAGGGTGAGGCGCGCCAGCCGGCCATTCGAAGCCGGACCTTTGCGAAAACTCGAGACAAAGACCTCCTGACGGCGCGCCGTTCACACGGCGCACCGAATTCCTCGCGCTCTCGCGCGAATTCCTGGGGCCTGAAAAGCTGAAGGCCCCGGTCAGCGCAGCTGACCAGGGCCTCGTTGGAAGCTTTGGAGAGCTGCTCGAGCGCTCTCCGTTCGCACGAAGAGCTAACTCAGATCGTCACGTTCGCCGCCGCCGAAGGCGCGCGTGCACGCGAGCCGATTCGACAGAATCGGGCATGTGCGCGCGGCGGTTCTGCCGGCGGTCGAATGTTGGTAGTTAGGATGCATAGGGGCGCGCATTCTAGGCGGGAAAGCCGGACTGTCAAGCACGAAATGCAATTCAGTGGCGCCACGTGACGTCGATCGCGAACCCATCGGAACCCTCGGCCTTGCACGCCGAAGCGCCCACGGCCCAGGCCTGCGAGAAGAATTTCCGCCCGCGCAGCGTGATCCGCTCTGATCCGTCGGCATACGCCACGCCGAGACTCGCCGTGTCATCGAGGTAGTAGTCGAACCCGAGCGTGAAAAAAGTGTCGCCCCGATCGGGCTTCACCACTCCCACCGAGCCCGCATAGAAATGCGAGTTCCGCAGTTTGCCGACGTGCCGCGCCGTGACGTTGGGGTCGTAGCCGTCCTCACCGAAATCGGTGGTGATCAGAAGGCCGTCGAGCGGCGTCACTCCCACCGCGCCGAACCACCGGGTGTCATGGTCCTTCTGGACGATCGTCGAATTGATGGCGGTGATGTTCTCCGCGCGCGACACCGACGCCGAGGCGTAGAAGAGATCACCGGGAAAGTAATAGGCGACGCTGGCGCCCCGCGCATCGAGGTGTTCGTCGAACACTTCGAAGCGGGCCGCGACGGCCGACACGCGGCTGGCCCGTCCCAGGAACGCGGCCTCGGCGAGCGGCACACCCTTCGTCGACACGGGCTCGAAGAACCACGCGCCCTGGAGCTGCAAGGTTTCCGGATCGCCGCCCGGAAAATCGCCGTCCGGCTGGTCACGATCGAACGTCCCGCGCACTTCGAACCGGTAATCGTCTGCCACGCTCGGCGTGGCCAGCGCCACCAGCATCAGGACCAGGGGGAATACGCGCATGCCGCCTCCGATAGATAGGAGGCGGCAGCCTAACTGCTGGACGGTGCGATAGCTAGCCGTCGCCGGGCGGCCGGTCAGCCGAAGTTGATCTTCGCTTCCAGGTTCGACCGCGAATCGGCGTTCGCCAGCGCCTCTTCGAGCTCGATGCGGCCCTGCTTGTAGAGATTCAGCAGCGCCATGTCGAAGCTCTGCACGCCGCGCTCCGAGCTGGCGACGATGGCTTCCTTGATTCCCGAGACGTCGCCCTTCTTCACGAGCTCCGTGATGTAGGGCGTGTTCAGCATGACCTCGATCGCGGCCATGCGCTTGCCGTCCTTGGTGACGACCAGCCGCTGCGACATGATCGCGCGCAGGTATTGCGACAGGTCCAGGAAGATCTGCTTGTGCTGGTCCTGCGGGAACATGTTGATGATGCGATCCAGCGTTTCCGCACTGTTGTTCGCATGCAAGGTGGACAGGACCAGGTGGCCCGTGCCCGAAAGGTTGATCGCCGCTTCCATCGTCTCCTTGTCACGGATTTCGCCGATGAGGATGACGTCGGGAGCCGCTCGCATCACGCCGCGCAACGCGCGGGCGAAACTCTTCGTGTCCAGGCCCACTTCACGCTGGTTCACGATGGAGCGCTTGTTGGTATGCAGGAATTCGATCGGGTCCTCGATGGTCACGATGTGATCCGAGGACACCTCGTTGCGATGATTGATCATCGCCGCGATGGACGTGGACTTTCCGGAGCCCGTGGCGCCCACCATCAGGATGAGCCCGCGCTTCATCATGATGAGGTCCTTGAACATGTCGGGCAGCCCGAGCTGATCCAGCTTGGGCATGTCGGCGCTGATGTAGCGCAGCACCATCGCGGGGTAACCGCGCTGGTAGAACACGTTGACGCGGAAACGGCCGAGGCCGGGTTCCGAGATGGCGAAGTCGATCTCGAGTTCGCGCTTGAAGTGCTCGAGCTGGTCCGGCGTCATCAGGCCATAGGAGGCCTGGCGCACGGTCTCGGGCGTGAGCACCTGCTTGTTGATCGGGATGATCTGGCCTTCGATCTTCACCTTGATGGGTGAATTCGAAGTGAAGAAGAGGTCCGAGGCCTTGCGCTCGACCATGAGTTTGAACAACGGCCGGGTATTCAGCACCATCGCGGCGCTGTCGCCCGGCTCCTTGACCTCGACGGTATCCACGAGCTTCTCGTTCACTGCTGCCATAGTCTGTCGTCGGAGTGGTTAGAACGAACGGCCCTGCTGGTCTTCGTCGACCATGCTGAGCGTTCCGCCGTCGTCGAGGTTCTTCACCTCGCGCTTGCTCTCGAGTTTGATCTTGAGCCGAAGCTCGTTCTTCGAGTCGGCGTTGCGCAAGGCGTCTTCGTAGGAGATGAAGCCGGTCTCGTACAGGTCGTAGAGGGCCTGGTCGAAGGTCTTCATGCCGACGCGCGTGGAACGCGACATGACTTCCTTGATCTCCTGGACCTTGCCTTTGAAGATCAGGTCCTGGATCAGTGGCGAGTTCAGCATGATCTCCATCGCCGCGATGCGGCCCGAGCCGGACTCGCGCGGGATCAGGCGCTGCGAGACGAGCGCGCGGATGTTCAACGACAGGTCCATCAGGAGCTGTTCGCGGCGTTCATCCGGGAAGAAGTTGATGATGCGGTCCAGCGCCTGGTTGGAGCTGTTCGCGTGCAGCGTCGCGAGCACCAGATGGCCCGTCTCGGCGAACTGGATGCCGTACTCCATCGTTTCGCGGTCGCGGATTTCGCCGATGAGGATGACGTCGGGCGCCTGGCGCAGCGTGTTCTTGAGCGCGGCATGCCAGTTGTCCGTGTCCACGCCGACTTCGCGATGCGTGATCACGCAGCCCTTGTGCTGGTGCACGTATTCGACGGGATCTTCGATGGTGACGATGTGGCCGCGGGTTTTTTCGTTGCGGTAGCCGACCATCGCGGCGAGCGAGGTGGACTTACCCGAACCCGTGCCACCGACCATGATCACGAGGCCACGCTTGGACAGCACCACTTCCTTGAGGACGGCGGGCAGCTCCAGCTCTTCGAGCGTCGGGATCTTGGAGTTGATGAGACGGATCACGCAGCCGGTCTGACCCTGCTGCACGAAGGTGTTCACGCGGAAGCGGCCGATGCCCGGAGGCGCGATCGCGAAGTTGCACTCCTTCGTCGCGTCGAACTCCTTGGTCTGGCGGTCGTTCATGATGGCGCGCACGAGCACGGCGGACTGTTCCGCGGTCAACGCGCGTTCCGACTGCGGACGGACTTCGCCGTCAATCTTGATCGCCGGCGGAAAACCCGCGGTGATGAACAGGTCCGAGGCCTTCTTGTCGACGACGCGACGAAGAAGATCCTGCATCAGCTTTATGCCTTGCTCTCTGTCCATCTGGGCGGATCCTTACAGACTGTCCTTATTGGCGGCCTTGTAGCGGGCCTCTTCCTTGCTCACCACGCCCTTGGTCACGAGATCCGCAAGACACTGGTCCAGCGTCTGCATGCCCGCGGCGCCACCCGTCTGGATGGCCGAATACATCTGCGCGATCTTGCCTTCGCGGATCAGGTTACGGATCGCGGGTGTGCCGATCATGATCTCGTGCGCGGCGATGCGACCGCCGCCGTTGCGCTTGAGCAGCGTCTGCGAAATCACCGCGCGCAGCGATTCGGAGAGCATCGCGCGCACCATTTCCTTTTCCTGCGCCGGGAACACGTCGACCACGCGGTCGATGGTCTTGGCGGCGGACGAGGTGTGCAGCGTGCCGAACACCAGGTGTCCGGTTTCGGCGGCGGTGAGCGCGAGACGGATCGTCTCGAGGTCGCGCATTTCGCCGACCAGCACCACGTCGGGATCTTCGCGCAGCGCCGAGCGCAGGGCTTCGGAGAAGCCCAGCGTGTCACGGTGCACTTCGCGCTGGTTCATGAGGCAGCGTTTGCTCTCATGGACGAATTCGATGGGGTCCTCGATCGTGATGATGTGATCGGGACGGTTGTCGTTACAGTGGTTCACCATGCCCGCGAGCGTCGTGGACTTGCCCGAGCCCGTGGGGCCGGTCACGAGCACCAGGCCGCGCGGCAACATGCAGAGGTCGCGGAAGATCTTCGGCGCGGCCAGGTCGTCGAGCGACAGGATGGTCGAAGGGATGTTCCGGAACACGGCGCCGGCGCCGCGGTTCTGGTTGAACGCGTTCACGCGGAAGCGCGCGAGCTTCGGGATCTCGAACGAAAAGTCCGTTTCGAAGAACTCTTCGTAAGCCTTGCGCTGCTTGTCGTTCATGATG
>JBKPPO010000184.1:0-10652 GCA_046733635.1 Pseudomonadota bacterium | reverse complement strand
GCATGCAGCAGCCCGCGCGGATGCGGTTTGCGCTCCGGGAAGGTGTCGCCGCTGACCACGGCGCGCGCGCGTTTGTGCAGGTTCAATTCCAAGAGCAGGGCATCGGTGAGCCAGCCCGGCTTGTTCGTGACGATGCCCCAGTGGAGGCCGCGCCGCTCGAGTTCGGCGAGCATCTCATCGCCGCCTTCGAAGAGTCGCGTGTGCTGCGCGATCTGTTTCCGGTACAGGTTCAGCAGCCGCTTCCACATCACTTCGTGTTCCGCAGGCGGCAGCGTGCCGAACGAAAGCCGGACCAGCGCGTGACCGCCATGCGACACCTGGCAACGCACCTTCTCGTAGGGAAGCGGCGGCAGGTTCTCCTCGGCGCGCAACTCGTTCAGCGCGTTCATGAAGTCCGTGGCCGTGTCGAGCAATGTGCCGTCGAGGTCGAACAGGACGGCCTTGATGGGGGGAGTCACGAGTGGTTTGACCGGCGCTTGAGATGCATGAGGTAGTTGACCGAAGGATCGGAATCGAGCGAGCACTGTTCACGCAGCGGGTCGTACTGCAGGCCGGCAATGTCGACGACATCGAGGCCGGCGTCCCGGGCGAATCTCGCGATCTCCGAAGGCCGCAGCAGCCGGTCGTATTCGTGGGTGCCGCGCGGCACCAGCCGCGCGATGTACTCCGCGCCGACGATGGCCATGGCGAACGACTTGAGATTCCGCTTGATCGAGGAGATGAACACATCGCCGCCCGGCCGCACGAGCCTGGCGAACACGTTCACGGTGGCGGCCGGATCCGGCACGTGCTCGAGCATTTCCATACACGTGAGCACATCGAAAGCGTCGATCGGTTCCGATGCCAGCGATTCCGCCGATTCCAGCCGGTAGTCGATGTGGAGCCCCGAATCCAGCGCATGCAGCCGCGCCGTCTCGATCATGCTCGGCGCGAGATCGATGGCCGTGACGCGCGCCTGCGCGCGCGCCAGGGATTCGGCCAGCAAACCACCGCCGCAACCCACGTCGAGCACTCGCGCGCCGGCGAGCGTGCATCGCTCCTGCACGTAACGCGCACGCACGGGATTGAGCCGGTGCAGTGGTTTGAACTCGCCATCCACATCCCAGAACCGATGCGCGGACGCCTCGAATTTCGCGATTTCCGCGGGATCTCCGGCGGGCTGCGAAACGGGTGCGTCGGGTGATTTCCGGGGGGTGTTCATGAGGTGCCGAAGTATAGAAGAAACGCGAGTGAAAACAGGCCTTTTCGCAATGCCTGCTTGCTAGAATCCCGCACCTTTTTTCGGGCCCTTCCAGGAACGAAATCGCACGCGAAATCCTGCCTGTGAATCTCGAAGACGAGATGCGCCAGTCGTACCTCGATTACGCCATGAGCGTGATCGTCGGCCGCGCGCTCCCGGACGTTCGCGACGGCCTGAAGCCCGTGCATCGCCGCATCCTGTTCGCCATGCGCGAGCTCGGCAACGACTGGAACAAGGCCTACAAGAAATCCGCGCGTGTCGTCGGTGACGTCATCGGCAAATACCACCCGCACGGCGACAGCGCGGTGTACGACGCGCTGGTGCGTATGGCGCAGGATTTCTCGCTGCGTTACCTGCTCGTCGATGGCCAGGGCAACTTCGGCTCCGTGGACGGCGACGCGCCGGCCGCGATGCGATACACGGAAGCGCGCATGGCGCGCATCACCAGCGAATTGCTGGCGGACATCGAAAAGGAAACGGTCGACTTCGTGCCCAACTACGACGGCTCGGAGATCGAGCCCTCGGTGCTGCCGGCGCGTTTCCCCAATCTGCTGGTCAACGGCTCCGCCGGCATCGCGGTGGGCATGGCCACCAACATCCCGCCGCACAACCTCAACGAGATCGTGAACGCCTGCCTCGCGGTTCTCGACAACCCCGAGGTCATGCTGGCCGAACTCATGCAGCACGTGCCGGGTCCGGATTTTCCCACGGCCGGCATCATCAATGGCGCGAGCGAGATCGCCACGGCCTATCGCACCGGCCGCGGCCGCCTCTCGATCCGTGCGCGCACGAGCATCGAAGACATGGAGAAGGGTGGCCGCCAGGCCATCATCGTCACCGAGCTGCCGTTCCAGGTGAACAAGGCGCGCCTCATCGAGCGCATCGCGGATCTCGTCCGCGAGAAGCAGATCGATGGCATCTCCAGCGACGGCCTGCGTGACGAGTCCGACAAGGACGGCATGCGCATCGTCATCGAGCTCAAGCGCGGTGAAGTGGCCGAGGTGCTGCTCAACAAGTTGTTTGCGCTGACGCCGCTCGAGACCGTGTTCGGCATCAACATGGTCGCGCTCATCGACGGCCAGCCGAAACTTCTCGGTCTCAAGGAGATGCTGGAAGCGTTCATCCGGCATCGCCGCGAAGTCGTCACACGCCGCACGATTTTCGATCTCGCGAAAGCGCGCGATCGCGCCCATGTGTTGGAAGGCCTGGCGGTCGCGCTCGCCAACATCGACGATGTGATCGCGCTCATCAAGGCGTCGCCGTCGTCGGTGGAGGCGAAGGTCGCGTTGACCTCGCGCACCTGGACCTCGGGCGCCGTGCCGGAAATGCTGGCGCGCGCCGGCGAGATATCCACGCGTCCCGCAGGACTCGCGAGTGATCTCGGCGTCACCGGAGAAGGTGGCGTGGGTTACCGGCTCTCGGACGTCCAGGCGCAGGCCATCCTCGACATGCGCCTGCACCGGCTCACGGGCCTGGAGCAGGACAAGATCATCAACGAGTACCAGGAACTGCTGGCGCTCATCGTCGACCTCACGGACATCCTCGCCCGGCCCGAGCGCCTCACGCAGGTGGTGCGCGAGGAACTCATCGCGATCCGCGACCAGTACGGCGACGCGCGCCGCACCGAGATCAACCGCGATCACCTCGATCTATCTACCGAAGACCTCATCGAGCCGCAGGACGTGGTCGTCACGCTCTCGCATGCCGGGTACGCCAAGAGCCAGCCCGTCACGGAGTACCAGGTGCAGCGCCGCGGCGGCCGCGGCAAGGCCGCCACCGCGGTGAAGGATGAGGACTTCGTCGAGAAGCTGTTCGTGGCGCACACACACGACACGATTCTCTGCTTCTCCAACCGCGGCAAGGTGTACTGGAAGCGGGTGTTCGAACTGCCGCTCGCGGGCCGCGGCTCGCGCGGCAAACCCATGGTGAACCTGTTGCCGCTGGAGGAGGGCGAGAAGATCAACGCCGTCCTGCCCATCAAGCAGTACGATGACGAACACTTCGTGTTCATGGCGACGAGCCAGGGCACGGTCAAGAAGACGCCGCTGTCGGCGTTCTCGCGGCCGCGCGCCAGCGGCATCATCGCCGTGGGGCTGGATGAAGGCGATCGCCTGGTGGGTGTCGCGCTCACCGATGGCAAACGCGAAGTCATCCTCGCTTCGTCGGGTGGCAAGTCCATTCGATTCCATGAGGAGGAGGTGCGTCCGATGGGCCGCGAGGCCACGGGCGTGCGCGGCATCAAGCTCGCCGAAGGACAGGAACTCATCTCGCTGATCGTGATCGCCGAGGGGCACATCCTCACGGCTTCCGCGAACGGTTACGGCAAGCTCACGCCGCTCGAAGACTTCCCGGCGCATGGCCGCGGTGGCCAGGGCGTGATCGCGCTGCAGACCACGGATCGCAACGGCGAGATGGTGGCCGCGCTTCAGGTGAATCCGGACCACGAGATCATGCTGATCAGCTCCACGGGAACGCTGGTGCGTACGCCGGTGGGCGAGATCTCGGTGGTGGGACGCAACACGCAGGGTGTGCGCCTCATCCGCCTGGATGAGGGCGAGCGCCTGACGGGCGTCGAGCGAATCGACAGCCTGGGCGAGGATTCGGCTGCCGCCGAGGCCCCGCCGGGGCTCCCGGAGGGTGATTCTTCGAATGAGGGCACGCCGGACACCCCGGCCTCCTGATATATTCCGCGCCCCCGGGCAATAACGTCCGGGGGTAACGAACGGTCGGGCAATAAGGTCCGGCTGGAGGAAACGACGATGCGCGTATTCAATTTCGCCGCAGGCCCGGCCACGCTTCCGCTCGAGGTTCTCGAGCAGGCCCAATCCGAGATGACCAACTGGAAGAACAGTGGCATGTCGGTGATGGAAGTGTCCCATCGCAGCAAGGCGTTCATCGCCGTGGCCCAGGAGGCGGAAGCCGACCTGCGCGAGCTGCTCAACGTTCCCGCGAATTACAAGGTGCTGTTCCTCCAGGGCGGCGCCACCGGCATGTTTTCGGCCATCCCGATGAACCTGACCACCGCCGATTCCACGGTGGATTACGTCAACACCGGCGCCTGGTCCAAGAAGGCCATCGGAGAAGCCAAGCGCTTCTGCAAGGTCAACGTGTCCGCGGACGAAGCGGCGTCCAACTACTCGACGGTGCCGGCGCAGGGCGCGCTGAAGCTCACGCCCAATGCCGCGTATTTCCACTACACGCCGAACGAGACCATCGGTGGCGTGGAGTTCGACTACGTGCCGGAGACGAACGGCGTGCCGCTCGTCGCGGACTTCAGCTCCACCATCCTGTCGCGTCCCATCGACGTGTCGAAGTTCGGCCTCATCTATGCCGGTGCGCAGAAGAACATCGGTCCTTCGGGCATCGTCGTCGTGATCGTGCGCGAGGACCTCATCGGCAAGGCGCGCCCCGGCACGCCCGCGGTCTGGGACTTCAAGGCCATGGCCGACGAAGGTTCGATGCTCAACACGCCGCCCACGTTCGGCTGGTACTTCGCGGGCCTCGTGTTCAAGTGGCTCAAGAAGCAGGGTGGCCTCAAGGCCATGGAAGAGCGGAATCGCACCAAGGCGAAGAAGCTCTACGACTTCATCGAAGGCAGCGGTTTCTACAAGAGCCCGGTCGCGCCGAATGCGCGCTCGTGGATGAACGTGCCGTTCACGCTCGCCAAGCCCGATCTCGACAAGACTTTCTGCGACGAAGCCAAGAAAGCGGGCCTCGTGAATCTGGAGGGCCATCGTTCGGTGGGCGGCATGCGTGCGTCCATCTACAACGCGATGCCGCCGGAAGGTGTCGATGCGTTGATCAAGTTCATGAAGGAATTCCAGCAGCGGAATGCCTGAAGAAATGGGGTCACTCCCCATTTGCTAGCAAAAGGGGCCAGGCCTGGCCCCGGTTCCAATGACCGTTGGCAATGACGTCAGCGGTCCTGACGCCTCGGGCAAGAATGTCCGGGAGCAAGGAGTTAGACGATGCGATTCAAGATCCAGACCCTGAACAACATCTCGATCAAGGGCCTCGAGCGCCTGCCGCGCGACCGCTTCGAAGTCGCGAGCGAGATCGGCAACCCCGACGCGATCCTCGTGCGCTCGGCCGACATGCACAAGATCCAGATCCCCGATTCCGTGCGCGCCATCGGCCGCGCCGGCGCGGGCACCAACAACATCCCGGTCGAAGCGCTCTCCAAGAAGGGCATCCCGGTGTTCAACGCGCCCGGCGCCAACGCCAACGCCGTGAAGGAGCTCGTGCTGGCCGGCATGTTCCTGGCCGCGCGCAACATCACCCAGGCCTGGTCCTTCGCCAAGGCGCAGTCCGGCGACGACCATGCCATCGACGTGGCCGTGGAGAAGGGCAAGAAGAACTTCGTGGGCTTCGAACTACCCGGCCGCACGCTGGGCGTGATCGGCCTCGGCGCCATCGGCGTGGAAGTCGCCAACACCGCGCTGCATCTCGGCATGAAGGTGTTGGGCTATGACCCCCAGATCACCGTGCAGCGCGCCTGGCAGCTGTCTTCGAACGTCGAGCAGGCGCTCTCCCTCGACGACCTCTTCGTGCGCTCGGACGTCATCTCGGTCCACGTGCCGCTGACGCCGGAAACCCGTGGCCTCGTCAACGAAGCCCGTCTCAAGCTCATGCGCAAGAACGGCGTGATCCTGAACTTCGCACGCGCGCCCATCGTCGATGAGAAGGCGATTGTCGCGGCGCTCGACGACGGCCGCCTGCAAGGCTACGTCTGCGACTTCCCGACCAACGCCACGAAGGACCACCCGAAGATCGTGACGCTGCCGCACCTGGGCGCCTCCACGAACGAGGCCGAGGACAACTGCGCCGTGATGGTGGCCGACACCGTCAAGGACTACCTCGAGAACGGCAACATCAAGAACAGCGTGAACTTCCCCGAGATGGTGCTGCCGCGTGCGGCCAAGACCTCGCGCATCTGCATCGCGAACAGCAACGTGCCGAACATGGTCGGTCAGATCTCGACCGCGCTGGCCGGCGCGTCGCTGAACATCGCGGAGCTGCTCAACAAGTCCAAGGGCGAGTACGCGTATACGCTCATCGACACCGATGGCGCCGTGGACAACTCGGTGCTCGAGAAGGTGCGCGCGATCCCGGGCGTGCTCGCGGCGCGGGTGATATAACTCACGCCATCATGGCGAAAGCAAAGAAGCGGTCCAGATCAGGTTCCGGGAAGTCAGCGGCGCAAGACCCGCTGGCGGGACTGCGCGCGAAGATCGACGACGTCGATTCGCGCATCCATGCCTTGTTGAACGAACGCGCCGGCCTGGCCCGACAGGCCGGCGTGTCCAAACATGCCGACGGCCACACGGTGGATTACTACCGGCCCGAACGAGAAGCGCAGGTGTTGCGCATGGCCCGCGAGCGCAACAAGGGTCCGTTGCGCAACGAGGAAATCCTGCGGCTGTTCCGCGAGATCATGTCCGCCTGCCTCGCGCAGGAAGAACCGCTGAAGGTGGGCTTCCTCGGTCCCGAAGGGACGTTCTCGCAAACCGCCACGCTCAAGCATTTCGGCCACTCGGTCCGCGCGCTGGCGCTTGCGTCGGTGGACGAGGTCTTCCATGAGGTCGAAGCGGGGCTCGCCGATTTCGGCGTCGTTCCCGTCGAGAACTCCACCGAAGGATCGGTGAACCACACGCTGGATCAGCTGCTGGGTTCCCCGCTGCGCATCTGCGGCGAAGTGGAATTGCGGATCCACCAGTTCCTCATGGGCGGCATGGACCGCCTCGACAAGATCAAGCGCATCTGCAGCCATCCGCAGTCGCTCGCGCAGTGCCGCGGCTGGCTCGACGAACACCTGCCCGGGGTGCCGCGCATCCCCGTCTCGAGCAATGCCGAAGGCGCGCGTCGCGCGCGCGATGAAGAGGGCACGGCCGCGATCGCCGGTGAAACCGCCGCCGACGTCTACGGCCTCAAACTACTGGCCACCGAGATCGAGGATCGCGACGACAACACCACGCGTTTCTTCGTCGTGGGCCGGAAGTTCTTCAAACCGTCGGGAGACGACCGGACCACGATCCTCTGCTCTGGCCTGCATACCGACGAGTCAGGCGCCTTGTTCCGCCTGCTCGAACCGCTGGCCAAACACAAGGTCAGCATGACGCGCATCGAGTCGCGTCCCTCGCGCAAGAAGAAGTGGGACTACGTGTTCTTCCTCGACATCGATGGTCACGCCGAGGATCCGCACGTGGCCAAGGCGCTGGCCGCGCTCAAGAAGCGGGCTTCGTTGTTCCGGGTGCTGGGGTCGTACCCGCGCGCGGTGAGTTAGAGAGGGACATTCCCCGTTTCCCCGCGCAGCGGGCAAAAGGGGACGTACCTGCTTCAGGTGCGTCCCCTTTTTCTGGGAAACGAGGAATGTCCCCATACTTCACCTCACTTCATCATCGTCCACGCCGGCAGCCACTCCTCTCCGGAGGCCGTCGCGCCTGACTCGTTCTTCAGCGTCATCTCGATTCCGGGCATGTGAGCTCCACCGAAGAACACGGCGATGTGGCGTTGGCCCTTTCGGGCGAGCACTTCCTTCACTTTCTTCACGGCCGCATCGTTGCGCCCGCCGAGGATCGCTGAAGCGCTGTCGCCTTCCATCGCCGCGGTCATGGCTTCCATCCCGTCGAACATCCGCGCCAGCGATTTCTTGAAGGCCAACGCGGAATCCGGGCTCAGCAGGATGCGGATGAGGCCGAGCGTGTCGAACTCCCGCATGGCCGCGTTCGCCTGGCCCGTCATCTGTCCCTTCATCTGCGCCTGCATGGCGCGGGCGAACAACGTGAGCAATGTTTCGCCGCGTTCGCGCTGCAGCGCCGCCAGTTCCTCGAACGACAGGTCCGCGTGCAGCATGTTGCTGCCGGTGTAGTCGATGGCGTCGAGCTGGAACGTGAGGTTCAGATACCTGCTCGCCGCCTGCTGGAGCGTGCCTACCGCGCCATTGCCGGGTTGATGAGCGCCCGCATCCCGCGGCGCCGCGCGCGCCGTCAACGCCTCCGGATCCCCGACCAGCTCGAAGAGCACTGAATCGTATTTCGCGAATCGGCGGTTCAACGCCTGGTAGTAAGAGCCGTCGGCGATGTGGACCACGCCGATGAGGTCCACCTTCTGGCCCGAGGGCAGCGTGAGCGTGCGGATCGCGACCTCCAGCCGCGCGCTGACCGCGTCTTCCCGGTAACGCACGTAATCCGGCAGTTCCACGGCGATCGCGGCCGGGCAGCACGAGACCAGGAAGAGCAGGGGCAGCAGTCGCGTCTTCATGCGGCCATGCTTCCGGCAACCGTGAGCCGGTGTCAATCTTCGCGCCGAAGCTCTAGCATTCGCGCAATGTCCCATCCCGATCCCGGCCAGTTGGCCGTCGACAACGTCCGTTCGCTGTCGCCTTACGTCCCCGGCAAACCCATCGAAGAGCTGCAGCGCGAGCTCGGCCTCACCGACATCATCAAGCTCGCATCCAACGAGAATCCGTTGGGTCCGAGTCCGCGTGCGCTCGACGCCATGCGCGCCGCGGTGGGGGAGAGCTGGCTGTATCCGGATGGCAGCGGACACGTGCTCAAGTCGAAGCTCGCAGCCCGGCTCGGCGTCGCGCCCAACCAGATCACGCTGGGCAACGGCTCCAATGACGTGCTGGTGCTGATCGCGGAGGCATTCCTCAAGCCGGGGCTCGAGGCTATCTATTCGCAGTATGCGTTCGCCGTCTATCCGATCGCCGTGCAGGCCACGGGCGCGAAGGGAGTCGTGACGGCCGCCACGCCGGCGGATTCACCCATGCCGCTCGGACACGACCTCGCCGCCATGACCCGCGCCATCACCCCGGACACGCGGCTCGTGTTCATCGCGAATCCTAACAACCCGACCGGCACCTGGGTTCCGCCCGCCGAGCTCGAGGCTTTCATCGCCGGCGTGCCCTCGCACGTCCTCGTCGTGCTCGACGAGGCGTACTTCGAATACGCCGCGGTCCTGCAGGACGGCGTGGCCTGGTTGCCGCGATTCCGGAACCTCGTCGTGGTGCGCACTTTTTCGAAGGCCTACGGCCTCGCGGGTGTACGCGTGGGCTATGCGGTCAGTCATGCGTCCGTGGCCGACATGCTCAATCGCGTTCGGCAGGCCTTCAACGTATCTGCCGTGGGACTCGCCGGCGCTGCCGCGGCGCTGGATGACCTGGCGCATGTGGAAAAGGCCGTGGCCCTCGCGGTGCGCGAACGCGAGCGCGTGGCGGCGCGGCTGCGGTTGGGCGGCACGGCCGTGCTGCCGTCGGCCGGCAATTTCCTGATGCTGCATGCCGGTGCAAATGCACGCCAACGATTCGACGAGCTGCTTCGTCGCGGAATCATCGTGCGCCCGGTCGGCAACTACCACCTCCCGGAACACCTTCGCGTCACGCTGGGCACGGTGGAGCAGAACGATCGGTTCCTGGCGGCATGGGAAGCTTGGTAGCCTTCGGGCCAATGACCCAGGCAGTACCCGTGGCCACCATCGACGGCCCCTCGAGTTCCGGAAAAGGCACCATCAGCCGCATCGTTGCCTCGCGCGTGGGCTGGCGCCTCTTGGACAGCGGGGCGCTGTACCGGCTGGTCGCCTTCGGCGGAAAACGCCGCAATGTCGATCCTGACGACGTCGGTGAACACGTCTCGATCGCTCGAACCATGCGCGTGGAATTCGGTGGCACCGGCGATGAGGAGAAGGTCCTCCTCGATGGCCAGGACGTCACTCGCGACATTCGGACCGCCGAAGCGGGCGTCGGGGCCTCCCGGGTCGCCGCCTGGCCCGCCGTCCGGGCGGCGCTGACCGACCGCCAGCGATCCTTCGCCCAGGCGCCCGGCCTGGTCGCCGACGGCCGGGACATGGGGACGGTCATCTTTCCGGAGGCCCGGCTGAAGGTTTTCCTCACCGCCAGCGCCGAAGAAAGGGCGCAAAGGCGCCATAAGCAGTTGATCGAAAAGGGGTCCGCTGCTAGTCTTGCCGCCCTTTCGCGGGAGATCGCGGAGCGCGACTTGCGGGATTCCACCCGCCAGGTAGCTCCCCTCAAACCCGCGCCTGACGCAGAGCTACTCGACTCCACCGGATTGAGTATCGAAGACGTCGTCGAGCGGGTCCTCTCGCTCGGGCGCGAACGGGGTCTCTGGCCGAAAGCGTAGAGATTTTCAGGCGCTCTGCACGGACGCAGGGCTTCATCAATCTACTCACCGGGAACGGATTTTCCGTGAGCGTCAATCAACGCGGCTCGAAAAAAACAGACGGGCCGCGGAAGTGGAACATCAATGACTGAATCTTTTGCCGAGCTCTTTGAGCAAAGCCTCGCTAACCAGCGAATCCGCCCCGGAATGATCCTGACCGGCCTCGTCGTCGACGTAGGCAGTGACATGGTCGTCGTCAACGTGGGCCTCAAGTCCGAAGCGGTCATCCCGCTCGA